>CAYYVD010000216.1:0-8755 GCA_964475045.1 uncultured Desulfobacterales bacterium | reverse complement strand
GGGCCGGAATGCGCGCCGGGGCGAGGGGTGCCGCCGGGGGGGTGTGGGCGATGCGGCCGGTCTCGGGGTCGCGAAAGGAGAGCCCGGGAATGGAGGCGAGATCGCCGGCGCCTCGAGCGGCCAGGGCGGCCAGGGGGCCTTCGGGCTCGCCTCGAACCACCGCGTGAATCCCCGGGGCGCGAAGGGCCTCCTCGGGGAGGGCCGAGACGTGGGTCCCCAGGACGCAGGCGAAGGCGCGGGGAAGGAGGGTGCGAAGGCGCTCCCCCAGGGAGAGGTCGTGGGCCAGGGTGGGGGTGCCCGTGGACCAGGCCACGAGGTCCGGGGCAAAGGCCGTGAGGTCGGCCTCCAGCTGGGCCCAGGTGCGGGGCGGGACCGCGGCGTCGAGGAGGCGGACCCGTTGGCCGGATTGCTCGAGGAGGGCGGCGGCGGTCGCCAGGGTGAGGGGCGGCCAGGGGGTGCCCCAGACGCCGGCGTGCTGGGTGCAGCGGCCCTCGCGGGTGAAGCTGGTGTTGTCGGGGCCGGGGGGGTTGAGTAAGTATATTTTCATCTTGGTCGCATGTTGGGAACAGTTGCAAGTTGCAAGTAGCAGGTTTCAGGTGAACCCCAAGACCGTTTCAAGTTTCAAGTTGCAGGTTACAGGTAAAGACAAAACCGTTTCAGGTTGCAGGTTTCAGGTGAGGGCAAAACCGTTTCAGGTTCAGCTCCTGAGGGATTTGATGAACATGTGTAGGCTTCTGCCGAGCTGTTCGTAGCCTTCGAGTAGTTGGCGATACTGCTTCTCGTCATTGAGGGATCCGGTATCGAAGAGGATCTCCAGGTGCTCCTTGGTTTCGTCGCTGGATGCCTGAGCATAGATCAGAAACTTGATGTAGTCCTGCTTGTACTCTCGTCTTCCGAAGCCTTCGACGATACAGGCTGGAACGCTCTTGGCGGATCGTCTGATCTGGCTGCCTTGCTCGAACATCTCGTGCCTGGGCAGCTGAAGGCTCATGTGGTGCACTGCGATGGCCAGGCGCTGAGCCTCCTGATGGATTCTGAGATCCTTGTAGCTCAAATCCGCACCATGGTGATTGCTGACTATTGCACACGACTTGTCACTTGGCCTTGGATATTACCTGTAACAGTTTTGACTTTACCTGTAACTTGTAACGGTTTTGGTGTTCACCTGCAACGATTTTGCTTTTGCCATTACCTGCAACCTGTAACTTGCAGCTTGCAACGCCCCTAAAAATACAGGTACTTGATTAAGGTAAAAACGTACCGGAACGCCACCTTGTGCACCCGAATCTTGGAGTAGCCGGCCTTGCGGACGTGCTCGTGGGTCGGCACCTCGGCCATGCGATAGCCCTTCTTGAGGGTCTTCATGATCATCTCCTGCTCGATGGTGGTGATGTCTTCTCGAAGACCCAGGTCGCGGAGGACGTCGGTGCGAATGGCGCGAAAGCCGTTCTGGCTCTCGGAGAGGCGGACGCGGAAGCGGTGGTTGATGCAGGCCGTGATGAAGGAGCTCCCCATCAGGCGGAGGCACTCGTCGAAGCCGCCGTGGAGCTCGGAGGAGCCGCCGATCAGGCGGGAGCCGGAGACGTGGTCGGCCCGGCCTTCCTGAATGGGCTCGATCAGCTTGGGGATGTCGGCCGGGTCGTGGGAGCCGTCCGCGTCGATGAAGACCGTGACGGGGGTGTGGACGTGGTCCATGGCGGTGCGAAGGGCCTCGCCCTTGCCCTTGCCGTGGTCGAAGACCACGCGGCAGCCGAGGCTGCGGGCCAGATCCGCGGTGCCGTCCGGGGAGCGGCCGTCCACCACGAGGAGGTCGTCGGCATGGGGGCGCACGCCCCGGACCACGTCCGAAAGGGTGGCGGCCTCGTTCAGCGTGGGGATGACGACGGTGACGGCCTGTCTTCGCATGGTCGCTCCTGACGGATTTGAGGGTGGAAGGGAGAAAATGCGCAAGAGAAAAGCGCAGGGTTCTGCCCTGTTGTGAAGGTGTTAGTGAGTTTTGTTGAAAAAAAAGTTGAACAGGGATACAAATTTTCCTTGACGAGGGCTTGTTCGTCTTATACCCTTCGGATCAGCATTTGTAAACGGTATTCTCTGAGTGACGCCTTCCGGTCCTTTCCAGAGCATTCTGGGGGACTTGGAGGGCCGGTCTTCCCGCCCATTTGCACGCTTCAAGGAGGAACGCCATGTGTCGTAGGCTCCCGTTGATCCTCACACTCGTCGCGCTGTGCGCAGGGCTTGCGCTCGTGAGCACCCCGGCTGATGCGGCCAAGCCTGTGGCCAAGATCACCGCCTATCAGGGAAAGGTCGTCATCCAGACCGGAACCGCCGTGCGGGACGTCACACGGGAAGGCATGGTGTTGAACCACCGGGACCGCCTTCAGACCGAGGACGGGACCGTGGAGATCACCTTTACGGACGGGGCCGTCATGAAGGTCCGGCCCTTTACCACCACCATGGTCCAGGAGCGACAGGAGGAGAGCGGGTGGTGGGTCTTCAAGACCAAGAAGGCCGTGCGCCGAATCACCTGCTTCGTGGGCAAGCTCTGGTTCAAGAGCGGCTCCTCGGACCGCAAGAACTACCTCCAGACCCCCACGGCGGTCGCCGGCCTGCGAGGGTCGGACGGGGACTTGGGGTACGACAACCTCAACAGCTACCTGAACATGTACAGCGGCGACGCCGAGGTCACCGGCCAGGTGCTGCGGCAGTTCTTCGATGATCCGGGCATTGACGCCGCGCAGAAGAACGCGGTGTACCAGGCCATGGAGCAGGCCTACAATGCGGCCCAGGCCGCGGGCGACGATCCGAAGGCCCAGGTGCAGGCCCGCAAGCAGGCGTTGCAGGTGGCCAAGCAGGCGGCTCAGGAGCTGAAGAAGAACGCGGACGAGGAGGTTCGGCAGGACGCCGAGCGCGCCGAGAAGGCCGTTGAGGCGAACGAGGCGGCGGTTGAGGCCGAGGAGGCCGCCATCGAGGCCAGGGAGGCCGAGGAGGCCGCCGAGCAAGCGGCGGCGGAGGCCGAGGCCGAGGGCGACACGGAGAAGGCCGAGCAGGCGCGGGAGGCCGCCGAGCAGGCCGAGCAGGCGGCCCAGGAGGCCGAGGCGGCGGCCCAGGAGGCCCAGCAGGCGGCCGAGGAGGCCAACGAGGCTGCGGACGAGGGCAATGACGCCGCCCTGGATCAGGCCAACGAGAATGCCCAGCAGGCGGCCGAAGAGGCGAAAACGAAGTCCGATCAGTCCAAGGAGGCCGTCGAGCAGGTGGTGACCACCGCTGAGGCCACCACGGCGGAGACCACGGAGGAGGCCACCACGGAGGAGGCCACCACCGAGGAGGCCACCACGGAGGAGGTTACGACGACCGAGGAGGTGACCACCACCACCACCACGACCACCACGAGCTCGACGACCACGACCACGACCTCGTCGGAGGAGACCACGGTAAGCCCGTCCTCGTAGGGATAGGTCCGGATCGACTGGAACACGAGGCATGATTCATCGATCAATAGGGATCAGGACAAGGAGCCGGCAATGAAGAAAGGGATTCTGATTGGATGGATGATATGCAGCTTGATGCTTGTCCCGGGGGCCGTTTGGTCGCAGGACGCGAAGGTCCCCATCCCTTACGGTCAGATGGCGGGGGGAAAGATCCAGGTCGGGAAGATGAAGGTGATCCCCGAGCTGACCGTGTTCGAGGTGTATGACGACAACATCTACCTCGGCAACGGGACCAATCAGCTCAACGAGCAGGAGGAGTCGGACTGGCTCACCGAGATTCGGCCCGGCCTGACCTTTGATTATGGGATTCCCGGGCGGGGGAACATTCAGTTCGGGTACAGCGGCGTCCTGATGTACTATGCGGACGACGACCAGAACGACTGGCAGAACCACAGCGGGTTCCTCAACGTCCGGTACAAGGCCCCAAGCGGGGTGATGTTTCAGCTCGCCGAGCGGTACACGGACGCGGAGGACCCCTTTGGCTCCCCGGACCAGTTCGCCCTGGGCCGGCCCAAGACCCAGCGCTGGAACAACGACCTGAAGACAGCCTTGGGTTACGAGTTCAGCCGGCGGTTCCGCGTCATCGGCCGGTACAACTACTACAAACAGAACTACGAGCTGGAGGTCGACTCCACCCAGGACTACGACATTCAGGAGTTCGGGGCCGGGCTTCAGATGCTGGTCATGCCCAAGACCTGGGCCTTCCTGCGGTACTTCTACGGGGAGCAGGACTACTTCACCCATCCTGTGGGCTCCGGGCTTACCGATCAGAACGACGCGGACCGGGACTGGAGCGAGGTGATGGCGGGTCTCACCTGGGACACGGGGGCCAAGCTGAGCGGCGAGGTGGGCTTCGGTTACAGCTGGTACGACTTCGAGAACGATCGGGACCTTTTCGGCAACCAGTACGACGCGAACGACACCTGGGTGGCGCGGACCAACGTCCAGTACAACATGCGGGAGACCACCAAGCTGAACTTCGGCATCATCCGAGCCGTGCGGACCACGGGCGCCACCAGCACCGAGTCCTTCGAGGACACCCTGTTCCGGGCGGGCATCGTGCAGGGCTTGACCCACAAGATCTTCGCCAAGGCCGACGTGTCCTACTCCCTCAACGACTACAACCTGCCCCTGGCGGACCCCCGCGAGGACGACAACTACAATGCCAACATCTCCCTCGAGTACCTGGTGCAGGAGTGGATCAAGGCGGGGTTGGGCTACGGCTGGATGAAGAAGGAGTCCAATTACGACGCGAACGACTTCACCAGGAACCGCGTCTGGGTGTTCCTGAGGGCCAAGTACTAGGAACCGCGTGCGCTGGGCGCACCTACGCACACAACGGGTAGAACCAGAAAAGGGCCGCGACCGGCCCTTTTTTGTTGGGTGAAACCGGGCTTGATTTTTGCGAGAAACCCGTTTAGAACAGGAGTTCGTCGAAAACCACGGCGTTCTCGAGCGCCCACGAGAGGTGAGGATATGAGGAGATCGTCGAATCTCGTACGGAGCCCGCGGCTTTTGGTCATGGGACTGGTGTTGCTGTTGGCGGGGTGCGTGACCCCCTCGGGCGATGTGGTGAAGGTCATGAACGTGGAGGGGGCCAAGGAGCGCATGCTCAAGGAGGAGCAGCGGGCCCAGCTGGAGGAGATCCGCAAGGAGACCGAGGAGGGCCGGGGGGTCGACCCCTCCCTGGACAAGGAGCTCAAGCACACCCCGACCCTGTCCATCGCCGAGTACCAGGCCCGGTACCCGGAGTCCGCGGCCCGGGCCAAGGACTACAAGGTGGGGGGGTTCGACGTCCTGAGCATCCTGGTCTACGAGGAGGAGGACCTGACCCGGGAGGCGGTGCGGGTCTCCGGGGACGGCTACATCTCCTTTCCCCTGATCGGACGGCTCCAGGTGGACGGCATGACCACCTCGGAGATCGAAGCCCTCATCTCCGGAAAGCTCGCCGAGCAGCAGTACCTGCTGGACGCCCACGTGGCGGTGATGGTCAAGTCCTTCGAGAGCAAGCGCTACCTGGTGCTGGGGTCCGTGGAGGAACCCGGGAGCTACGCGCTTCAGGCCCAGGAGCGGCTCCTGGACGCCATCTCCAAGGCCGGGGGGCTCGAGGGGGAGCAGCGGAGCAAGCGGGCCACGGTGGTGCGGACCGTCCACGCGGACACGCCCCGGGAGTCCAAGGTGGCCATTCAGGTGGACCTCGAAGCCTTGATGAAGCGCGGGGACCAGTACGCCAATATTTATCTTTCGGACAAGGACACCATCTACATCGCGCCGCCCGAGTACTTCTACATCATGGGGGAGGTGAACACCCCGGGCTCCTACATGCTGCCCGAGGACGAGATCTCCCTGGTGGAGGCCATCGGGATGGCCGGCGGGTTCACCAAGATCGCGGAGCGGAACAAGACCCGGATCATTCGCGTGGAGGACGGGCAGGAGAAGGTGATCGAGGTCCAGGTGGACGCCATCACCAAGGGCGGCCAGCGGATTCAGGACGTGGTCATCAAGGCCGGCGATGTCATCGTGGTCCCGGAGAGCTTTTTCTAGGTGTCAGGCGGAAAAGGGCCGTTCTTGCCCGCGCTTCGCCGGGACCCCCACCCTTCGGGCGGGGGTCCCGGCTTGCACCTTCCACGGTCGATCAGCGAGGTCCCTCGTGCGGCGTATGAGAGGGTCCGCCTTCTGCGGCCCCGCTTGATCTTCACGGATCCCGGCAAAAAGGCTCCTTTCTGCACTGGAAGCCCGGCAGCAACCCCATTTCGTTCAGGGACGGACATTCTCTTATGGACGTGAACAACCAGCCCCAAGAGCACAACGAGGAAGAGATCGACCTTCGCGACTATCTCCGGGTCCTCAGGAAGCGCAAGTGGACCATCCTGGCGGTGTTTGCGCTGATCGTGCTGACGGTGACCATCTACTCGTTCAGCGCCACCCCCATCTACGAGTCCTCCACGCGGTTGATCATCGAGAAGGAGAACCCGAACGTCATGTCCATCGACGAGGTCATGGCGGTGGATGCGTCCGGGACCGACTACTACCAGACCCAGTACAAGATCATCGAGAGCCGCACCGTGGCCCGGAACGTGGTGGAGAAGCTCCAGCTGGAGGACACCCAGGAGTTCAACCCGGATCCGGCCGACGACTTCCTCTCCCGGTGGAAGCGGACCGTGCAGGAGACGGTCAACGGATGGAAGGAGTCGCTCACCTCGCTCCTGCGCACCCGGGAGAACGAGCCGCCCGTGGAGGCCCTGGAAGGGGACGCCAAGGTCCTGGACCAGTTCGCGGGAAGGCTCACGGTGGACCCCATTCGCAACAGCCGCCTGGTGGACATTCGGTTTCAGGCCAAGGACCCGCTCCTCGCCACCCAGATCGCCAACACCATCGCCCGGGTCTACATCGAGAAGAACCTGGAGACCAAGCTCGAGGCCGTGCAGGACGCGGTCTCCTGGCTTCATGAGCGGATCGAGGACGAGCGCCAGAAGGTGGAAACGGCCGAGCAGGCCCTCCTGCGGTACAAGGAGAAGCACGGGATCATCACGGATTTCTCCAGCGACACCGAGCAGATCACCGCCCAGAAGCTCGCCAAGCTCAACGAGCAGCTGGTGGATGCCGAGAGCCAGCGGGTGGAGGCCGAGACCCGCTACCGCCAGGCCAAGGCCCTGGAGGGCAACCCGGACATGCTGGACTCGGTCTCCGAGGTGGTGAACAGCGAGCTCATCCGCGAGATCAAGAAGATGGAGGTGGAGCTCTTCAAGCGCCTGAGCGAGCTCTCCGAGAAGTACGGACAGAAGCACCCCCGAATCATCGCCATCAAGAGCGAGCTGGACACCCTGGAGAACCGCAAGCGCCAGGAGATCAACCGCATCGTGAGCTCGCTTCGCAACGAGTACCAGGTGGCCCTGGCCCGCGAGCGCTCGCTTCGGGCCGCCCTGGGACGGCAGAAGCAGGAGAGCCTGGACCTCAACCAGAAGGCCGTGGAGTACACCGTGCTGCGGCGGCAGGCCGAGAGCGCCCGGCAGATGTACGACCTCCTCATCAACCGGTTCAAGGAGACCCAGCTCAGCGAGGACATGAAGACCAGCAACATCCGCATCGTGGACAAGGCCGAGACGCCCCGGTTCCCGGTGAAGCCCCGCAAGAAGCTCAACGTGCTGCTCGCCATGGTGGTGGGCCTGTTCCTGGGGGTGGGCCTGGCCTTCTTCTTCGAGTACCTGGACAACACGGTGAAGCTTCCGGACGACGTCAAGCGCTACCTGGGGGTGCCCTACCTGGGGCCCGTGCCGGTCATGTCCCACGAGGCCGGCGACGACTACCCCGACGCGGCGCCCGAGCTGGTGACCCTCCACGCCTCCAAGGCCACCTCCAGCGAGGCCTACCGGGGCATTCGAACGAGCATCCTCTTCAGCTCGGCCGACCACCCGCCCCAGACCATCCTGACCACCAGCGCCGGCCCCCAGGAGGGCAAGACCCTCTCCATCACCAACCTGGCGGTCACCATGGCCCAGAGCGGAAACCGGGTGATCCTCCTCGACTGCGACATGCGGAAGCCCCGGGTGCACAACCTCTTCGGCATCCCCCGGGACCGGGGTATGAGCAACATCCTGGTGGGCGAGAGCAACGTCAAGGAGGCCATTATGGAGTCCGGGGTGCCCAACCTGGACGTCATCCCCTGCGGCCCCATTCCGCCCAACCCCTCCGAGATTCTCGGGTCCAAGCGCATGGCCAAGCTCCTGGAGGTGCTCCGTCCCACCTACCAGCACATCCTCATCGACTCCCCGCCCATCACCGCGGTGACCGACGCGGTGGTGCTCTCCAAGTATGCCGACGGCGTGATCGTGGTGGTGCGGGCGGCCGAGACGCCCCGGGAGATCGTGCAGAACGGCATCGGACAGCTCAAGACCGTGGGCGCGCACATCCTCGGGGTCATCCTCAATGGCGTGAGCATGGGCAAGGAGGGGTACTACTACTACCAGTACTACTACTACTACTACGGCGAGGACGGAAAGCGGAAGAAGAAGGCCGAGCGCAAGAAGCGGCACAAGGGGGCCTACGCCTGACCGAACCCCGAGAGGCTCCGAAGTGGTTTTGGGGGTTTGCGTTACTCAGGGGAGGTTGCATCGGCGTTGCATCGGGGACGCTGGTAAAAAACTAAGTTTTCTGTGCATCGGGGACGCTGGTAAAAAACTAAGTTTTCTGTCGAAAACTGAGTTTTTGACCAGCATCCCCAATCGAGGTTGAAGAGGCAGGTGGCCGTTGGGGGCTGAGTGTTTGCC
>CAYYVD010000215.1:8400-8762 GCA_964475045.1 uncultured Desulfobacterales bacterium | reverse complement strand
CTCTCCTTCGAGGCCGCAGGGGACGCGGTGACGGTCCTGATCGGGCGGAACGGCGCCGGCAAGAGCACGGCGCTCAGGACGGTGATGGGCCTTCTTCCATGCGCGCGAGGCAGGATCCGGTTCCAAGGCGCGGACATCCAGGACAGGCGGCCCTATCAGATTGCACGAATGGGGCTGGGGTTCGTCCCGGAGAACATGGGCATCTTCACCACGCTCACCGTGGAGGAGAACATGCGCGTGGCCATGCTGCGCGAGGACGTGGCCACAGCCACGAGGCTGGAGTGGATCCTCGACATGTTCGAGGACCTTCGACGATCCTGGGCCACCAAGGCGGGAAACCTCAGCGGCGGTCAGAAGCAGAT
>CAYYVD010000215.1:0-8390 GCA_964475045.1 uncultured Desulfobacterales bacterium | reverse complement strand
TTTGTCAGCCTCCCAAAAGATTTCTCCGTAATCCGACGATAAGGGCCATGGTCAACGACACCGTTCTGCTGCTCATCGACGAGCCGTCCAAGGGGCTCGCCCCCATCGTCGTGGAGTCCCTGATCGAGGCGATCAACCGGATCAAGGAACGAAGCGTCGTGGTCCTGGTGGAGCAGAACTTCCACATGGCCAGCAGCGTGGGGGACCGGTACTACATCCTGGACGACGGCGTGCAGGTCCACTCGGGGCTCATGGACGACTTGGTCCGGGACGAGGACATGAAGCAGAAGCACCTCGGCATCTCGAGAGCATCGGAGGCTTGAGCGAAAGGAACGGCTTTTCATGGCGGACCGGCTTTCAGAGGGGCACATCCGCGGGATCATCGTCGGGGCGATCCTGGTGATCTTTCTTCTTCCCGTCCTGGCCATTCCGCCGAAGATCTACCTGACCCTGACCACGGCCGGCATCGCCATGGGCATGCTGCTCTTTCTCGTGGCATCCGGGCTCAGCCTGATCTTCGGGCTCATGGACGTCATCAACTTCGCCCACGGCGCACTCTTCGCCTGGGGGGCCTACGTGGGGTTCTCCGCGTTTCGCCTCATGGGTGCATGGGTTTCGGTCGACTCAGTCCCGCTGAACCTCCTGGCCTTTGTCACGGCGATCGCGGCCGCGGTGGGGGTGGTGGGCCTCCTGGGGGTCGTCCTCGAGAAGCTGATCGTTCGCCGTGTCTACGGGTCCCACCTCTTTCAGATCCTCATCACCTTCGGGGCCACCATCGTGCTCGTGGAGCTGATCCGGGTGCTCTGGGGGCCCAACGACGAGGTCATGCCCGTTCCCGCCACGTTTCAGGGCAACTGGGACGTGATGGACGTCATCGTCCTCCGCTACCCCGTGATCGCCATCCTGCTCGGGCTGGCGGTCTACACGGCCCTGCAGCTCGTGCTCAAGCGGACCCGGATCGGGACCATCGTTCGAGCCGGCGTGGAGAACCGGGAGATGGTCCAGGCCATGGGGCACAACATCTTTCGGCTCTTCACGGGCGTGTTCGCGGCCGGGGCGGGCCTGGCCGCTCTGGGCGGCGTGTCCATCGCCCTGTTCAGCCTGCAGGTCTACCCGGACATGGGCTCCACCTATCTCCTGTTCGCGTTCATCGTGGTCATCATCGGGGGGCTGGGAAGCGTGACCGGCTCCCTGGCCGGGGCGCTCATCGTGGGGCTCGCCTACAACTACGTGGCCTACCTCCTGCCCTGGGCGGCTGCGGGCGTAAACATCCTGATCATGGTGATCATTCTTCTCATCCGGCCCACCGGCCTCTTCCCTGTCGGGAAGTGACAGGAGGCGTGTCTGATGTCGTCGAGCAAAGGAGGGGTCCCCCTACGAACCGGAGCCGGCCCCCGGTCCATCCCGAGCGTGGGCCGTCTGCTCTCCCTGGCGGTGGTGGTCTTCTTCCTGGCCGCACCCTTTGTGCTGCCCTCCTACAAGACCGTGGACCTGGCGATCAAGGTCGTCCTCTTCGCCACCCTCGTGGCGAGCTTCGACATCATGCTGGGGTACACGGGGATCCTCTCCTTCGGGCACGGCATGTTCTTCGGCATCGGGGCCTACTGTGTGGCCTTTGCCATCGGGAAGTACGGCGAACCCACCTACCTGAACCTGCTCCTGGGTCTCGGCATCGGGCTCGGCGCGGCCGCGGCGCTTGCCGTCTTCGTGAGCTTTCTCTCCCTGCGGGTGAAAGCCATTTTTTTTGCCATGGTGACCCTGGCCATTGCGGATCTTGCGGAAATCCTCGCCATCAAGCTGAGCGCGCTCTCCGGCGGCGAGGACGGGATCAGCCTGATCCTGCCGGGGGTGCTGGCCGTGTCCTTTGACGGGGGAACCTTCCTGGGGCTGGAGATCACGGGCCGGGTTCTGACCTACTATCTCATCCTCCTGGCCTGCCTGGGCCTTTTTCTGCTCATGCTCCGATTCACCCACTCGCCCCTGGGCCGCGTGCTTCAAGCCATTCGAGACAACGAGCAGCGGGCCGAGGCCATCGGTTACCGGACCTTCCTGTTTCAGGCCACGTCCATCACCTTCGCCTGCATGGTGGCGACCGTGACAGGCGGCCTCTATGCCCTGTGGGTGGGGTATGTCAACCCGGAGTCCTGCCTCGGGGTGTTCACCATCATGCTGGGCGTGCTGCTGATGTGCATCATCGGAGGCTTGGGCACCCTCTATGGCGGCATTGTGGGCGCGGCGTTCTACATCGGGACCGAGACCTTCCTTCCCGACCTCCAGGGCCTGGCCCAGGCGCACTTTCCCGATGTTCTCATCCTGCACAGCGTGCTGGAGCGATGGCCCCTCGTCTCCGGGTTGCTGTTCATCCTGGTGGTCATTTTCTTTCCCCGGGGCGTGGTCGGCTCGGTCCGGCACCTCCTGGCCAGGCGGTGATCTCAGGACCCTGGGAGGGGAAGAGGGGAAGCGGGCCCAGAACGGAATGGAACGGGGGCCTTCGGGGGCATGATCTACGGGGACTGGATCGAGCGATGGGCACGGAGCTTTCCGAACCGGGAGGCCCTGGTGGACGTCTCGAAGGGGACCCGGTTTACCTACGAAGACCTCCATCGCGACATCTGCAAAGCGTCCGACTTTCTGGTCTCGCACCTCGGGATCGGAAAGGGAGACCGCGTGTCGATCCTCGCGCACAACCGCACCGAGCACGTGGTGCTCTTCTTCGCAGCCAGCCGAATCGGCGCCATCCTGGTCCCCCTCAACGTCCGGGCCTCGTCACCTGAGCTGCTCGCCTGCGTCGAGAACGGCTCCCCTGCGGTACTGTTCCATGACGCCGAGCACCGGGAGGCGGCTGCAGAGATCGCCCGCAACGAACCCCGAGCTCTTCCGGTCGGCCTGGATGCCGATCCCTCCTCGGATCGAGACCTCCCATCGGCCTGGAGCGACCTGAAGGACACGCCCCCGGAAGAGATCGACCTCTCGCCCAACGACCCCCAGCTGATTCTCTATACCTCGGGGACCACGGGCCGGCCCAAAGGGGTCGTCCTCACCCACGGGATGATCACCTGGAACGCCCTGATCACCCGGACAGGGTGGGACCTGCACCGGGGCGACCGCTTTCTGCTGCACTCGAGCTTCTGCTACACCGCGGGCTGGAACGTGTTCTCCCTGCCTCTCTTTCACGGCCTGGGCACCATCCTCCTCCTTCGCCGCTTCGACGCCGACCTCGTGCTCGATGTGATCGAGCGGGAGAGACCGACCCTCTTTTTCGGCGTCCCCACGGTGTATGGGATGATGCTTTCCGCCGGCCGATTCGAGCACGCCGACCTCTCCTCGCTGCGGCTGGCGGTGTCCGGAGGGGCCCCTCTGCCCCGAGCCGTTCTCGAGGCCTTTCGGGAGCGCAAGGGCCTGCGCATTCGGGAAGGCTACGGCCTCACCGAGGTGGGGCCCAACAATTTCCTGGCCGACGGACCTCCAGGCACCGTGGGCCACCCCATGCCCCACGTGGACATCCGCATCGTGGACCACCGGGGCCGGGAGGTCCCTCGGGGCGGCGAGGGAGAGCTCCTCATCCGCGGGAACCACGTCTGCTCCGGCTACTGGCCCCTCCAGGAAGAGACGCTCGCATTCACACCGGGGGGCTGGTTCAGGACCGGGGACATCGTCAGGGCCGACGAGGGGGGCAACGTGAGCATCGTCGGGCGAAAAACCGACGTGTACATCTCGGGCGGTGTCAACATCCACCCCTATGAGGTCGAGAAGGCCGTCCAGGAGCTGCCCCAAGTGGAGGCGGCGGCCGTCATCGGCGTGAGGGACGAGAGCTGGGGGGAGGTGGGCAAGGCGGTGGTCGAGCTTCGGCCGGGCGCCGAACTCACCCTGGAAGTGCTCCAGGACTCCCTGTCAGGGAGACTGGCTAGATTCAAGCGGCCGAGATACCTGGTGGTCGTGGAGAGCCTTCCGCGAGCGCCCGCCTCGGGAAAGGTTCTGAAATCCGTGCTCAGAGATCGACACGGGACCCCGGACAACCGGTAACCCGGCCCCCGGCGTGCACGATCACCGGCGCAAAAGAGGCGTGTCCGGTGCATCCGCCGGTTGAAAATGTGTTTTTTGTTGCTCGTACTCGCACGCCACTCGTCTTTTCCGGCGGCAGTGAATCCGGAACCGTCGAGGACAAGTTCCGTCTCGATCGGGACTGGTTGCGAGTACGATCCGTCTTAACGATGAGGAGGCGACCCATGACGGAACCGACCATGAAGCGAGGCAGGGGCGACGGCGTCGAGATCCAGCTGACGGTGTGGGAAGGATCGGGCAGGGACGTCCTTTGCGTCCACGGCATCACGGCGAACGGCCGCTGCTGGGATGTCATGGCTTCCGCACTTTCACCGGCCCATCGGGTGATCGCCATGGATCTGCGGGGCCGCGGCCTCTCGGACAAGCCGGACGCGGGGTACTCCCTGGAGCACCACGTTCGGGACATCCTCGCCCTTCTCGATCACCTGGACATCGAACGGGTGGTCCTCATGGGGCACTCCCTCGGCGCCTTCATCGCCCTGGCGTTCGCGGCCGAGCACCCCGACCGCATGGACCGGCTCGTGCTGTTGGACGGCGCCGGAAAGCTGTCCCCGGAGCAGTTCGACAAGGTCTTCGCCGGCATCAAGCCGGCGCTGGACCGTTTGGGCAAGGTCTTCCCCTCCACCGGCGCCTATGTGGACGCCATGAGGCAGGCCTCTTACATGCAGCCCTGGTCCCCGGCCCTCGAGCGCTACTACCGTTACGAGATCGAGGAGGTGAACGGCGGGGTGCGCTGCAACATCCGCCCCGAGCACATCATGGAGGAGGCGGAAAACATTCGCAAGGAGGACCCTGCGTCGCTCTATGCACGGGTCGGCTGCAGGACGCTCATCCTGCGGGCGACCGACGGTCTTCTGCAGGACGACGACATCCTGCTCCCCGAGCCCGTGGTCGACCGCATGGTGGAGGAGATCCCGGACGCCGTCAGGTTCGACGTGCAGGGGACCAATCACTACGGGATCGTATTCCAGCCCAACGAGGCGAGGGACCGCACCGTGTTGCGCTTCATTGGAGAGGGCTGAGAACCAGGGCGATCCACCGCGACCCGACGCCATGCCGTCATGCGCTGTCCGTGATTTCGATTCCGCTTTCCACCCGGGAAGCAGGGTGCGTCCACGTTTTCCTCGAGGCGTTCTAGATTCTGGAAGATAGAATTTGAAGCCAAGATGGGCATCTGCACCCGGCCGGCCGTGTTGCGCTTCACTGTTCAAGCGGGTATACTGCGTTCTCGACGCGAGCCACCGCGCGAATGCACAGAAGCTCCTTGAGAACCAGCCCTTCCCGCGGGCAGGCGGGATGCGCGCGCTGGAGCGGCCGGCATGAGCACCGCCTCCCCAATGGACAGGAAGATCATGGACCCAGAGTGCTGGAACCCGGTTCTGGAGACCCTTCCCAGGGAGCGGCTCGAGCGCCTCCAGCTCGAGAAGTTCAGGTGGATCTTTCAGTGGACCCACGAACGAAGCCGTTTTCACCGGGCACTGTACGACCGTGCAGGCATCACCCCGGCCGACATCCGCACCCTCGCCGACGTGCGCAAGGTCCCCAAGGTGGAGAAATCCATGCTCAGGGGGATTCAGCGCAGAGACCCCTTTCCCTACGGTGACACCCTGTGCCTGCCCCTGGAGGAGGTCACCGAGTACCACCAGACGAGCGGCACCACCGGCCAGCCCGTGTACCAGGCGGACTCCTGGACGGATTGGGAGTGGTGGAGCGAGTGCTGGGCGACCGCGTGTTCATCCCGTTCGGCTACAATGTGTTCGTGGCGTTCTGGGCGGGGCACTATGGGGTGCGGCCGAGAAGATCGGGTGCGAGGTCGTCCCCGGCGGCGTGCTCGACACCCAGGCACGGGTTCTCAAAATTCAGGAGCTTCAGGCCACGGACCTGATGGGAACGCCCACGTACCTCCTGGGCATGGCCGAGACCGCCCGAAGCAAGATGGGGCTGGACCCGCGGGAGCTCACGGTTCGAAGGATCACCTGCGCGGGCGAGCCCGGGGCGGGGATTCCGGCGACCAAGAACCGGCTGGAGTCCGCCTGGAACGCCCGGGTCTACGACCACGCCGGGGCCACGGAGATCGGGGCCTGGTCCTTCGAGTGTCGGCACCAGCCCCGGGGCATCCACGTGAACGAGGCCTTCTTTTTCGTGGAGATCGAGGACGCAGACACGTGCGAGATCATCGGGGTGCCCGGTAGAAGCGCAAAGATGGTCATCACGGCGCTCGACCGGCGTGCACAGCCCCGCGTGCGTTTCGACTCCAAGGACGTGGTGGCCTGGGCCGAGGAGCCCTGTCCCTGCGGCCGGACCCCCGGGTGATCGGCCGGGCGGACGACATCACCAAGGTCAAGGGCGTGCTCCTGGCGCCCTCGGCCATCGAGGAGGTGGTGCGGGGCATGGAGGGTCTGGGGGACGAGTACGAGGACCTTCAAGAAGCAGGGAAGCGCATTCGGGCCGTGGAAAGGAACGTCCGACGGATCCTCGGCGGGATTGACATGCTGGAGCGGAACATCTGTGATCTGATCGAACCGGAGCCTTGGAGCCCTTGAGCTCTCGGGCCTTGCCCCCTTGGCGCACCCGTCGGCCTTCGCGGCCTCAACGAAGACAGACATGAAGGAATCAGATCTCTATCCCCCTTGAAGCGGTTTCTGGAATCCCAGGGCTTTACGATGAAGGGGGAGGTTCGAGACTGTGATGTCCTGGCCGTGCGGGAGGAGGAGGCTCCTGTGATCGTGGAGCTCAAGCGCACCCTCAATCTCGACGCGCTCCTTCGCGCTCCTCGAGGCAGAGGAAAGCGCGATGCCGCTCGAGGTGAAATCGCAAAGGAGGTCTGAGATGCAGTACCGGGAGGTCCCCAAGACCGGGGACCGGCTGTCCGTGCTGGGATACGGGTGCATGCGGCTCCCGGTGAGGATGCAGGCCATCCACGAGAGGCTGGCGGAGAAGCAGATCCTGTATGCCCTGGAGCGGGGCGTCAACTACGTCGACACGGCCTACCCCTACCACAACTGGAAGAGCGAGCCGTTTCTGGGGAAGGTCCTCTCCAGGAACGGCTGCCGGGATCGGATCCGGCTCGCCACCAAGCTTCCGCACTGGATGACCGAGTGCAAGGAGGACATGGACCGGATTCTGGACGAGCAGCTTTCCAGGCTGAGGACCGACCGCATCGACTACTATCTGATCCACGCGCTGACCGGACCGAGCTGGGAAGCCGCGAAGCAGCACGGCGTGACGGCGTTTCTGGACGACGCCTTGAAGCAGGGGCGGATTCTCAACGCAGGGTTCTCCTTTCACGGGTTGGCCGAAGAGTTCCGGGAGATCGTGGACGACTACGAATGGACCTTCTGCCAGATCCAGTACAACATCCTGGACACCCTGAACCAGGCCGGGACCGCCGGATTGAGGTATGCGGCCTCGAGAGACATGGCCGTGGTAGTCATGGAGCCCCTGCGGGGAGGAAACCTCGCCAAGACCCCGCCGCCCTCTGTTCAGGAGATCTGGGATCGAGCCGCACGCAAGCGAACGCCTGTGGGGTGGGCCCTGGAGTGGATCTGGAACCACCCCGAGGTGACCGTGGTGCTTTCCGGGATGAACGACGACGACCACATTGCCCAGAACCTGGCGCTGGCTGACAAGGCCCGGCCCCATGCGTTCTCCCGGGAAGAGCTGGAGCTGGTCGAGGAGGCGGCCGCCGAGTTCAGACGGGTCATGCGGGTCGGGTGCACGGGATGCCAGTACTGCATGCCGTGCCCCGCGGGCGTGAACATTCCGGGCTGCTTCGGCCTGTACAACTCCAAGCACGCTTTCAGGGACAGGCAGGCCAGGCTCTTCTACCTCCTTCAGAACGGCGGCATCATGACCGAGAAGCCGTCGCTGGCCTCCGTGTGCGTGCAGTGCGGGCAGTGTCTGGACAAGTGTCCACAGCAGCTCCCCATACCGGACCTGCTCGAAGAGGTCGCCGAGGACATGGAAGGCTGGTCGACCCGGCCGCTGATCTGGCTGGTCAAGCGGATCATGAAGGGGAGGAGGAGCAGGGTGCGGTCTTGAGCCGTTTGGTAGATAGGACCGCTGTTAGGATGCGGACACATTCGGGAGGACAGCCATGGCGAACATCCATCCGGAGTTCTTGGCTCCCTGCGGTCTGTACTGCGGGGTCTGTGCCATCTACATCGCCCACCGCGACGACAATCGCAAGTTCAAGGAGCGTTTGGTGGGTCTCTACCGGGGAGGGGTCCCGGGCAAGGGGACGCTTCCCGGCAGCGAGGATCTGACCGTCGAGGACATGCAGTGCCGGGGCTGCCTGTCGGACGAGCCGTTCGTGTTCTGCCGCAGCT
>CAYYVD010000214.1:0-8765 GCA_964475045.1 uncultured Desulfobacterales bacterium | reverse complement strand
CGCGAGAGTGGCGGAACCGGTAGACGCGCTGGATTTAGGATCCAGTCCTTTCGGGGGTGGGGGTTCGAGTCCCCCCTCTCGCACCATTTCCCCGGCCAATTCAATATGCATTCCATCATTCCCAAGGTCTGGAGTTCCATGGAGGGAAATCGGATCGATCGGCCCCCAATCAGCTTCAGTGATGAAGGCCCCTTCATCATTTGAACCCCATTTCCGGTTCTCACCCGCACAAATCATCATGGAAGCGAACGTATGCCGGGCCTGATTCATTGGCCGGTAATCGATGCATGTCTCTGTTAGGTTTGACACGCAGACTCGAAACCCGGCGTTGAAGAGAGGTTCTGGTTGATTTCATCCAAGACGGCCTGTTCGAGCAATCAACCATCTACATTCGGCCATGGGGAGCCTGTTCTGCCTTTCCCTCATACGCCTAATCTGAGTCCCTCTTTCCCCCCTTGGTGAACACGGATTTTTGTAGTAGGGTACTCTCACGAAAGGCTCTTTAGGGAGGAGCAAGCCAATGAGAGAAATCGATAAGCAATATATCGTCGATGAACAGAACAGAAGGATAGCGGTCCAAATACCGATAGAGACGTTTGAGAAAATGGAAGAGATTCTTGAAAACTACGCATTGGTTCAGTTGATGGATGAAGATGATAGCGAAAGAACTCTAGATGTCAAAAATGCAAAGTCCTATTATGCTCAACTGGAAAAGGCTATATGAATGTTGAATACTGAAAACGTTTTATGAAAGAACTAGCCAAAATCCCTACCAGCACCAGATCAAGAATTGAAAAGCTCGTGTTTGAAGTCCTTCCGAATGCTGATTCAATTCATGATATCGGCATCATAGAACAAATGAATGGATATCCGTCATTTTATAAGGTTCGATTTGGTTCATACAGAATTGGCCTGAGAATCGAAAGAGACAAGGCTGTGTTTGAGCGAGCATTACATCGAAGAGATATCTACAGGCATTTCCCCTGAAAAAACCGCTTGAGATCATAACCTCGCCTTCTCCCGCACGAATTCCTGCCCTACACCTAGCATCTCGTCCGAGAGGCCGCTTTTGCTCCATCCGTCGATCCGATAAGGACCTCAGGGGTTCATCCCGGACCCCTCGCCGTCTTCGAAAAAGGTCACGTTGCGCTGACAGATCCTGTCGAGCAGGGCACGGTCATGCCCGATCACGAGCATTCCAATGCCTCTTGCTTCGGCGATCTCGAGTACGGCCTTCCATATGGAGGCCTGGGTCAGGGCATCGAGCATGGAGGTCATTTCGTCGCACAGAAGATATCGTGTGCGGGGATCCAGAGCGCGCGCAAGACACACCCGTTGCAGCTCTCCCCCGGAAAGCTCATGGGGGTAGCGAGAGAACCATGAATCGTGGATCTCGAGCTGCTGCAGGAGCTCTGCCGAAGGCTCAGAAGCCTCGCCCAGGATTTCCTGAATTCGCCAACGCGGGTTCACGGCCAGCTCCGGGTGCTGAAAGAGAAGCTGGACCGGGTTGAAGGCCCCCTTCTCGTGCGGCCTGTCGTCCACAAAGACCTCTCCGTGCAATGCGCGGAGATACCCGGCGAGCACCTTCGCCAGTGTGGATTTCCCGCGACCGCTGGGTCCGGGCAAGCCGACCCGTTCTCCCGGGGCGATGCGGATGGTCACCCCCCGGAACAACCACCCGTGCTTTCGCCCGTAGCGGAACGCCAAGTCCTCACCCACCAGCATGCCAGCACCTCACCCTCCCCCCACTGAGCGGGATCAGCTCCGGCATGTGTTGGCCGCAATGCCCGTCTCCTTGATCGCATCCACAGCTGAAAGGGCAGCCACCGTTGCGTGGGTCGAGCCCCTTCGCGGCGACCGCCTCGATGAATCGGTTTCCCGGCAGGGAGGCCCAGAGGGACTTGGAGTAGGGGTGTCGCAACCGCCCGGAGCCCTTGAAATCCCCGGCGCTCGCCTCTTCAATGGTCACCCCGCCGCAGAACACCGATACCCGGTCCGCCACCTGCAACGCGGCTTCAATGTCGTGGGTGATCAGCACGACCCCCTTGCCCGTATCCGCCAACTCCCGCAGGTGTCTCAAGGTCTCTCGAGCCGTTACCACGTCCAGGCCGTTGGTCGGCTCGTCGGCAAAAATCAGGTGCGACGAGCCCACGGTCGCCGTCGCGGTCAGCACCCTTCTGGCCATGCCTCCGGAAAGCTGAAAGGGGAACCATTTGGATACCTGGAACGACAACCCGTACCGTTCCAGGGCTAGGCGCACAGCCCTCCTCGCCTCTCGTGGAGAAAGCCCGTTCAACCGCCCTGCCCTGGCGATTTGCGCGCCCACGTGCAGCAACGGGTTCAGGAACGCAACGGATTGAGGAATGAGCGCGATCTCGCGGCCTCGAAGCCGTTTCGCCTTCTCCGGGGTCAGCCGGGTGTTCTTGTAAAAGACATCCCCCGAAACCGAGGCGTTGCCGGGGAGGATTCCCAAGACAGCATGGGCCAGCAAGCTCTTTCCCGCCCCGGATTGCCCCACAACGGCAACCACCTCCCCCGCCTTCACAGCAAGATCGAGGCTGCGGATGGTGCAAAAGTTCGTCCGCCTCAACCCTCTCGAGTAGTTCCAGAAATGGATGGACAGGTTGCGGACTTCGAGCATGATCCGTCTCCTTTACTCCCGGCACGTGCGGGGATCCAACAGCGCCCGAACGTTGGAGCCCAAGACGTCAAACGCCTTCACTGTCGCGACCAGGGCGATTCCCGGGGCAACCGCCAGCCACCACAGCCCCATGGAGAGGTATCTCATGGATTCGGCCAAGAGAACGCCCACGGCAGGAGTGTGCGGCGACATGCCGAACCCGAGAAAGGTCAGTGCCGCCGCGTGCAGGATGGCGTGGGGGAACAACAGCAGAAGACCGATCACGAACTGCGGAACGACATGCGGAAGCATGTGTCTGCCCGCGATGTAGAATCGATCCTTTCCCAGCTGCCGGGACAGCCGGATGTACTCCGAGGACTGCAGCTGCATCACCTCCGCCCGAATCACCCGCGTCAAGGAAGGCCAGTGCGAGGCGGCGACGGCGATGATGACGCCCCTCGCCCCGCCGCCGCACGCGAACGCAATGAGGATGAGGAGCACCAGGTGCGGGGTGGCCATGGCCACATCGACCAGCCACGTCACGATGCCGTCCACGGTCTTTCCCAGTGTCGCGGCCGCCAGGCCCAGCAGGAGCGCGACCACAGCCGAACAAGACGCTGCGGAAAGCCCCACGAACAGGCTGATTCGGAGGCCCTTCAGGGTCCTGGCGAGCATGTCCCGACCCAGCCAGTCCGTGCCGAAAGGGTGGGTGAAACTCGGCGGGAGCTTCCGTGAAGTGAGATGGGTGACCTCCCCCTGCTCACCGTACGACCAGGCTCCGGCAAACACCCCGCCGAACAGGAGAACGCATCCGCCGATGACGAGAAAGGTTCGAAGCCTCCTGTCGAGACGCATCATCTCAGCCGCCTCCCCTCAGCGCGTCTTGCCTCATTCGGGGGTCCACCAGCATGTACAGGAGGTCGGCCGTGGTGTTTCCGACAAACACGAAGACGGCGCTGAACAGAACGATGCCCAGGAGCAAGGGGACATCGCCCCGGTATCCCGCTTCCACGGTGGCCTTTCCCAGGCCCGGGTAGGCGAACACCTGCTCCGCCAGCACGGCCCCGCCGAACAACTCGCCAAGCGAGGCGAACTGAAGCGTGACCGCGGGGAGGGCCACATTGCGAAGCGCCCGGTGAAAGGCGATGCCCCATCGGGATTCCCCTTGCGCCATGGCGAACAGGGCATACTCGCTCCGCATGGCCTCCACGGTCTTCTCCCGTGTGTGGAGCGCGATCTGCGCCACGCCGATGAGCGACAAGGTCACGGCAGGCAGCACGAGGTGGTGCAATCGCTCTAAAAGGCCGACCTGGTCGGGCTCCACACCAATGGGTCCAGCACAACAGACCGGCGTCCAGCCCAGGTGTATGGAAAAGACGGTCAAGAGAACCATGCCCACCCAGAACGTGGGCGTCGACGCCATGGTGTAGGCATAGACGCTGATGCATCGATCCAAGGCGCTCGACTCGTACGCCCCGGCGACCACCCCCAGCAGAAAGCCCAACACACCGGACAGGGACCAAGCGGCCAGCATGAGCCAAAAAGAGGTCGCAAACCGCTTGCCGATGACCGAAAGCACGGGTTCATTGAAGATCGTGGAAACGCCGAAATCCCCCTTCAGGAGGTTCGAAGCCCATCGCCCGAAACGTTCGATGGGCGGCTGATCCAGTCCCCAACGCTGGGCGATGGCTTCACGCTGCTCGGGCGAGACCTTGAGGATGGACGGGCCGAGGTAGGCGTCGATGGGGTCCACCGGCGAAAAGGAGACCAGGACAAAGGACAGGACCGCCACAGAGGAGAGCAATACCGCGAGCCTCGCGGTTTTCCTCCCAAGAAAACCCAGGAACGGCTCCCACGCGGAGGGCCCTGAGGGCGACCGAAAAGACGGATGCTTCTCGGCCGCCCTCTGGAAGACGGCTACTCGCACGTCCACTTCCAATCATGGATGTTGGCGGTGATGGGCCACCCGTGGCCATGGGGCTCCATCTGGGATCGGCCCACATCCAGGCAGTCGTTCAGAAAGTAGGTGTGGTCGAGATTGACCAACCATGACCAGGCCGCATCGCCGCGAACGGCGAACCCGGTCTCGCCGTCCCACTGGGCCTTTTGCCAATGGGGAATGGACGCTTCGAACGACTCGGCGGCGCGGGCGTCCTCCAGGTGCTTGTCCACCACGGGATTCGAGTAGAACCCGGCGTTCCAGTACATGGGCTCCGGTCCAGGGGTGTGATAGAGCTTGTACATCTCGAGCGGGCTGTGATCCCCGAATCCATAGACGACCACGTGCGTGTGCGTCAGCTGCGTCTTGATGCGATCCCAGTTTTCCCCCTTGGGCACGGCGTTGATGCCGACGGGCTCGAGCATGTCGGAGACCGCCAGGGCCAACCCTTGCCGTAGAGAGTCCTTGGCGTTATACACGATGGTAAACTCCGCCCTCATGCCGTCCTTTTCGCGGATTCCATCTCCGTCCCGGTCCGTCCATCCAGCCTTTTCCAGAATGGCTCTGGCCTTTTCGGGGTCATTGTCCTTGAAGCGAATGTCGGGGCTGTCCCAGGGCAGGTCGTCGACCACGCCGAACGCAGGGCGACCGTACCCGTCGAGCACGCCTTCCACGAGGGCTTGCCTGTCGATGGCGTAGTTGACGGCCTTGCGAATGCCGAGGTCTGCGGTCACATCATTGCCGACGAGGGCGCCTTTCGGCGTTTTCTTACCCTCGTTCGGGACGGTTGGGAACATGAGCCCGCGATTGTCGACACTCTTCACGACGTGCAGCTTCATCCCGGGAATCTTCTGGCCGGCGAGACTCGAGGGAACACCCAGCACATCGACCTTTCCGGCCCTCGCCGCAGCCAAAGCGGCATCCTCCTCCGCGAACAGGAACACCAGCTTTTTGATCTCGGGTTGCTTGCCGTAATAGTGCTCGTTGGCTTCCACGACCATCTGTTGCCCTTCGTCCCAGCGCACGAGCTTGTAGGGTCCGGAGCCGACGGGGTTCCTCCCGTAATCGGGACCGTACAGCTTCTCTGGGACGATCCCCAGGGTGATGATGTGTTGGACAAAGGTGATGTCGGGATGTTTCAGGACCAGCTTTACGGTCTCGTCGTCCACGGCCTCCGCCCTCTCCAAGGGCGAGAGATCGATCTTGCCCCCCGCTTCCAGGCCTTGGTTGAAGGTGAACGCCACGTCTTTGGCCGACAAAGAGGACCCGTCGGAGAATGTTGCGTCCTCCCGGATCGTGACGGTCCAGGTCTTGCGGTCACCCGACAGCTTCCATGACGTCGCCAGGTCGGGAACGATGTTCAGATCTGGATCCCTTTTGAGAAGTGTGCTTTGAAACAGGGGGTTGCCGTAGCTGCCCCACCCCAGGAGCGGGTCATACCCTTCTGCGTTTTCACCGCCGACCGCGAGTACCAGGGTGTCTCGATCCGCATAGGCCGGGCAAATTCCGAGAACCAGCAGCAGCACAAAAATGCCTGCTGAAACGAGACCGCGAGCACAGGATTGGAAAGTAATCATGGCGCCTCCTTTTTTGTCATAAATGTCATATACATCACTACGGTTTTTCGAAACGGGGATCTCAAGACAAAACTCACCACAAAAAAAGCCACGAAGATCGGAGGTCGTTCAGACCTGCTGCCTTCGTGGCTCGAATTCGCGTAGACGATTTGTCGGGCTGATGGTGGAACGGAACCGCGCCTTCATGGCGCATCGCTGAGCCTGCGACTTATGCCAAAACGCGCTTTTCCTGTCAAGCCAAAAACGCGAACGAAGCGGCAAACCCTAAGGGGAGCGGCTGTGCGCCTTCCTTACGGGTTCTCGAGCCGGTCCCGAGCCTCGTGGGCGAAGGAATTTCAAACTCCGAGTCCTGGCGGAGCTCGGGGACTTCCACACTAATCTGCGATGAGCCACCTTTTCTTGACATATCTCGAAAACGTGATCTATCTTGACACCTGTACCGCCACGAAGGCATCAGCCTGATGGAGATGCTTACCCCGTAGCTCGTGCTGGGGCCCATGGAGGAAACCCCATGAAGCGAAAAGTGGGCACATTGATCGAGGAAGAGGTCATCCGTCTGGCCAAGAGACGGGCCATTGAGGAGAACCGGCCGCTCAACGACCTGATTCAGGACGCCCTTGTGGCCTACCTGAACCGCCGCTCCCCCGATCCTCAAAGGCGCACCGAGGCCTACCGGACGTTCTGCGAGCAGCCCATCCGCATTACCAGGCAACAGCTCGAAACGGTCCTGGAGGAGGACACGTGGGACCTTTGAACCTGGACGACATTCCGGCCGGCAGCCTCTGCGTGGTGGACACGAACGTGCTCCTCTATGCGGAGCAGGGAATCTCAGCGCAGGCCCAGAGGCTGCTTCACCGCTGTGGCACCGGCGAGCTCCTCGTGCGCCTGCCCCAGACGGTCTGGCACGAGCTCTGCCACAAGCTCATGCTCGCCGAGGCCCTGATGGCCGGACACATCGCCGGGGGCAACCCTGCGGCCAAGCTGGCCAGAAAGCCGGAGGCCGTCCGGTGCCTCGGCCTCTACAGGGACAAGATCTCGGCGCTGGTCCATCTCGGCGTCTCATTCGAACCCGTCTCCCAGGAGGACTTTTTCGAGGGCGCCTTCGCCTTTCAGCAAGCCTACGGCCTGCTCACCCACGATTCCATCATCCTGGCTGCGGCCGTCCGCACGAAGGCCGACGTGCTTGCCACCGCGGATGCCGCCTTTTCAGAGATCAACGAGCTCCGGGTGGCCATGCCCACGGACATCCGGTCATGAGCGGAGAGAGTCCCCTCACCACGGTTGGAGCCTTGCGCTGACAGATTCTGTCGAGCAGGGCATGGTCATGACCGATGACGAGCATTCAAATGCCTCTTGCTTCAGCGATCTAGAGCACGACCTTCCATATGGAGACCTGTGTGAGGGCTCTACCCGTTCATGGCTACCGTTCATGGATTGCTTGACGATCTCGGATGGACGTCTTAGAGTGTTCGGCATAGACTCATGAACAAAGGCCTGACGAAAGGAGGGAAGCCATCATGGAAGGAACCCATGAACACGAACACGTTCACGGCCATGAGCACGAACACATGCACACTCATGAGCACCAACACGGGGACGAAACCCACACGCATGAGCATGCGCACACCCACACGCACGATCATCTGCACCAGCACAAGCACGCCCACAATCACGATCACAACTCCCACGTGCACGATCACACGCACGAAGGTGAGCACGGACCGCACGATCACCCGCATCCGGACCACGATGTAGAGCCGCACCAGCATTCACACTGAGAAAACCTCGACTCGGCGCGATCCGGGGGAGGTGCACTCCAGGGCACGTCCCCCGGTTTGCAGCTATGCGGCTTCGCTCATCTCGCTTTCGATGTCCGCTTTCAGGGGAAGGAGGATCTGCTCGATGGTCTCGCAGATTCGCTTTCCCTCGAATTCGGAACCGGCAAACGCGATCCAGCAATCCCACAGCTCGTCCTCGCTCTGCCACGCGGAGCCGTCGGGCTTCATCAGCCCGTCGCTTTCATAGAGCCGGACAAACAGGGCGATTTTCCGGATCAGCCCTGCCTCGGTTTCCTCGCCGCCCCGCCCGAGGTAGTCTTGGTGAAGGGCTTCCCCCACCCGCTGATGGAGCCGGCGCTTGAAGCTCTGAACCATCCCTGGCAGGACAGGCTCGATCCATCGTCGATTGCTTCGCACGAGCCATTGCCGGCAAAGGTCTTTCCCCCTTTCCACCGCAGATCTCAAGGTCCTTCTCATCTCTTCCGTGTCCGCCTTGCCGGCACCGTGAGAAAAGGAGGACGCCCACTCACCAGCGACCCTGTGGATCTCCTCCTCCACCGTGCTCGCGAGGGCTTTCTCTTTCAGCTCCGCTTTCTTCGGTACCAGCGTCCGGGTAAGAGAAACGAGTCCGTGCTTGTTGACCCAGGAAAACCTTCTTCCAGAGTCTCGATCCTCGACGGCCTCCTCGGTCAAGGACATGTACTGCACGGCAATCTTCAGGTTTTCATCGGTCACGATGCGCGCTCCGTAGTCGCCCTGGACGCGGGGGCGGGCCGCAAACATCCCTCTTTCTTGAAGGTTGAAGACGTTCGGTGTCTTGTAGCCCGGCTGGTAGACAACATGCCAGCCCC
>CAYYVD010000213.1:0-8787 GCA_964475045.1 uncultured Desulfobacterales bacterium | reverse complement strand
TTGCAAAGCACTGCCATCTCCTGATACTGGAATGTTCCTTTCCAGAGGAGCAGGCCGCGGAAGGCCACCTCACCCCGACCCTGGCCGGTGAGATCGCCGCCCGGGCGGGAGTGGACAAGCTCCTGCTGCTCCACTTCTACCCCGAGGTGCTGGCCGTGGACATCGCAGCCAGGTGCCGGCGGGCCTACCGGGGGAAGCTGGTGCTGGCCCGCGACCTCCTGGCGGTTCGCGTGTAGGCCGGGGACCGGGCACGGAGCAGACGGCCTGGACGAATCATCCTGAAGGGGGCTCCCTCATGCCAGCAAAGCACAAGTCGTCGGCCACGGTCATTTCCGTGGACCGGGCCGTGGGAAAGGTCCTTGCCCACGACATCACCGAAATCCGGCCGGGCCAGTTCAAGGGACCGGCCTTCAAAAAGGGGCAGATCATTCGAGAGGACGATGTGGCCCACCTGAAGCGGCTCGGCAAGGAGCATCTGTACGTCCTGGAGCTGGCCGAGGCCGAAATGCACGAGGACGAGGCGGCCCTTTGCCTGGCCGAGGCCCTGGCCGGCCCGGGGATCCGGTTCGACCCCCACCCCGCGGAGGGAAAGATCGCCCTCCTGGCCGCGCACCGGGGCCTGCTCAAGGTGGACGTGGACGCCCTGACGGCGTTCAACCTCGTACCGGACATCTCCTGCGCCTCGAGGCACACCGACTCCGTGGTCGAGGAAGGCGACATGGTGGCCGCCACCCGGGCCATCCCCCTGATCATCGACTCGGCCGCGGTGGAGGAGGCCGTCCGCCTTGCCCGCGACAGCCGCGGCGTCTTTTCGGTCCGCCCCATGGCCCGGCCCGATACCGGCCTCGTCATCACGGGCAACGAGGTCTACTTCGGGCGCATCGAGGACAAGTTCGCCCCCATCCTCGAGCGAAAGACCGCCGAGCACGGGTGCCGCCTTCGGGACATCCGTTTCGTGCCGGACGAGCGGCGTCGCATCGAAGAGGCCGTTCGCGGCATCCTCCAGGCCGGAGCCGGCCTGGTGATCGTGGCCGGGGGCATGAGCGTGGATCCGGACGACGTGAGCCGCCTCGGCATGGCCGACGCCGGGGCCGAGGACGTGGTGTACGGGACCCCGGTGCTTCCCGGGGCCATGTTCCTGTATGGACGCATCGGCGAGGTCCCGGTCCTGGGCGTGCCGGCCTGCGTGCTCTTCTACCGGGCCACGGTCCTGGACCTCCTGCTCCCCCGGGTGCTGGCCGGGGAACGCATCACCCGGCAGGACCTGGCGGCCATGGCGCACGGAGGCCTCTGCCTGGGCTGCAAAACCTGCCACTTCCCGGCCTGTCCGTTCGGCAGGTAGGGGGCGGGGTATTTTCACGGTAAACGCACATGACCAGGGTTCCGCTTCTGGTCACCCCCAGGGATGAAAAGATGATACCGCCGTGTCGTTGGCTCCGGTGACCGGGGATTCCTTCCGCTTCCCCGCTTCCGGCCTGGTCATTCCGCTAAACGTCCGCTCCAGGAACCCCCGGTCACCTCCGCCCACGGAACAGGTGTTTTCACGGTAAGGGAAGGCGGTTTCAGTACGTCCGGTTCAGGAGCCGCCGGTTCAGGGCGAGCAGGTCGTCCCGGGCCGAGGAGCCGGCCAGGGCCTCCAGGGCCTGGGCGGCCCGTTCCATGTAGCCTCTGGCCTCGACTCGAATCCCCTCCAGGCACGGGGCCTCGCGCACCCGCAGGATCAGCCGGTCGTAGTCCTCCTCGGGCGCCTTTCCGGAGCCGAACCGGGCCTTGATCTCCTCGGCCCCCGGTCCCAGGCCGGCGAGCGTTCGAATCAGGGGCAGGGTGACCTTGCCCTCCCGCACGTCCTTTCCCACGGGCTTTCCGAACACCTCCTCGGAAACGGTGTAGTCCAGGAGGTCGTCGATCATCTGAAAGGCGACCCCCAGGTTCATGCCGAAGCGGCTCAAGGACTCCGTTTCCCGATCGTTCGCCCCGGCCTTCAGTGCGCCGCAGGCACAGGCCGCGGACATCAGCACGGCGGTCTTGGCGGTGATGATCTCCATGTAGGTCTCGCACGTCAGATCCCAGTCGTTCGTGTGGGCCAGCTCGAGCATCTGACCTTCGGCCATTCGAATGGTGGTGGCGGACAGCCGGTCGAGAACGGGCCGGTTTTCGCGCTCCAGGGCCAGTGCGAGGGCACTGGAGTAAAGGAAATCGCCTCCCAGCACAGCGGCCTGGTTCCCCCAGACTTTGGAGGAGGAGAGCTTCTTGCGGCGGAACTCCGCATTGTCGAGCACGTCGTCGTGGAGGAGGCTGGCCGCGTGGACCATCTCGAAGATCACCGAGGACCGATACAGGTCCTCTCCTTCCAGCCCGCAGGCACGGGCGGAGAGAACGAACAGCAGGGGCCGCAGGCGTTTGCCTTCCCCCAGCACGGAGTAGCGCGCGATCTCCTCGACCAGGGGCACCCGGCTGCTCAGGTGTGCCTCCAGGGCCGCGTTGATCCTCTCCAGCTCCGCATCGAAGCGGCCCCTGGAGCCGACCTCCGTATCCGGCGAGGCCTCCATCTGCGTCTCGGTGGACAGGTTCACGACAACGTCCTCGGTTTCCTTGCACAATCTCGGGCGACCCCTGCAGCTCCCCCTCTTCAGCGAACCGGATCGGGTCCGGAATCAGTGCGCGAGAGGGACTTCCACGGGCAGGGGGCACTTTGCGGAGCGTCACGACAATGTATGTTCAACGCCCGACCTTGTCAAAACAAAACTGGCCGAAAGGCCGCTTCCACCTCACGCGCGCACCGGCCCCTCGACCACCTCGCCCACGAGATCGTAGGGATGGGCCTCGGTCATGCGCACCGGCACGATGCAGCCCTCCGCCGCCCGCCCCTTGTTGATGAGCACCCGCCCGTCCACATCCGGGGCCATGCCTGCGGTCCGTCCGACCAGCAGGAGATCGGTCTCCGGGCACACGCCTTCCACGAGCACGGGCTCCACGCGCCCCACCAGGGCCCGCTTTCGCCGAAGGGAGACCCCGGACTGGATCCGCATGAGCCGGTCCCGCCTCCGCTCCGCCTCTTCCGCGGGCACGGAATCGGCCAGCCGCGACGCCCGCACACCCCTCTCCGGCGAGAACCCGAACACGCCCGCGTGGTCCAGGTCCGCCCCCGCCACGAAGGAGCACAGCTCCTCGAACCGTGCCGGCGTCTCACCGGGAAACCCCGTCATGAGGGTGGTGCGGACGTGAATCCGGCGCGGCGCGGAGCGGATCCGCGCCAGGAGCTCCCACGGAGACCCGCCCCGGACCCGGTCGCGGCCCATGGCCCGCAGGATGTCGGGGTTCACGTGCTGGAACGGGACGTCCAGGTAAGGGCAGATGGGCGGCTCCGACGCCATCAGGGCCAGCAGCCGATCCGTGACGCCGGAGGGATGGGCGTACAGCACTCGGATCCACTGGAGGCCCTGCACCCGGAGCAGGGCCTCGAGGAGGTCTTCCAGGCGTCTCCCCGGGCCCAGGTCCGCACCGTAGGCCGTGGTGTCCTGGGCCACCAGGTTCAGCTCCACCGTGCCCCGGCCGGCCAGCCTGCGGGCCTCCTCCACCAGGTCGTCGATCGCCCGGCTCCTCAAGGGCCCCCTCAGCGCGGGGATCATGCAGAACGAGCACCTGTGGGAGCACCCCTCGGCGATCTTCAGGTAGGCGCTGAACCCGCTTCCGCTGACCCGCCTGGGCTCCCCGCATTGGACCGGAGGGCCCGGCGGGCCGATCCAAAAGGGAGGCTCCCCAGAGGGAGCCGCATCCAGGAACTCCACGATGCGGTGCATCTCTCCGGTCCCGGCCCAGCCGTCCACCTCCGGGATCTCCCGCCGGAGCTTGTACCCGTACCGCTGAACCAAGCAACCCACCACCAGCACCCGCTCCAACCGCCCGCGGCGCTTGAGCTCCGCCATCTCCAGGACGGTCTCCACGGTCTCCTCCACGGCGGCCTGAATGAACCCGCAGGTGTTCACCACCACGGTTCCGGCGTGATCGAGCCGGTCCACGGAGCGGTACCCGGCCTCCTCGGCGAGCCCCAGCAGATGCTCGCTGTCCACGAGGTTCTTCGGGCATCCCAGGCTGATGACGAACACCTTGTGCGCGCGGTCCACGGAATGCTCCTTCACGCCGTGCGTCCCCCGAACGAAGGGGCGTCCCCTGGACGGCTCCGAAGAGGTTCCGGCCGGCGGGGGTTCATGCGTCCTGTTTCTTCAGGCTGCGGGAGAAGCGTCTCAACAGGGTCATGGCGAAGTTCTTCAGGAAGATGAGCTGAATGGACTCCGGGGACTTGTCCAGGAGGGTGGCGCTGATCTTCATGAGAATGCAGTCGGTGTCCGCCACGACCGTGGCGGCCCGGGCCTCGCCGCTCAGGTAGGACATCTCCCCGAAGCACTCGCCCCGTCCGATCACGGCGATGGTCCGGCCGTTTTTCTGCACAGCCGCCCGTCCGCTGAGGATGATGAAGAAGGAGTCGTCGATGTCCCCCTCCGCCACCATGACGCGATCCTTGGGAAACTTGATGATGTTGCTCGCCTGCAGGATCTGCTTCACGTGATCGCGCTCGAACCCCTCGAAGAACGGTACGCTGTGGACGTAGTCCACCACGTCCTCGGCCTTGACCTTGGCCGTTCTTTTGATGCCCTTCAGCCCCCTGAGGGCCACGCGCAGATCGTAGGCGAAGTCGGCGCAGGTCTGATAGCGGCGATTGGGATCCTTTTCCAGGGCCTTCTTCGTAATCCTGGCCAGCACCTCCGGGACGTCGGCGCGGATCTCCCGCACCGGCGTGGGATCCTCGTTGGCGATCTTGTACATCACCGCGTACTCGTTGTCTCCGCCAAAGGCCTTCTCCCCGCAGAGGAGCTCGTAGAGCACGCAGCCCAGGCTGAAGATGTCGCTCTTGTCCCCGACGGGCTCCTCCCGCACCTGCTCGGGAGACATATAGCTGGGAGACCCGATGATCCCCTCCGAGGCGGTGTGCTCCGACTTGATCTGAGCAATGCCGAAGTCGGTGATCCGGACGGACTCCGCCTTGTTGAGCATGATGTTGGAGGGCTTGATGTCGCGGTGTACCACGTCCTTCTTGTGGGCGTAGTCGAGGGCCTGGCACGAGGCGAAGAGAGCCTCCGCCACCTTGCTGAACGGCAGCAGCTTGTCCTGCCGGCAGAAGGTCTGCAGGGTGGGGCCGTCGATGTACTCCATGGTGATGTAGCAGAAGTCCTCGTGCATCCCAGCATCGTAGATGGCCACGATGTTCGGATGCATGAGCCGGCCTGCGGACTGCGCCTCGATGAAGAACCGTTCCCGGTACTTGTTGGCCTGTTCCTCCACAATGCCTGCCGCCGGCCTGGAGATCTTGATCCCCACATAGCGGTTGATGTAGGGATCCTTGCCCAGGTAGACGACGCCCATGCTCCCCTGACCGAGCTTGCCCACGATCTCGTAGCGGCCCACCTTCTTCAGGTCCGACAGGTCCCGCAGAAAGTGATTGTCAACGGGGCTCTCCTCCTCCTTTCCCCGCTGAAGAAACCGGAGCTTCAGCCAGCTGGTGATGCCCTGCTTGCCGGCCTCGGGGGCCCCCTTTGCGCTCTTGATCGCCAAGCCCTACCTCTCGCCTCCCGGACGTGAAGCCGCGTTCATCGAAGAGAACGTGAGCGCACCATAGCACAACCCCTTCCGGAAGTACACCGGACGGAAAACCGGGTCGAAACTCGACACGGGGATTACGGGAGACCGGCCTCCTGGAACAGCCTCGACAGGTCCGGGCGGTTCACCAGATCGGTGAAGAGCTCCCCCATCACCTGATCGGCCTGCTTGAGACCGAAGATCTTGACCCGTTCCGCCTCGCCGGAGACCGCCTGGCGCGCGAGGATGCGGTTCTCCCGGAGGACCTGCAGCTCGTAGGCCATTCGCCCCACCCACGTCCGGTCCCTCAGCTCCAGCGTGAAGGTGTGCAACTCGACCCGCAGAGCCGCCTCCGCCTCTCTCTTTCCGGGGACGACCTCGCCTCCCAGCTGCCGGACCCGCATGGAAAAGGCCTGACGAAAGAGAGAAGGCACGTCCTTGGATCCCTCGGGCGCCGGCGCCTCTTCGCCCCGGGAGACGAACAGGGCCACGTTCCCGGAGTGGTAGGTGTAAGCATCCCGTGCCCGGGGTCCCAGAATCTCCTCTGTTTTCCGGGCATCCCGAAAATCGACCTGGACCCTCCTGCCTTCCAGGGCCCTCGCGGGCTCCGGAAGCCGATAGGTCACTCGAACGTCCTGGACGGCGGCACACCCCGCCAGGAGGGCCAGCAGAACCAGGAGTGCGGGCCCAACCGCCCGTACGGCTTGATTTTCACCAGCCATTTCTCTATCCTCCTTGAGCGTTTTCGGTGTCCATGCCCCGATCGATGAACGTCTTCGTGAATATAGCCCCGAAAGGCCGCGGCGTCCACCTTCGATCCGGGATCGCCCCACCCTCGAGGACCCTGTGATGCAGAGAAGCCTTCATGCCGGCTCGGACCTGCAGCTCCCCAGGCTGGGGGCGGAGGACCGGGCCCTGTTCCAGGAGGCGTGGGACACGGCCAGGGCCCGGCACGGTCGCAGCGTCACCTTCTACCTTCCGGGCATGATCCGTTACGGCGACCGGCGCGGGCGGTACCCGGCCGTGTCCATCACGGGAAACGCCTGCGAGCTCCAGTGCGATCACTGCCGGGGCCTCCTGCTCCGCCCCATGATCCCGGCGCAGGAGCCCGCGGTCTGGGTCGAGAAGGCCCGCCGCCTGGCCCGGCGGGGCGCCCACGGCATCCTCATCAGCGGAGGAGCCGACGCCCGGGGCCGCCTTCCCTGGAAGCGTTTCGCTCCGTCCATTGCCCGCATCTCCCGGGAAACCCGGTTGTTCCTGACGGCCCACACGGGTTTCCCCGACCTCGAGACCGCCGGGCTCCTGCGGCAGGCGGGCGTCCGGCAGGCCCTGATCGACGTCATGGGCGACGACGAAACCGCCCGCCGGGTCTACCACCTGCCCTCCCTGGACCCTGTCACCCGAGCCTTGGACGCATTGGCCCAAAGCGGTCCGCCTCTGGCCCCGCACATCGTGGCCGGCCTGCACTACGGCCGGCTGCGGGGGGAGGCCCGGGCCCTGGAGATCCTGAGCCACCACGCACCGGACGTCCTGGTCATCGTGGTCTTGACGCCCCTTTCCGGGACGCCCCTGTCCTCGGCCTCTCCCCCCGATCCGCTGGACGTCGCCCGGCTGATGGCCCGGGCCCGCATCCGGCTGCCCCACATCCCCCTCAGCCTGGGATGCGAGCGCCCCCGGAACCGGGACGGCGCCGTCCTCGAGATCCTGGCGCTTCGGGCGGGCGTCACACGAATGGCGGTGTGGTCGGAGCAGGCGGTCCTGGAGGCCCGGCGGCTCGGTCTCATCCCGAGGTTTCAGACGACCTGCTGCTCGCTTCCCTTTCTGGAGCCCTTCTCCTCGAGCGGCCCGGGATCCCCTTGAGGCCCGCCTCCCCAAAGGCACATGACCAGGCTCTCGCTTCTGCCCACCACCTCCGCCTGCACCCGGGGCCTATCCAGTCAAGAACGCCTCCAGGGCCCGGTTCACCGCGCCCGGACGCTCGAGCATCACCATGTGCCCCGCTCCGGGGACAGCGACCAGCCGGGCACCTTCGATCCCCCGGCTCAGCTCCCTGGACAGGCGCACGGGGGTCAACCGATCCTCCTCGCCGCACACCACGAGCGCGGGAACCCGGACCTCGTGCAGGCGATCCCGCACGTCGAATCGGTCGCAGGCCAGGAAGTCCCCGTGAACCACCTCCGGCGTGCACCTTCGAAGGCTCTGGATGACCTTGTCGCTCACGGCTTCGGACGCCTCCGGGCTCATGGCGGCCCGGTCGATGGTCCGAAGAAAGCCCTCGAAGTCCTCCCGAATCAGCCGCAGCACCAGGGGGGCGACCTCGAGCCGGGCCCCGGTGGACAGAAGCACGAGACCCGAGAGCCCTTCCGTTCCCTCCACCGCCATGTCCAGGGCGATCGCCCCGCCCATGGAGTGGCCGGCCAGGACGAAGGGGCCCCGTCCCAGGGTCTTTCGAATGGCCTCCCCTGCACAGCGCGCATACGTCCTGATGCCGGACGCCCCGTCTCCCGGCTGCCCCCCATGGCCCGGAAGCACCACCCGGCAGACGAAGGTCTCCTCCCGAAAAGCCCGCTCCTGGGCCTCCCACAGGGAGGCATCCCCGCCGGCCCCGGGAACGAGCACCAGGGCCGGTCGGCCCTCCGCTCGGGTTCCCGAGGTCACCACCGTCGCCCTCTGATGCGGCATGGTCTCCTTCCCCCCTTTTCCCTGCTGCACCCGGCCCGCAGGTCGATTCGCCAAAGCCCCGTGTTTGAACATCCAGACGCCCATGACCGGGCTTTCGCACCGGCTCACCCCCACGGATGAAAAAACGAGACGCCCGTGTCGTCGACTTCGGCAACCAGCAAACGCCGGGGTATTTTCACGGCAAACGCACATGGCTGTCTCCAGCCACCCCCCCGGGCGTGCAATTCGAGTATACGGTCCGGGGCCGGGCCGGGATCAAGGGTTTTCTCCGAGCTTGATGGACGGTCCGCCGTCGCCTATCATGGAGCAAAACAGGGAACACCCACAGAAGCCATGGAACATGCAAGCCCCGATCCCCTTCTCGCCCGGTACCCCCTGAGGGGTCCGGGCCCGGACATGACAATTTTTTGACAACCTTCCGGCCTTTCACGACATCGGGCCCAGTCCAGGGACGCCAAGACCGCTTCTTCC
>CAYYVD010000212.1:4024-8791 GCA_964475045.1 uncultured Desulfobacterales bacterium | reverse complement strand
ACGGTAAAGGCTTGAAGAGCGGCCGGCCGGCGTATGGCAAGGGGGGTATGGACATGCTCACGCGTGTGTGGGGGCGGTGCCTTTTGGTGGTGCCGGCGCTTTTTTTGTTCGGGGGCCTGGCCGGTGCGGCCACAGGAGAAGCGGTACGGGGTATATACGGGGTGCCTTCCGTGGATCGGGTGGATCCGTTGACCTATGTGGATGCCCTTGAGCGGTCCGGGGTGAATGCGGTGTTCGTGAAGGCGGATACGGACACGGCCGCGTGGTTCAAGAAGAGGGGTTTCCGGGTCTTTGTGTCCGTGGATGCCTTTGGCGGAAAAGGGGCGTGGGAGCGGTTTCCGGATTCACGGCCCGTGCGGGCGGACGGCACCCTGCTGGGGGATGACCCGGCAACCGCTTGCCACGGCGGGGCCTGCCCCAGCCACGAGGGGTGGCGGGAGGCATTGAAGGACCGAATCCTGGGGATGATGGAGGCGTTTGATGAGGCCGGGGTGGTCCTGGACGGCATCTGGCTGGATTACATCCGGTACCCGGGTAGGTGGAGTGTGAAGGACCCTGCAATACCGGACACCTGCTATTGCAGCCGGTGCTTACGACGGTTTTCCGAGGCCTCCGGGATCGAGGTTCCGGTCGGGGCCGGGCCTGAGAAGGCATCCGAGTGGATCAGGTCCCACTGTCTCCTGGAATGGACCGCATGGAAAAAGGAGCGCATTCAGTCCATGGTGAAGGAGGTGCGGTCCATTCTGAATGCACGTCCTGCGGAGAGGCGCCCGTTGCTGGGGTGTTTTCTGGTTCCCTGGACCCAGGGAGAGAGACAGAACGCCGTTTCTTACGTGCTGGGTCAGGACGGCTTCGAGCTGGCCAAGCTCGTAGATATTGTCTCTCCCATGCTGTATCATGAGAAGGTGGGGCGGCCGGTATCGTGGGTGGGTTTCATGACCCAGTACTATGAGGAGACCGTGCCCAGTGAGGTCTGGCCCATTGTGCAGACCATGAATGTCTCGGCGGAGGAGTTCGCTCGAGCGGTCTCCTTTGCCGGTCAAGGCGGGGCGGATGGCGTGCTGGCGTTTCACTTTCGCGAGATGGGCTCGGACATGTGGAAGGGGCTTGGGGCCTTTGAGCCGTTTCCCGATTTGTTGGCCGGTGCTTTGGAGGAAGGGCTCTTTGTTGGCGATGGGAGGATCGAGCCGTCTGGTGAGGTTGCGGGGGAAAGGGAGGGAGGAGAGGGTTCTCCTTTTTTGCCGGCTGTTGGTCTGGAGCCGGGGTACGGGGAATGTGCGGAAGCCATGGTGGGGTTGCCGGCCTGCCGGCCGGGGAGGGAGTATCGGTTTCGAGGGGAGTTCTATCAGGCGGTCTGGGAAAATCACCGGTATCCGGCCGTCTCGTTGTGGGGCCGGGATTTTTTTCTGAACACCCACTGGAAGAGCAAGGTGTTTCAGCCATTGCGGGCGTATGTCACCTGCCCGGAGAATGCGGACGAGTTGGCGTTTCGGTTCATCAACTGCAACCCTGATAAGACCTTCTGGATGAGAGAACCGGAGCTTAGGCGTTATGAACGGTTCAGCGCGAGCCCTTTGATTCCACTGAAGACGTCCTTTTATGATGAGGGCTTCTTTCCCATCGGCGTGTGGGTGCAGGATGTGGATGACTTTGAAAAGATCAAGCGTCTGGCACTCAACACGGTGCTGTTCGGTGGATCCGGGGAAGCGCTGGCACAGAAGATCGATGCGTGCCACAGGATAGGGCTGCGGTATGTGATTCGCACTCCAAGGGATCCGGATCAGGTGCCTGTTTTTCTGAATGAGGTCTCGGGGCAGGTGCGGCCCCATGATGTGGCCTTTTATGTGAACGATGAGCCGGGGATTCATTCGTTTCCAACGAACCAGGCCATGGATGTGAACCGCCTCATCAAGGAACGCTTTCCCATGTGTGCAACCTGCATGGCCGTGGTGCGGCCTCAGGTTTGCCGGGAGTATGCTGAAGGGGCCGATTTCTTCATGCTGGATCAGTATCCAATCCCTTTTATGCCCATGACCTGGTTGTCCGACTGCATGGATGCGTGCGGGGAGGATGTGGGAAGGCAACGGTTGGTCTCGGTCATTCAGGCCTTTGGCGGGGAGCGCCGGCTGGATCATCCCAGGCTGCCCACGTGGCGGGAGATGGACTGCCTGGCGTTTTTGTCGGTGGTGCACGGGGCCCGGGCGGTGTTCTTCTTCCACTTCTCCTGGATCGGCAAGACCGAGGAGGGAAGAGAGCGCTTGGGACGGGTGGTGGGGCGTTTGAACCAGGTGTACCCGTGGCTGGTTGAAGAAAACGAGGACGCATCCGTCTCCGTGAAAATGCTCTCAGAGAATCGGTTCGATCCCAAAGGGAGGCCATCGGTCCACTGCTGTCTCAAGAAGAAGGGTGATGAGCTTTTGTTGATCGCCGTGAATACGCTCGAGACCTCGGTTGAGGCAAGCCTTGGTTGGGAAGAGGGCGTGGTGGAAGAAACGGTGGAGAAAGACAAGCAGGTCAAGGAGGTGTTTTCCGGGAACTGGTACGTGGTGGAAGACGGGCGGCTCAGGGTCAAATTCGGGCCCCATGAGGTCAAGGCGTTTCTGATCAAACAGGGGATGTCTTGATGGCGGGATCGGAACGTTGGGAGCGTTGGGCGGCGTTTTTGTTTGCGGGGCTGCTGGTTTTTTCCATTGTTTTTTTCGGGGCGGTCCATGCGTATGCCTACACCTTGGTGACGTTGGGGGTGCTGTCAGGGGCTGTTTTCTGTTTCTTGAAATGTGTGGGGAAGGGACGAGAGGACGGGCGGTATCGGATCCAGATTCCAAGCAACACCCTTTATTTGGTTTTCCTGGTGGTGGCGGTGTTTCTCGGTCTTCAGATGGTGCCGCTTCCCTATGCCATTGTGAGGCTTCTGTCTCCTGAGGCGGCGGTGGTGGCCTCGAAGTCCATGGCCGCAAGCGAGGTGGTGACAGGCCATGGAGGCGGGGCTGGTTGGGTGTCCCTGGCGGTTTACGATCATCCCGTGCGCATGTCTCTGATGCGGTGGGTCGTTTACGGGCTGTTTTTCTTTGGCATGATTCAGGTGCTGGGCACTCAGGAACGGATTGGCCTGTTTGCTGCTGTGCTCATTGTCGTGGGGTGTATTGAGGCGGTTTATGCGTTGTACCAAACATACTCCGGGTCTTTTCACGTGCTGTGGTTCAAGATGGCCTATGGCAAAGCGAGGTTGAAAGGAACCTACATCAACAGCAACCATTTTGCAGGGCTCATGGCCATGACCCTGTTGTTGGCGAGCGCCCTTGCGAGCGCTGTCGCTCCCTTTCGCCATGGAGGGAGCATTCGTTCCGAGATGAAATCGCGTCTTCGAGCCAGACTTGCAAGACTTTTGTCCCGAGAGCAGGAGTTTTCCAAGACGAGCCTCATCATCTTTGCCGGCATCGCTCTGGGCGTTGGCTTGGTCTTTTCCGCGTCAAGGGGCGCAATCTTGGCCTGGACGGCGGCCATGTTTCTGATGGCGTTGCTCTTTTTGCTGAGGAAGAGATTCCGGAAAAGGGGTTTGGTGTTTCTTACGATCTTCGCTCTGATTCTGTCCTATGCGATCATGATCGGTGTGGAGTACCCCATTGAACGGTTCATGAAGCTCGAAGCCTCTCAGGAGAGCCGAGCGAGATATACGCAGAAGACGTTGGATCTGTTTGAAGACTATCCGTGGGTGGGGGCCGGCTTGGGGACCTTTCCGTATGCGTTCCCAAGGTATCAGGCGGTTGAGGACCGGTACAAGTTTTACCGGTTCGCCCACAATGATTGGGCCCAGTTTCTGGCCGAGTCCGGTGTGGTCGGGCTGGGTCTTCTGGTGGTGGGGTTCGGGGTGTATATTTACGGAATGGCCAGGCGATGGGCTCGTCGCAGGGACCATTACGCGATCTCCCTTGGGGCGGGGATGTTCGCGGTCATCGCCTACATGGCCATTCACTCCTATTCTGATTTCAATCTGCATATCCCCGGCAATGTCTTGGTTCTTTGCACCGTTTTGGCCATCGGGCATGCCTCCCTGCATCTGGAGCGGCATCGTCGCCCCACAAAGCGGTTGCTCTATCGGTATTTCGATGTGGGGTTGGGCAGTCCCAAGGGGGTCTTGCTGGTGGTGCTGTTTTTCGGGTTGGTGGTGTGGACAGGGGTTGGGGCGATCAGGCACTTCGTGGCGGAGGCTTACTGCAGCACGGTTCCCAACTCCACACTCAACCGGGACAAGCACCCTCCCGTCTCGGAGATCGTGAAGGCCATCGAGTGGGATTCGAGCAACGCGGCGTATTGGTTCAAGCTTGGCGAGGGATTGGCGCGCCTGGACGATGTTCTGGCCGAAGAAGGGCTGGGTGTTATGGGGGATGCTCAGGAGCGACGGCGTGCTCTGGAGGCGGTGGCCAAGATCATGCCTCATGCCCCTCCCTCCCTCGAGGGCCTAGCACAGCTTCGGATCGGCGCTCTGGAGCAGGCCGTTCGATTGAATCCCGTCGAAGCGCGGCACCATCTTGGGTTGGGATGGGCCTATGCGCATCTTTGGCAGGAGCCGGACTACCACTCCAAGTGGCTGCCTGCGGCGGACATCTCCATGGAGCGCTGTGCCTATTTCGCGGGGGTGATCGACCCGCATCTCCATCAAGAGATGGGCAACTACTGGACCATGCGATCCAAAACGGTGTATCCGGACAATGAGCTGCATCACTCGGCTTGGGCCAAGGCGCGGTGGCACTATCAAACAGCCAGGGA
>CAYYVD010000212.1:0-3924 GCA_964475045.1 uncultured Desulfobacterales bacterium | reverse complement strand
GTTGCAGGTAGCAGGTAACAGGTAGGGTCAAGGTCAAAGGCAAGGGCAAACGAGTGGCAAGTTGCAGGTTTCAGGTAAGGTCAAGGTCAAGGAAAAGCGAGTGACAGGTAGCAGGTAAAAGCAACATCAAGGGCAAAAGCAAATGATTGGGGAGATCCGTGCGTTGCTGGGGGGCCTTGGGGGCCCCTTTTTTTTGTGGGTGGTCGTTCTTGGAGGGGGTGGGGGCGGGGTGCTCAAGGGGATTGCGGGTTCTCGACAAGGAAGTCCTCCAGAAAGAGGGAGCGCACCCCGGTGCGCTTGAGGGTGGAGATGGCGTCCTCGGGGGTGCACACCATGGGGTCGCCGTGGATGTTGAAGCTGGTGTTGAGGACCACGCCGTGGTTGAGGGTTTCCTTGAGGTGGCGGAGGAGGGACTGAAAGCGGGGGTTTTCATCGCCCACGAAGTGGGGCCGGCAGGTGTGGTCGATGTTGGTGACGCCGGCCATGCGCTCGTGGTGCTCGGGGCGGACGCGATAGCTGCTGGTCATGAAGGGGGTGTCTTCGAGGGCGTGCGGGGGGAGCTCGAGGAGGGTGGGGGCGTCTTCTTTTAGGAGCGACGGGCAGAAGGGCTGGTACCACACGCGCTTCTTGAGGGCCAGGTTGAGGCGGTCCTTGGTGTCCCGGTCGTCGGGCCGGGCCAGGATGCTGCGGTTTCCGAGGGCCCGGGGGCCGTACTCCATGCGGCCCTGGTGCCAGAGGATGATCTCGCCCGAAAGGATGCGGGCGGCCGCTTCTTGGGGCGGGTCTGAAAGGCGGCGGTGGGGGAGGCCGGATCGGCGAATGGCCTCGAGGGTCTCGGTGTCCGTGGCGCGGGGGCCCAGGTAGAGGTGCTCGAGGGGGGCGGCGGGGAGCGGGTGGGTGGCGGCGAGGGCCGCCCCCAGGGCCAGGCCGCCGTCCCCCATGTGGGGAAAGACGGAGAGGCGGACGCCTGGGAGGTGCTGGATTCGCATGTTCACCTTGATGTTGGAGAAGAGGCCGCCGGCCACGGTGATGTGGGGGGTGGGGCTTTTCTCGAGGGCGTTTCGAACGAGGGCGAGGACGTTTCGCTCGAGGACCCGCTGGGCCATGTAGGCGAACTGCTCCGAGGGGTATTGCCAGAGGAGGGCGCGGAGCTCCTGGTGGAGGCGGTTCGCGGAGTGGGGGGTGTGGAGGGTGAGGCCTTGCGTGCGAATGAGGCCCATGAGGGGGTTTTCCGCGTCGGGCACGGGGTAGGCGTAGTTGGCGAGCGCCATGACCTTGCCCTCGTCCTCGAGCTCGCGCATGTTCATGAGGTTGGTCACGTGCTCGAAGAAGATGCCGAGGGAGGCGGTGGCGCGAATGGCCGAGCGGAGGGTGAGGTGCCCTTGGGCGTGGTGCCAGACGCTCCCCGAGAGGCCGTCCCCCAGACCGTCCAGGGTGAGGACCAGGGAGCGGTCGAAGCCGCTCGTGGCGGCGGCCGCGGCTGCGTGGGCCTCGTGGTGGTCCACCAGGGTGAGGGCGGCGTGGGCCAGGCCCTCGCGGGCGAGGGCCGCCCTCAGGTGGGAGCGGCTGAGGGCTTTGGTTAGGCGGTTGGGGGGGAGCTCGGTGAAGCGGTACTTGAAGCGCTTTTTGAGGGGGTCGAGGCGGCCGGGGCGCTTCTTGCGGCGGCGAATGAGGTAGTACTCCTCCTTGAGCCCGGGGACGAGCCGGGTGAGGGTCTTGGCCGGGTCCGAGGTGCAGGCGGCGACGCGGGCGATGTCTTGGGGGGTGAGGTGCTCGAAGGCGAGGCAGGCGCGAATGGAGTGGGCGGGGAAGCCCACGTCGAGCTTTCGCCGAGTGAGGCGCTCCTCGTTCACGGCAAAGACCGGGCGGCCGTTTTTGATGAGGGCCGCGCCCGCGTCGTGTCCGTCCCAGATTCCCAGCGTGTACCCTGTGTCCACGAAGCCCCCCTGCGGTGGTGGTTGTGAGGAATGCCTCGGGGTGTATCACGTTCGAGGGGGGTGCGTCCAGCACTCGTGGATGGGGGGAGGGGAAGGTTGGGCCCCGAAGGGCTTGCGTTGCAGGTGAAACCAAGGGCAAGGGCAAAAGAGCGACGAAAACGCGAAAGGGGTCTGCTCGAGCCTTGACATCCGGATATTTTAAACATAGCCTTTCAATATGATGCATAAGGCGAGATGCTTGGCGTCCAAGATCGACCGCCTGCTCGGCATGTTCCCGGTGGTGGCCGTCACAGGCCCCAGGCAGTGCGGCAAGTCCACCCTGGTTCAAGCGCTTCGGCCGGACTGGCATTATTACGACCTGGAACGCCCCGATCATTACCAGCTGGTCACGAACGATCCTTTGGGTTTTTTCAGCCGTCGCCGGGACCGGACCATTGTGGACGAGGCCCAGCAGGTTCCGGGGATCTTCCAGGTCCTGAGAGGCGTGATCGATCAGGACCGGTCTGCGGTCGGGCGGTTTCTGATCACCGGGTCCAGCTCCCCGGATATCGTGAAGGGGTTGTCCGAGAGCCTGGCCGGGCGCCTGGCCACGGTTGAGCTGTGGCCGCTGAAGGCGGGGGAGTTCCATGAAAAACCCTTGTCTCCTCTGTACGAGTACCTGGCCGCCGGGAAAACGGATCCCGGACAGGACCTGGCCGGCCGGCCTTTTCTGGACCCGGACCAAGTGTACGAGCACTGGCTCCTGGGCGGATACCCCGAACCCAGGATCAAGGGTTTGCGGACACCGGAGTTTCACGGGCTGTGGATGGACGGGTACTTCACGGACTATATGGACCGGGACATCAGCCGGCTTTTTTCAGGAATCAACCGGCATGCCTTCCGCCGGCTCCTCCAGTCCCTGGCCTTTCACTCCGGCCACATCCTGAACCGGTCCGAGCTGGCCAGGGCGATCGAGGTCAGCTCGCCCACGGTGAGGCAGTACCTGGACATTCTGCATCATACGTTCATCTGGAGGAACCTGCAGAGCTTTGAAAAGAACGGTCTTAAAAAGGTGCAGAAGATGCCCAAAGGGTTTTTTCGGGACTCAGGAATCCTGCATCACCTGCTCAAGATCGCCGCTGTGGACGACCTGCTGGTCCATCCTGCAGCAGGCGGCTCCTTTGAGGGTTGGATCACGGAGGAGGTCATTCGGGGCTTTCAGTGCACCATGGCGTCGGGGCTGGATTTCTACCACTACCGGACGCGGGATCGATCCGAGGTGGACTTGATCATCGAGGGCTCGTTCGGCCTGCTGCCCGTTGAGATCAAGCTGGGACACAAGGTCCACAAGAAAGGTCTGTCGGGGCTCAAGCGCTTTGTGAGGGATACCGGTGCGGGCCTGGGGATCGTGATCAACAATGGGGACAAGATGGAAGCCCTGGATGAAAGAATCCTTCAGATTCCTGCCGGGTATTGGTAGCGGACGGGTTATGCAAACGCCTTCACCTTTTCGACATCGGTTTTCTGCATGGCCTGCCACAGGTCGTGCTGCGCCTGTTGAGTGACCCAGCTCTCCGCACGGCCTTCAACGCCTTGGAAAGGCGAATCGCCATTTCGGCAGAGATGCCGAAACGACCCTTCAGGAGCGCAGAGAGCGTTTTCTGGATACGCCCAGGCCTTCCGCTGCTTGGGTCACGCTCAGGCCCAACGGCTTGATGCAGGCCTCTCGAATGACTTCTCCCGAGTGTGGCGGATGGTGCATCACCATCGTCCCACCTCCTTTCTGGTTTCCATCCGGAAAGGGTCTTTTTTGTCCGCGCTTCGCTTGGACGCCCACCCTTCGGGCGGGTTCCCGGTTTGCCAATCTCATCGTCGATCAGCGAGGTTCCTTGTGCGGCGTACGAGAGTACGCCTCCGCGTCACCTCTTGATCTCCTTGATCTTGACAAAAAATCCTCCTTTCTGAATTGGAAACTCAGCAGTGCCCAAAATTCGTTTATGGATGGGCA
>CAYYVD010000211.1:0-8792 GCA_964475045.1 uncultured Desulfobacterales bacterium | reverse complement strand
CAGTAGCCGCGTCCCGCTTTCAGCACCTCGCTGGCCCGGTAGTGCTCGGGCCGGTAGAACGGGTAATAGGGGGTGTAGCGGATCCCGTCGCGCACGGCGTAGTACAGGTGCACGGCCTGGTTCACGGGGTGGCCCTCGTGGTTGGAGGTGACCTCACGCGCAAAGGCGGTCACCCGCGGGTGGTCGGCGTCGAGGATGCTCGTGGGCTCGAGGTATCGGGGGGGCGGGGTCTCCATAAAACGTCTCCGTATTCCGGGGCGATGGGACGGCGGGGTGTCGGCCTGTCCCTTGCGACCGTGCCTGCTCCATGTAGTTTACCAGACGGCTGGCCGCGGGTCAAAGCGAAGCGCCGAGTTTTTCCCTTGACACGGCGGACCCGTTTTCCATATGGTTACTTTATAGCTAAATTGTAACTAGATAACGATATGGGTGCGACGTGGCCGATGAAAAGCAGACCGCTCCGGAAAGGGTTCTCACCGCGAACGACAAGGTGAAGTTCGAGGTGTACGGCGAAGAAATGATCGAGAAGCAGGTCAAGCTGAGCGGGAACAGCGGCCGGGTCTACCTCCCACCGGACTGGGTGGGGCATCGGGTCAAGATCATTCGCATCGACTAGGGCAGGAGAGAGAAAAGGGAACGTTCGTGGAGCGCATACGCATCAGAAGGCTGGAGGGCCAAGACGTGGCGGACGTCGGGCGGATCCAGGGGCGGATCACCAAGTCCGAGGTCACCGATGAGTTTCTGCAGATCGTCCGCGAGTATGTCCGAAAACCGGACAACGCCTGCTTCGTGGCCGAGCACGAGGGAAGGATTGTGGGCTTCATGATCAGCAGCATCCTGGCCGGGATCTTCGGCGTGGAGAGAAGCGCCTGGATCGCGCTCCTCGGCGTGGACCCCAAGCACATGGGTCAGGACATCGGCAAGGCGCTCGGTTCCGAGGTCTTTTCCTTCTATCGAAGCAAGGGGATCAAGAGCGTGTACACCTCGGTGAGGTGGGATTCCACGGATCTCCTGTCCTTCTTCAAGGCCCTTGGCTTCGACCGGAGCGTTTTCATCAACCTCAGAAAGGCGCTGGACTGACGGCTTCCGGGAGACCGGACGTACGCCCGACCTGCTGAATCGCGACCTTCCGCCTTGAAGACCGGGCTTTCGGCCCCATGGTTTTCGAGGCGGTTTTTTTTGAGCCCCTGGAAAAACCGTTTACGGGATCGATTTTTTCAGTAGGCTGGAAGGAAGAGCGCTCTTGAAGCATGCGTGCAGGAGCCGCGGAAACGCCGAGTGATCGAAAGAGGGGTGCAGATCATGATGACCGCGGGAATCGATTGCGGAGCCAGGAACACCAAGGCCGTCCTGTGGAAGGACGGGGCAGTCGTCGGCCGGGCCGGGGTCCTCACCGGGTGGGACCCGGTCGAGGCGGTGAAGGAGTCACTGAATCGGGCGCTGGAGGCGGCCGGCGTCCGGCGGGAGCACGTGGAGCGGATTGCCGGGACCGGGTACGGGAAGAACGCCGTCAGGATCTCGGAGCAAACGGTGGACGACATTCGGGCCATGGGCAAGGGCGCCTGGTTCTTCTTCCCCGCCGCCCGGACCGTGGTGGATGTGGGCGCCGAGGAGGGCCGGGCCGCCAGGCTCGACGAGCAGGGACGCCCGCTGGACTTCGCCGTGAACGAGCGATGCGCGGCCGGGGCCGGGGACTTCATCGAGGCCATGAGCCGTGTGCTGAAGACGCCCCTCGAGGACATGGGGCCCCTGGCCCTCGCATCCGACCGGGACCTTCCCATGAACGCCCAGTGTGCCGTGTTCGCCGAGGCCGAGGCCGTTGCGCTCCTGCACGCCAACGTGGAGAAGAAGGACATCAGCCGGGCCGTCCACGAGGCCATGGCCGCCCGGATCGTCTCCACGATCCGGCGCATCGGCGTCAACGAGGCAGTGGTCATGATTGGCGGCGTGGCCCGCAATCGCGGTGTGGTGGAGGCGGTGAAGCGCGAGCTGGGGCTGGGGTCCCTGTACATCCCCGAGGACCCGGAGTACGCGGCCGCCGCGGGTGCGGCGGTGCTTGCGGCCGAGGAGGGGTGAGGGCGAACCCGCGCAGAGGAGGAAACGAATGCTTGAGGAGACCTCGTCCTGGGAATGGATGGAGACCGCCTGGAAGAGCTCGGACACGCACTGGAAGGACGCCGAGCACGTCACCGTGGGCGTCGATGTGGGATCGGTGAGCTCCCAGGCGGTGATCATGGCCGACGGTCGCATGCTCGCCTACGCGAGCATGCGGACGGGGTCCATCAGCCCCGACAGTGCACGGAGGGTCCTCGACCGGGCCATGGAGACCGGGGGGCACCTTCCGGAGGACCGCATCGGTTCCGTGGTCGGGACCGGATACGGGCGTGTGAACGTGCCCATGGCGGATCGCACCGTCACGGAGATCGCCTGCCATGCACGGGGGGCCAGGTTCATGCACGGCCCCGGGGTGCGGACGGTCCTGGATGTGGGAGGGCAGGACATCAAGGTGATTCGGTGCAACGAACGGGGCAAGGTGAGCGACTTCCTCGTGAACGACAAGTGCGCGGCGGGCACCGGGCGTGGCATGGAGGTCTTTGCGGAGATGCTCGACCTCTCGGTCCGGGAGGTGGGTGAGCGTTCCTTTCAGGTCCAGGAGGAGCCCAGGGCCGTTACCAACGAGTGTGTGGCGTACGCCAAGTCCGAAGCGGCCGCCCTGCTTCGCCGAGGCTGGAGCGTGGAGTCGGTGCTGGCCGCTTACTGCCGTGCCACGGCCGAGCGGATCTTCTCGGTAATGGACAAGCTCGGTGTGGAGCCGGAGCTCGCGGTCACGGGCGGCCTGGCCAAGAACCGGGGGGTGATGGACCGCCTGTCCTCTTTGACCGGGCTGGAGCCTCTGCCCTCGGACTGGGATCCTCAGATTGCGGGGGCGATGGGCGGGGCCCTGTTCGGTCACGCCCTGTGCCAAAAGGGAAAAGGCCGCAGGAAGTGACATGGGCGAGAAGGCGCTCATCACCCTGACCGTGGACGGAGGCGAGGTGCGGGTGCCGGAGGGGGCCACCCTTCTCGAGGCCGCCCGGGAGGTTGGGATCTACATCCCGGCCTTGTGCTCTCACCCGGACCTGCCCTTGGCCGGTGGGCTGTCTGCGGCGGAGGCGGTTTTTCAGTGCGGGCGGAGGATCGAGAACGCCCGCCCCCGCTTCGAGGCGCCGAGATGCGGCCTCTGCATGGTGGAGGTGGAAGGGCGGGAGCACCTGGTCGAGTCGTGCATCACCCTGGCCCTGGAGGGCATGGAGGTGCGCACGGACGGCCCGCGCATTCGGGCGAAGCGGCGGGAGAACCTGATCCCCGTTCTGGCCCGCCACCCCCACGCATGCCTGACCTGCGCCCACCAGGAGGGATGCTCCAGAACCCAGTGCTCGTCCAACGTGCCCGAGGCGGAGCGATGCTGCTCCAGGTTCGGTCGCTGCGAGCTGCAGGATGCGGCCGTCCACATCGGCATTCCGGACGCCACGCCCCGATGGGGGCCCACCGGTTTTCCGGTCCTGAAGGACGCTCCTGTCCTGACGTGGGATCCCAACCTGTGCATCGGGTGCCTTCGTTGCGTCCGCGCCTGCCGGGACCTGCGGGGCGTCGAGGCGCTCGGGTTCGTCCTGGACGAGGAGGGACGGGCCCGGGTGGGGACCCTGGCCCCGACCTTCGAGGCCTCGGGGTGCCGGTTCTGCGCGGCCTGCGTCGAGGTGTGCCCCACTGGAGCGCTCGCGGACAAAGGCCTGCGCACGGGAAGGAGGGAGGATCTCGTCCCCTGCAGGGAGGCGTGTCCTGCCCACGTGGACGTGCCCGGAATGGCGAGACGCATCGCTCGGGGAAGACCCGACGAGGCCGATGCCGTCGTCCGGGAGGCGGTGCCGTTTCCCGGCGTGCTCGGAAGGGTCTGCGGGCACCCGTGTGAGGAGGTCTGCCGGCGGGGGGAGATCAACGAGCCGGTGGCCGTCTGCGCCCTCAAGCGGTATGCGGCCGACGCGGCCGGCCGGACCCTTCTCGAGCGCCGCCTTCGGGCGGGACCCGACTCCGGAAAGCGGGTGGCGGTGATCGGGGCCGGGCCGGCCGGGCTCACGGTCGCCTGTTTTCTTCGAAGGGCCGGCCACGGAGTCACCCTGTACGAGGCCGGGCTGGAGGCCGGCGGGATGATGCGCGCCATTCCACGCCACCGTCTTCCCCGGGCGGTCCTGGAGCGGGAGGTTCGGGACGTCCTGGACCTCGGCGTGGACCTTCGAACGGGACACCGCCTGGGGCGGGACATCCATCTCGAGGACCTGCGCAAGGGGTACGACGCCGTCTTCGTCGGGACCGGGGCGCAGGCGAGCAGAAGGCCGGACGTGGAAGGCGCGGATCTCACTGGCGTGCAGCACGGCATGGAGGTCCTGGCGCGAACGGCCCGGGGCGACCCGCCTGCGCCGGGAGGGCGCGTGCTGGTGGTGGGGGGGGGCAACGTGGCGCTGGATGCGGCCCGCACCGCACTGCGCTCCGGCGCGGAGACCGTGATCGTGGCCTGCCTGGAGGCCCGCGGGGACCTGCCGGCCCACGAGTGGGAGGTCCGGGCGTTCCTGGCCGAAGGCGGGACGCTCATGCCCTCCTGGGGCCTCGATCGCATCCTGGGCGGGCCGGACGGCGTGAGGGGCGTGGAGCTGGTCCGCTGCGCGCGCATCCTCGATGACCGGGGCGCCTTCGACCCGGCGTTCGACCGGGACGTCCGGGAATCATTGAGCGTGGACCGGGTCGTTTTGGCCGTGGGCCAGGACGCGGACCTGTCCTTCGTGGGTTCGGACACGACCGTTCGTGTAGAGCACGGTCGGGTCGTCACGGATGCCGTGACTCAAGAGACCTCCCTGCCCGGCGTCTACGCGGGCGGCGACGTGACGGAGACCGCTGGGTCGGTGGTGCATGCCGTGGCCGCGGGCCGAAGGGCGGCGGCGGCCATAGACAGGGCACTCGGAGGCACCGGTGACCTGGGCGGGCCCCTCTTGCCCCGGGAGGCCCCCAATCCCTTTCTGGGACGGGAGGAAGGCTTTGCAGACCGTTCCCGTGAGCCGGTCCCGGAGCTGAAGCCGGGGCCTGGGGGCGGGAGCGACGAGGAGGCGGTCCTGGGCTACGGCGCCGAGAGCGCCCGGCGGGAGGCCTCACGCTGCCTCCAGTGCGACCTCCGGCTCCAGCTGGGGAGCAACCTTCGACCTGCACGGGCGTGGCTCCCCTTCACCCGGGAGGCCGTGGACCAGGCTCCTGCCTCCGAGGGGGTGTTTCAGCTTCGGGACGGGGAGGGCAGGGTGCTGTGCATTCAGGGGGCGCCGGATCTCCGGCGGGCCCTGATCAAGGAGCTGGAGGATCGTGCCGATGCGGCCCTCTTCACCTTCGAGCAGGACAAGATGTACTCCAGGCGGGAGAGTGAGCTCATTCGAAAGCACCTCCAGGAGCACGGCGAGATGCCCGGGGAGGATGAGCTCGACGACCTGTTCTGATGCGTCCGAAAGGACCTCCTTTACTCGATTTTACCGTGAAAATACCCCGGAGTTCGCCCTCTCCCGAAGCCGGCGACAAGGCCGTCTCATCTTTTCATCCGCGGGGGTGGGCAGGTGCGAGAGCCTGGTCACGGACGTTACTCGATGCAGACCCTCCTTACCTCGGAGATGTCCGTGAGACCCTGGAAGACCTTTTGAATGCCGTCCTGCTTCAGGGTGGCCATGCCGTCCTTCTTTCCCTGGAGGAACAGGTCCTCCGTGCCGGCCTGACGCTTGATCATCCGTTTGGTCTCGGGTGTCCCCTCGAGGAGCTCGTGAATGCCCATCCTGCCCTTGTAACCCGTACCCGAGCAGGCCTCGCAGCCTACCGGGCGGTACAGGGTGAGATCCGAGGAGTTCCGAAGGCCGGTCTTCTGGAAGGCCTCCTCGCCGTAGTCCACGACGATGTCGTCGAACTCCTCTCGGGTGGGCTGAAAGGCCTGACGACACTTGGTGCAGAGCCTGCGCACGAGGCGTTGGGCCAGCACGGCGAGAAAGGCGTCGGAGAAGTTCAGAGGGTTCAGTCCCATGTCCAGCAGCCGGGTGACGGTCTCCGGAGCGCTGTTCGTGTGGAGGGTGGAGAAGACCAGGTGACCCGTCAAAGAGGCCTCCACAGCGATGGATGCGGTCTCCTGATCGCGCATCTCGCCGATCATGATCACGTCCGGGTCGGCCCGCAGAAAGGCGCGCATGATGCGGGCGAAGTTGAGGCCGATCTTGGGCTTGGCCTCCACCTGACGAAGGCCCTGCTGGGTGATCTCGATGGGGTCCTCCGCGGTCCAGATCTTGATGCCGGGCTTGTTGATGTGTCCGAGGGCCGCGTGCAGCGACGTGGTCTTGCCCGACCCTGTGGGGCCCACCACGAGAATGAGCCCGTAGGGCTTGACGAGCACCTGCTTCATGATCGTGAGGTTTCGCTCGTTCAGGCCCATGTCGTCGAGCTTCATGGCCCCGGACTTGGCCAGGATCCGCAGCACCGCGTCCTCGAAGCCGCCGGCGGTGGGAAGGGTGGCCAGACGCAGCTCGAAGGCCGGGATGCCCTTGCGCTTGAACTTGATCTTTCCGTCCTGGGGAAGGCGCCGCTCGGCGATGTCCAGGCCGGCCATGATCTTGAGGCGGGACAGGATGCCCTTGGCCATGGAGTTGGGCACCTGGAGGTACTCCTGGCACACGCCGTCCAGGCGGAAACGGATGTTGGTGGCCTTGCTGACGGGCGAGGGCTCGATGTGGATGTCCGAGGTGTTCTTCCGGTAGGCCGCCACGAGCACCTGGTCCACGAGCTTGACCACCTGACCCGAGGCCTCGTCGTAGGCGTCGTCTATGTCCTCGGATTCTTCCTCCTCCTCGAAGCTGATGTCCGGGAGCATTTCGAATTCGTCGGTGGCGAACTCGGAGGTCTCCTCCGTCTTGGTCGCCTCCCCCTTGGCACCGTCGAAGAAGGACCGGATGTAGGTCTCGATGTCCTCGCGAATGCCGACGCTGAACAGGATCTTCTTGGCCTTGATGAGGGCGCGGATGTGGTCGGTCTTGTTGAGGTCGTTGGGGTCCTCCACCAGAATCTCGACCCCGTCCTTGTCCCAGGTGATGGGCACCCAGGCGTCCTGCAGGAGAAAGGCCTTCTTGAGGTTGCGAATGAGCTCCACGGGCGTGGAAAGCTCCGAGTCGTAAGGCCTCCAGGGGCAGCCGTAGAACAGGGACAGGGATTTGCCCACCTCTTCCCGGCTGATGCGGAAATGCTCCACCAGGACGTGCTCCACGCTCTTCTTGGCCTTCTTGGCCATGGAAAGGGCCTTTTGGAGCTGGACCGCCGTGACCAGCTCTTTCTGAAGGAGATAATCGTAGCGGGATCCGATGACGGCCCCGGACTTGGCCGAGTCCAGCTTCTTTCGAATGTCCCTGTTCTCCGGGTCCAGCTGCGCGGCCTCCCGGAACAGCGTCAGGGCGGACTCCTCCTGGCCCCGCTTCTCCATGACCTCGGCGATCTCCGACTTGATCCTCGCCTTGACCTTGGGGTCCAGGTCCTTGCCGTCGAGCATGCCCTCCAGGTGCGTGATGACCTTGCCCGGAGACTTGGACTTGACCAGGCACCCCATGATGCCTGCGATCACGTCCTCGAGAGGATACCCGCGGTCGATGAGTTTTTCCCACTCGGAGATGGCCTCGTTGTACAGGCCGAGCTCCTGAAAGGCTTGGGCGCTCTCCAGGATGGCCGTGTTGTCCTCGTCCGCGGCGAAGGTCTGCCGAAGAAAGGAGAGGTCCCGGGTGGAGAAGTCGTCGGTGGTGTGCAGGTCCCCGTCGGACTCCAGCTCCTCACGCAGCTGCTCGAGTCGCTCGTCGATGCCGCTGCGGGACGCGCGGTCCTCTTGGGGCAGCTCGGACAGAAGGGCCTCGTAGGCGGCCAAGGACTCCTCCAGAAGCCCCATGGAGTAATAGACCTCGGCTTCCTTCATGCGGGTCTCGATTTCCGTTGACTGGGCGTCTGTGTTGTCGGTCATGTCTTCAGTACCTTTGCCAGTATTTTGCTCACCTCTCCAATGTCAAAGGGCTTTGGGATGTACCCCTTGATGGAATCCCGCACATGGCGATCGATGCCGTCGGGTCCGTCCTCGTCGTACCCGCTGATGAGGATGATCCAGGCGTCCGTGTCGGTCTCGAGGATCCGCTCGGCCGTCTCCAGCCCGTCCATGCCGGGCATGCTCCTGTCGAGCAGGATCACGTCGGGCCGCCAGGACATGTGGGCGTCGATGGCCTGGCGGGCCCGCGACACGTCGGGCAGGCCCGCTTCGACCCGGGCGGAGCAGAGGGCCAGCGTGTCGGCGACCAGGTCGAGGAAGTTCGCCCGGCGGATGCGGTTGCCGGCCGTTCCGGCCAACTGTCGCGTGAGCAGGTCGACGAGCTGGGCGAAATCTCCCCGCGGCGGGCGGCCGGCCTGGGCGTCGGCCAGCGCGGCGACCGAATCGACGCGGAAGATGTGCCCGGTGGCGTAGTCGCCTTCGAGGACCTCGGCCCAGTCTGAACGGATGTCGTCGTCCACGTCGGCGTGCGTCTGGACGAAAACGAGCCTCGCGCCCGGGGCCGCTGCGGCCAGCTCGTCGGCCACGCGGGCGCTGCGGTACTTCTGTTGTGTGGTCGTGACCAGCAGCACGTCGCAAAAGGGGAGGATCTTCCGCAGCGCGGCGAGATTGCTCTGGGGCGCGGCTTCGCTCTCGGCGGTGTCCGGGTCGGGGCAGTCGACCAGGA
>CAYYVD010000210.1:0-8798 GCA_964475045.1 uncultured Desulfobacterales bacterium | reverse complement strand
ACCTGGTGGCCGGAAAGATCTCCCAGGGCGGCAGCACCATCACCCAGCAGGTCACCCGGAGCCTGCTCCTCAAGAACACCGAGAAGACCTACCGAAGAAAGGCCCGTGAGGCCCTCCTCTCGCTCCAGATCGAGAAGACCTTCTCCAAGGAGCGGATCCTGTTCCTGTACCTGAACCAGATCTACCTGGGCCACGGAGCGTACGGGGTGGAGGCCGCCGCTAGGACCTACTTCGGAAAGACCGCCATGGAGCTCACCGTGGCCGAGTCCGCCATGCTGGCCGGGCTGCCCCAGGCACCGAGCCGCTACTCGGCGTTTCGCAACTTCGCGCGGGCCAAGAAGCGCCAGCGCTATGTCCTGGACCGCATGGTGGAGGAGGGGACCATCGACCGCGCCCAGGCCGACCAGGCCTTTGCTCAGGAGCTCCCGCTCCAGGAGGCCGAGTCCAATCCCTTCGACAAGGCCCCCTACTTTACCGAGCACGTGCGCAAGTACCTAGAGGACACCTACGGCCGGGAGGCCCTGTACCGGGAAGGCCTTCGGGTGCACACCACGCTCGACCTGCAGAAACAGTACATGGCCCAGGAGGCCGTGGCTCAGGGGCTGCGGGATCTGGACAAGCGGGAAGGGTACCGCGGGCCCCTCCGCCGGCTCGCCGAGGACGAGATCGCGGCCTTTCGGCTGAAGGCTCGTGCGGGGTTCGAAAGCGAACCGCCCGAGTCGGGGGACATGGTGGAGGCCGTGGTGCTCACGGTGGACGACGAGCAGGAGCAGGTGACCGTGGGCCTGGGGGAGGAGACCGGCCTGCTTCCCCTCAAGCACATGGCCTGGGCCCGGGAGCCCAACCCCAAGGTGCACTATGGCGCCGCGCCGGTGCGCCGCCCCGGCAAGGTCCTGAGCCCGGGCGACGTGATCCTGGTCCGCCTGCTGGAGCCGGGCAAGGACCCCCATGCGTGGACCGTGGCCCTGGAGCAGGAGCCCGAGGTGCAGGGGGCCCTGCTCTGCATGGAGCCCGAGACCGGGCGCATTCTGGTCATGGTGGGGGGGCGGGATTTCAGCCGGAGCCAGTTCAACCGGGCGGTGCAGGCCCGCCGGCAGCCCGGATCCGCATTCAAGCCCATCCTTTACGCGGCCGCTCTGGACCACGGCATGACGCCTTCCTCGATCCTCCTGGACGCGCCGTACGTGGCGCCCATGGAGGAGAAGGACAAGCTGTGGAGGCCCGAAAACTACAAGAAGAAGTTCTCCGGTCAGACCCTGTTTCGGCGGGGGCTGATCAAGTCCATGAACGTGATCACCATCAAGATTCTTCGCAAGATCGGCGTCCCCGCGGCCATCGACTATGCGAGGAGGGTGGGCATCGAGAGCGAGCTCAGCCCGGATCTTTCCCTGGCCCTGGGCTCCTCCGGGCTCTCCCTGCTGGAGCTCACCCGGGCCTACGCCTGCATCGCGAACGCCGGCCGGTTGCCCCGGCCCTATGCCATTGAACGGATCGAGGACCGCCGGGGGCACATTCTCGAGGAGACCCAGCCCCGGCTGGAGCCGGTCATCTCCCCGGAAACGGCCTTTGTCATGACCGACCTCCTGAAGGGCGTGGTCCAGGAGGGCACCGGGTGGCGGATCAAGGCCCTGAAACGGCCGGCCGCCGGAAAGACCGGCACCACCAACGATCTTCGGGATGCGTGGTTCATGGGGTTCACCCCGGAGCTGGTCACCGGGGTGTGGGTCGGCTACGACGACCGGGTGCCCATGGGACGCGGGGAGACCGGGTCCAGGGCCGCCAGCCCCATCTGGCTCCAGTTCATGCAGGACGCCTTGCAGGGCCTCCCGGTGCAGGACTTCGCGGTGCCCGAGAGGGTGGTGTTCGCCAAGATCGATGCGGAAAAAGGGCTCCTCGCCAGCCCGCACTCCGACAAAACCGTGTTCCAGGCCTATGTGGAGGGCACCGAGCCCTCCGAGCACGTGCCGCCTCCGAAGCGGGCCAAGAGCGGGCAGTTCAGCCAGTTCGACATGGACTTCGCCGAGTAGCCTCTCCATACCTCGGAAGGATCTCCTGGGCGCATCTTTTCAACAGGCCGGCCGGCCCTGCTGGAAGGCGAGTGACCGGAGGACGGCCTGCCGCTCAGGCCCCCTCGACCAGGGGCAGCCGGACGAGGAGGGAGGTGGAGTCCTTGCCCGTCTTGATCTCCAAGCGCCCCTTGAGCAGTCGAATGATCCGGTGGGTGATGTAGATGCCCCGGCCCCGTCCTTCCCCTTCCAGGAGACGGGTGCGGTCCTCGTCCGAGATGAGGCCCGTGTTGGTGATCTCCACGCATCCCCAGGAGTCCTGGCGGTAGGTGCGGACCGCCAGCTCTCCTCCTCGAACGGGGATGGCGTTGGTGGCGTTGTTCAGGAGGTTGTCCAGGACCCGCTCCAGGTGCATGGGGTAGCAGCGCACGGGGAGGGGGTCCTCGTAGGGGCCGCTCCTGAGGGTCACGTTCTGCTTGAGCTGCTCCTTGATGGCCTCCTCGTTGATCTCGAAGCGGTAGCGCACCACGTCGCTGAGGTTGACCTCCTGCTTCTCACCGACCTGATAGATGCTGAGGGCCATCTCCTGGAGCCGGCTGGTCTCCTCCAGCAGGATCTCCACGTAGCGCCGGATCTTGGCCTCGTCCCGCTCCTCCGGGGGCCGGTCCAGGAACTGCTTGAGCCTTCGGGCGAACCCGGCCGTGGCAATGGCCGGGTTTTTGAAGTCGTGGAGCGTGTCGTCCAGGTGCTCCATGCGCTGGGCCTTCACCAGCTCCCGGCCGAGGAACAGGAAGATGTCGATCTCCTCCTCGGCGTAGCGCTTGCGCTGCTCCAGGGCGTCGAAGGTCATGAAGTGGGTGATCTCCCCGCCGATGCTGAGGGGGATGTAGAGGATGGAGTTGATGTTGTGGTTCTGAGCGAACCGCTTGACGCTGCTCGAGACCAGGTGGCTCTTCTGCGGGTCGGTGACCAGGAGGTAGGAGGGCGTCACGATCTCGTAGGGGGTCTCCTCCACGTACTCCCGTTTTCCCAGGATGAGCTCGAAGGCCGGCTCGGTGTCCACCGGAAAGGCCTTGCCGATGCCGTGATAACCCACGGATTCCGGGTAGCCGGCCTCCAGGACCGCGTGATTCAGGTCCTCGCTCACCGAGAACAGGGCGCAGCTCTCCACGCTGATGATGTCCGCCAGCTCCGGGATGACCTGGTTGAAGACGTCCTTCATCTTCACCCCTTCCCGGGTGCCCAGCTTCAGGAAGATGTTCCGCACGATGGTGTCCTTTTTCTCGTTCACGGCGTTGAGAAAGAGGATCTTCTTTCGGGCGATCACGAAGCTGAGCCGCCGGCTCATGACCATGGCGGTCTGCACCTCCAGGGTGGAGAAGCGGCGGTCCTTTTCAGGGAAGTAGATCTGGATCACGCCCACGGCGTCCCGCTCGTGGGGGAAGAAGCGGGGAATCTCCACGGGAACGGCCAGGAGGGAGTGAGCGCCCTTCTCGGGCACCACGCTTTTGTCCTGATACAAGGCCTCGCTGAGAATGTCGGGCACCAGGTAGGGCCGCCGGGTCTTCACCACCTCGCCGGCCACGCTCTGCTCCAGGGAGATGTAGGTCTCCCGCGTGGTCTCCTTGGAAGGGTAGGAGCCGTAGCTGAGCATCTGCTCGGTGTAGGGATCGTAGATCCGGACCGAGGCGGAGTCCGCGCCGAGGAACTCCACCATGTGGAAGGTGGCCCTGGCGAGGATTTCTTTCTCGGGGAGTTCCGGATTGATTTCGATGATTTCATCGATTTGTTTCACAAATCGGGAGAGGAACTCCGAGAGGACCTCCTCCTCGATCCAGTCGATGAGGAAACGCCAGAAGTCGGGCTGCTCTGGAAGGTCCCTGCCCCAGGGCTCCCGGCGAATTCTCCGCCTGAGTTGTTCGACGTCCTTCCACCACATGACAGCCGGTCTCACCCCGTTTTCATGTCCGACTGAAGATTCTCGAGGATTGGGTTCCGCTCACCGGATGCCGGTCCCGGACCCCGAGTTTCCCGCAACGGCTGGTCTTCAAGCCGTCAGGACGACAGGTCCTCGACCCCCCGAAGGATGGTGTCGAAGAGCTCCTGGACATCCTCCTTCTCCAGGCACGAGAAGGCCACCCGAAGGTCGCTCGGCCCCAGGGAGATGAGCCCCACGCCGTAGCGGTCCAGGAGATGCACGCGAAGCGCTTCGGCGTCCACGGTCTCGAGCCGGACGCACATGAAGTACCCCGAGTTGAAGGGGTAGGGCTCCCAGGCCGAGGCGTACCTCGGATCCTCCAGCACGCGCTTGACCTCCAGGGCGCGCTCCCGCATGATGCGGACCTTCTCGGCCTTCTCCGCAGCATAGCTCTCCGAGCTCAGGGCTGCAAGGAGGACCGCCTGGCTGAGACGGCTCGCATTGGAGATGCTGCCGCGCACCGCACCGGCCGTCTTGCGCTCCAAGGCATTGTGGCAGGCCTCGGGGTTTCGCTCCAGCAGGGCGCCGTAGGTGACGAAGCCCACCCTCAGCCCCCACACGTAGTCCTCCTTGGTGGCCCCGTCCAGCTTCACGGCCATGAGGCGGGGATCCCGTCCCGCCAGCCTCGTGAACACGGACTCCTGCAGAATGTCCTCCTCGTAGAACAGCCCGAAGTAGGAGTCGTCGGTCACCGCCACCACGTTGGTCCCGCTCCCGGCGGTCTGGACGAGGACGTCGGCGATGGCGTCGGCCTCGGCCGGGGTGGGGGAGTACCCCGTGGGGTTGTTGGGGAAGTTCAGGAGGACGATGACCTTGTCCCGGGTGGCGGCCTGCTCCTCGACGCATGTCCGGAACGCCTCCACGTGGAACCCGCCCCGGTCGTCGAAGAGGGGGTAGCTCACGATTCGGGCCCCCTTGCGCACGCCGAAGATCAGGTTGTAGTTGCCCCACATCTTGTCCGGAAGCACGATCACGTCCCCCGGATCCACCCACATGTCCGCGGTCACGCTCAGACCGTGGGTGATGGCGCAGGTGACCACCGGAAGGCTCAGGGCCTTGCCTGCGAGGGAGGGATTCTTGCCCTTCTGGGCCTGCTGCCAGGCGGACCGAAGCTCGGGCACGCCGAAGGACGGCGCATAAGTCAGGGCCTCCTCGGGCTGAAACTCGCAGATGCGGCTCATGACCGAGGGGAGGTGCATGGTGCGGCCCTGCTCGGTGGCCATGCCGATGGTGGCGTTGAAGCGGTGGGCCTTTTCCTTGGCCTCCGCACTCTGGCTGAGAATCCCTTTGGGGAAAAACAGGTGTTTCCCCACGTGGGAGAGCATGTCGAGGATGTGCGGGTTGGCGTCCTGCAGGGACTGATTCAACTCTTGTGCCAGTGGATTCATCCAGCCTTCCTTTCGTTCCTGTTGAGCGGGCGGCCGTGGGCCGCCCTCGTTCACCGTACCTTGGGCCGCACCGGGAAAGACGGAACAGCACAAACCATACAATTTATGTATAATTAGCGGGCTCTTAGCCGATCTGTCAAGGAAAAACAGGGCGGCAATTTGGCTTGACTTGGAAAGGACTCTCCATATATATATTGGATTTCTAAAATCTTATGACCGAATCTCGTGTGATCTTCGAGCGGACCGGAACGCCGTGTCACCGAACGCCCGGAGGGCAGGAAAGGGGTCGCGATTCATGAAGGATGTGGTCATTGTCAGTGCATGCAGAACCGCCGTGGGCGATTTCGCCGGTTCCCTGAGCCGTGTCTCCGCCACCGATCTCGGGGCCTTGGTCATCACCGAGGCCGTGAAGCGTGCCGGCATCTCCGGGGAGGACGTGGACGAGGTGATCCTGGGCAGTGTGCTCCCGCACGGGCTGGGTCAGAACCCGGCCCGGCAGTCCATGGTTCGCGCCGGGCTTCCGTGGGAGGTGGGGGCCATCACCGTGAACAAGGTCTGCGGATCGGGCCTGAAGGCGGTCATGCTGGCGGCCCAGGCCATTCAGTGCGGCGACGCGGACGTGGTGGTGGCCGGCGGCCAGGAGAACATGAACCTCTGCCCCTATATGCTCACCCAGGCCCGCACGGGCTATCGCATGAACAACGGCAAGGTCCTGGACGGCATGGTGCAAGACGGCCTGTGGGATCACGTGAACGACTTTCACATGGGGGTCAGCTCCGAGCTGGTGGCCCGGAAGTACGATGTGACCCGGGAGGAGGCGGACGCCTTTGCGCTTGCCTCCTATGAAAAGGCCTGGAAGGCCATGGAAGCCGGCAAGTTCAAGGAAGAGATCGTCCCCGTGGAGGTCCCCCAGCGCAAAGGGGACCCCCTGATCTTCGCCGAGGACGAGATTCCCGTGCGAAAGCCCAGGACCGCCGCCGAGGGCCTGGCCAAATTGAGACCGGCCTTTCAGAAGGACGGGGTCACCACGGCCGGGAACGCCTCCAAGATCAGCGACGGCGCCTCGGCCCTGGTGGTCATGAGCCGGGACAAGGCCGAGGCCCTGGGCTGCACCCCCCTGGTGCGGGTCGGGGCCCAGGGAGCGTCCGGCCTGGACATGAAGTACGTGCTGGTGGCCCCGATCCTGTCCATTCCCAAGGTCCTGGCCAAGGACGGCCTCGGCTTGAACGACGTGGATCTCCACGAGATCAACGAGGCCTTCAGCACGTCCTCTGCGGCCATCAACCGAGAGCTGGGGATCGATCCGGACAAGGTGAACGTGCACGGCGGGTCCGTGGCCATCGGGCACCCCATCGGCGCCAGCGGGGCCCGGGTGCTGACCACGCTGATCCACGCCATGAAGGACCGGGGGGCCGGGATCGGCCAGGCCTCCTTGTGCCTGGGTGGAGGAGAGGCCGTCACCCTGGTGGTGTACAACGAGGCTTGAGAGAAGGATGTGAGGAGCGGTTGACGACCCTGCCGCTCGAGGACCGCAAAGGGGCGGTCCTCGAGCAGAAACGACGGACCATGAAAGAGGAGATGACGGAATGACGGATGTGGTGATCATATCTGGAGCCAGGACCCCGGTCGGGTCTTTTGGTGGAACACTGAAATCAACGCCGGTCGTCCAGCTGGGCGCCCTGGTGCTCAAGGAAACCCTCAAGAAGGCCGGGGTGCGTCCCCATGCCACGGATCAGCTCAAGGGCTACGAGCCCGACGCCCTCAAGGGCCTGGGCATGATCGACCTGGAGAAGGAAGGGTACGATTACGAGGACGGCCTTCAGCCCCTGCAGATCGACGAGGTGATCATGGGCAACGTGGTCGGGGCCGGGCAGGGCCAGAACGTGGCCCGACAGGCCACGATTCGGGCCGGCATTGCCAAGGAAACCAACGCCTTCACCGTGAACAAGGTGTGCGCCTCGGGCATGAAGGCCGTGGCCCTGGCAGCCCAGGCGATTCGGGCCGGAGAGGCGGAGGCCGTCCTGGCCGGCGGCATGGAGAACATGAGCCTGATCCCCTACACCCTGCCCGCGGCCCGCTGGGGCGCCCGCATGAACAACGCCGAGCTGGTGGACCTCATGGTGTTCGACGGGCTGTTCGAGATCTTCTATGGCTATCACATGGGGATCACTGCAGAAAACATCGCCGAGAAGTACGGCATCTCCCGGCAGGAGCAGGACGAGCTGGGCGCCCTGAGCCACCAGCGGGCCCGGCAGGCCATCGCCGACGGGCTGTTCAAGGACGAGGTGGTCCCCGTGGTGATTCCCCAGCGCAAGGGCGAGCCCCTGGTTTTCGACACGGACGAGCGTCCCATGGACACGAGCGTGGAGAAGATGGGCAAGCTCCGACCGGCCTTCAAGAAGGACGGCACCGTAACCGCGGGCAACGCCTCGGGCATCAACGACGCGGCCGCCGCGCTACTCGTCATGTCCGCGGACAAGGCCAAGGACCTGGGTCTCGAGCCCCTGGCCCGCATTCGGGCCTATGCCTCCGCGGCCATCGACCCGGCCTACATGGGTCTCGGCCCCATTCCCGCGGTCCGCAAGATCATGGACCGCGAGAAGCTCTCCATGGGGGACTTCGAGGCGGTGGAGCTCAATGAGGCCTTCGCCTCCCAGGCCATCGCCTGCCTGCGGGAGCTGGGCTGCGACCCGGAGGGGACCAATGTGGTGGGCAGCGGCATCTCCATCGGCCACCCCATCGGCTGCACGGGTGCACGGATCCTGCTCACCCTCGCACAGACCATGCGCCGCAACGGCCAGGGCCTCGGTCTGGCGTCTCTGTGCATCGGCGGTGGTCAGGGCATGGCCATGGTTCTCGAGCGCGCCTGATCCGTCCTCGCGCCGGGCGAAGTGTTCAGGGGCTTCGCCCGGCCCCGTCCAACCCCCATCGACCCCCAACCCGGCTCCATCGGAGTGCCCACTCAGGAGGTGACCATGAGCTACGAGACCATCCTTTTCACCAAGGAAGACGCCGTCGCGGTGATCAAGTTCAACCGGCCCAAGGCCCTCAACGCCATCAACCCGGATGTGGTCCGGGAGCTGAACCAGGCCCTGACAGACATCGAGGAAGACCCCACCGTCAAGGTGCTGATCCTGACCGGGGAGGGGGACAAGGCGTTTGTGGCGGGCGCGGACATCAGCCATATGGTCAACCTCACCGTGCTTCAAGCCAAGGCGTTCTCCCGGGCGGGGCACGAGACCCTGCTTCGAATGGAGCGGCTGCCCATTCCGGTGATCGCCTGCGTGAACGGGTTCGCCCTGGGCGGTGGAACGGAGATCGCCATGGCCTGCGACTTCATCTACGCCGCGGAGAAGGCCAAGTTCGGACAGCCCGAGATTACCCTGGGCATCATTCCGGGCTTCGGCGGCACCCAGCGCCTCTCCC
>CAYYVD010000209.1:0-8898 GCA_964475045.1 uncultured Desulfobacterales bacterium | reverse complement strand
GAGGGGGTCGGTCCCGGCCGTAGGCTGGAGGGGGTGGCCCGGGGGGCGGCCTTCGGACCGGCCAAACAATGGCCTCCGGAGCGGTTCGCCGCGGTGGCGGAGCGGGCCGCCCTGGCCTGGGACGCAGACATCGTGGTGCTGGGAAGCGGAGCGGATCGTCCTGCCTGCCGGGCGGTGGCCGCGTCCTTGCGCCGGCCGTGTCTGGACCTCTGCGGGCGCACGGGCCTGGGACAAGCCATGGCGGTGATCGGCGCATGCAGCCTGTTTCTGACCAACGACTCCGGGCTCATGCACGTGGCCTCGGCCCTGGATGTGCGCACCCTGGCGGTGTTCGGGTCCACGGACCCCAAGGCCACCGGGCCCCTGGGCGTCCGGTCCAGGGTGGTCCGAACCCCGGTGGACTGCGCCCCCTGCTTTCGGCCGGTCTGCCCCCGGGGGGACGATCACTGCCTGCTGGGCGTCTCCGTCGACCAGGTCTGGTCCGAGGCGCAGGCGCTCGTGGAGGAAGGCGTTCGAGCCGAGGCTCGTTGAACCGCGAGACGGCGGGGCAGGACATGTGAGGAGGAAGGGAATGCAGCCCGCGGTGTTTCTGGATCGCGACGGCACCATCAACGAGCAGATGGGATACGTCAATCACCCGAGCCGCTTCATTCTGCTGCCGGGGGCGGCCCGGGGCATTCGCCTGCTCAACCAGGCGGGGTTCCTGGCCATCGTGGTCTCCAACCAGTCGGGTGTGGCCCGGGGGTATTTTCCCATCGAGCTGGTCCACGAGGTGCACGAGCGCATGCGCAGGGACCTGGCGGTCTCCGGGGCGGGCGTGGACGGCGTCTTCTTCTGCCCTCACCATCCCAACGGAACGGTGGCGGAGTACGCCGTGGCGTGCACGTGCCGGAAGCCCAAACCGGGATTGGTCCGTCAGGCAGAGGCGCGGTTCCGCATTGACAGAGCGCGCTCCTACGTGGTAGGGGACCGCGTCTCGGACCTGGAGCTCGCGCACCGTTGCGGGTTGAAAGGCGTCCTGGTGGAGACCGGGTACGGGCGGGGGGACCGGCTCTACGTGCTGCCGGGAAGCCCGGCGCAGCCCGTGCACGTGGTCCCGGACCTGGAGGCGGCGGTCCGCTGGATCCTGGCGCAGGAGGGGACGGGACCCCAGGCGGCCTTGTAAGACGGCCGCGAAAGAGGTACCATTTCGGTAGGAATCGAAAACCCAACCAGGGGATGCACCGGGCTCATCTTTGCGCCGGTGCTCCTTGACCTTCGAGATTCGAAGCATAGGAGGAGAGCACCATGGCCGTCAGCAAGGAGCTGCTGGACATCCTGGCCTGCCCGAAGTGCAAGGGCGACATTCGTTTGAACGAGGACGGCTCCGGCCTGATCTGCGATCACTGCAAGCTGCTCTACGAGATTCGGGACGACATCCCGATCATGCTCATCGACGAGGCCAAGCCCATCGAGTAGCGCGGCGGCCACCACAACCTTTTTCACTGTGAAGGACCGTCGCGTACGTCCGGGGCGGTTTTCTGCTCGAGGAGGGGTCATGACCTACCGGAACATCATGTTCGTCTTTCCGGGACAGGGGTCTCAGTATGTGGGAATGGGGAAGGAGTTCTACGACGAGTTCCAGGAGGTGCGGGACATCTTCGACGAGGCCGGCGACGTCCTCGGCTACGACCTCTCGGACCTGTGCTTCAAAAAGCACAGCTTCGGCAAGATCATGCACCGAGCCGCCGACCTGAACAAGACCGTTTACACTCAGCCCGCGGTCATGACGGTCAACTACGCGTGCTACCGGGTGTTGATGCGGCGCTGCAGCGAGGAGGGCATCGACCTGAACCCCTACCTCACGGCCGGCCACAGCCTCGGGGAGTACACGGCCATTCTGGTGACCGGCGCCATGGACCTTCGGACCGCGCTTTCCCTGGTCAAGAAACGGGCCACGTACATGGCGGAGTCCGGAAAGGCCTATCCCAACGCGGGCCTCATGGCCATCATGGACAAGGGCGACGAGCTCGACTACGACCACGTCTGCGCCCTCTGCAAGGAGTTCGGGGTCTACGTCACCCTGAACAACACCAAGAAGCAGGTCGTGGTGGGCGGGTCCAAGCGGCGGCTCCAGGAGCTGGCCAAGGAGCTCAAGGCCCAGGGCAAGCTCTCCAAGCACCTCAAGGTGGAGGGGCCCTACCACACTCCCATCATGAAGCCTGCAGCGGAGAAGCTTCGCAAGGAGCTGCAAAGCTATCCCATTCGGATCGCCTCCAAGCCCATCATGGCCAACGTCTCGGCCGAGGCCATCGTGGATCCCAATCACATACGAACCGAGCTGTATGAGCAGATCTACAAGGTGGTGAACTGGCGGGGGTCCATCGAGAAGGCCATCGAGAACGGAGGCGACCTGTTCCTGGAGGTGGGGCCCAAGAAGGTCTTGACGAACATGATCCGGGGCATCCACGAGTCCATTCCAGGGCTGAACGTGGAGGACATGGCCTCCCTGGAGGCCACGATTCGAGCCCTGGCGGGACGTCCCGAACCTCCGGAAGAGCCGGCCGTCTCCACCGCGTGACGCCATGGAAGACCCCGCGTCCAAGGTCCTGATCACCGACGTCACCCTGCGGGAGTTCGGTCAAAACGTCCCCCGGGATCACATCGAAACCTTTTCCCCCGAGCTGCGCGTATGGACGGCGGAGCGGCTCCTGGCCTGCGGGGTGACCTCCCTGGAGGTCCTCTCCTGTGTGCATCCCAAGGTGGCACCGGCCATGGCCCCCGAGGCCCTGTCCCGGGTGGCGGACCGGCTCGGCCGGCGCCCTGGGGTCGAGATCGCCACCCTGGTCCCCAACGCGGCCGGGTACCGGGCATTTCTGGACCTGGGGCTCGGTCCGGACGGGCACGATCACGTGCTGGGAATGGTCGTGTCGGCCGTGGAGGTGCACAACCGCGCCAACCTGGGCCGCAGTGTGTCAGCGACCCTGGAGGCCTATGAGGAGATCGCCCGGGATGCGGCCCCCCGGGGGGTTCGACTGAAGGGGTACGTGTCCGGGGCCTTCGGGTTTCTGCCGAGGACCGGGGGGTTGATCAAGGCGCGCCTGCGCGACGTGAGCGACCTGATGGACCGGTTCTTTTCCATGGGGGCGGGGGTCGTGGTCCTGTCGGACCTGCAGGGGGTGGCCGACGCCGGGACCACGGTGGCGTTTCTCGAACGGCTCCTGGATCGAAGGGGCGGCGACGACCTGGAACGGCTGGGGTACCATCCCCACCACCCGTCCGGTGCGCGGGCCGTGGAGAACAGCCTGGCCGTCCTGCCCCTGGGCATTCGGCGCCTGGACGCCTCGCTCGGCGGCACCGGAGGGTGCGTGACCGGCGCCCCGGGCAACCAGCCCACCGAGATGCTGGTGGAACGGCTCCACCGGGCGGGGTTTCGAACGGGCATCGATCTGGAGCGGCTCGCAGGGCTCGCGCGCTGGGTCCAGGAGCGCGTGTACGCCCGGATCCCCCTCTGAGCCCCACGCGCCACCCCCCGTGAGGCGTTCCGTAATCAGGGGTGAATCCGGGTGAACTTGGACCCCTCGAGGGTCAGGTTGTACATGAGCCCCTTGTTGTTGAACACGAACCCCACGATGGGGTCCCGCAGATTGGTCGTGTCCAGGGTCCCTCCCGCGCCGATGGTCGCCAGGGCCACCGATCCGTCCACCCCGGCCTCCCACCCCTGGCTGTTGCGAAAGTCTCGAAGCGCCTTCTTGTCCAGAAAGACGAGGAGGATGGTCTTGGACTGGGCGCCCAGCTGAAAGCCGATGGACGCAGCGGCCGTACTGTAGTAGTCCACGGTCTTTCCGCCGATGCGAAGGGCTCCTTCCCCGTACTCGCCGCCGATGCCGAAGCCGGCCTTGATGACCCTGGGCAGGACGAGGACCCCCTCGGCCTGCTTCAGAAAGGCCTTCCCTCCGGAGACCTCCTCGGCAAAGCGCTCGAGGGCGGCGTCCACCCGAATGTCGATCTCCTTGGCCGAGGCGGCCGCGGCGGCCCCCGCAAGGAGCAGGGGGGACAGGGCCGCGAGAACGGATCCCAGGACCCGCGCGAACACCGATGATTTGTGCATGGCCTTCCTCCTCTGTCGTTTCGACCTCCAAACGCCCATGGACAGGCGATCGCTTCTGCTCATCCCCGAGGATGAAAAGTTTCCATTGGCCGGCTCGGAGGTCGCATGGTACCATTTCGGAACGAGCCGGTCCACCGGATCCTGCCCGTTGGAAACCGCGGACCCTCGATCCGGACTCACCTCGACGGCCGGGAAACACGAAGGGAGGCGATGAACATGGCATGTCCCATGTGTGGAAGCAAGCAGTTCTATGTCAAGGACCCGAGCGACGCGTACGACACCTATGCCTTCGATCTGGAGGCGGCCGGCATCGTGTTCTCCGAGGATGTGGACGAGGAGGCTTGTCCCGAGGTCACCGGGGAGACCGAGACCTACTGCTCCCGTTGCGCCTGGCACGGCCGGTTCGGGGAGCTCGGCAAGGGGTGCCGGGACTGACCTCCGGCCGGGAGGCGTGTTGAGGGTGTTTCCCGGGACAGGACGGTGAAGCGAACACAATGGAGGTTTCCGTGCAGACCGCCGTGGTCATCGGGATTGTTCTGATCGCCGGGTTGCTGGTGCTGCGCTCTCTGATTCGAAAAGCGCGCGGCAAGGAAAGCTGCGGGTGTGCGTCCTGCGACGTGGCCGGGCAATGCCGCGACAAAGGCGATTCGTCCTGCGATGAAACATAGCAAACGGCCCCGGCCGCTCAGGGCTGCCGGGGCCGTCCGCCATCAGGCCTTTGCGGCAACGGACTCAGGCACCTCGGCCTTCTCCGGCCAGTCGTCCGGAATGATCTGGTCCGGACGCTCCTGGTTCTTCTCCTTGGCCTTGGGCAATCCGGGCCGCTTGAAGTCCTCCCTCGGCTCCTTGGGGATGCGCCCGTTTAGAATGGACTCGGACCGCAGCCGCCGGCCGATGGTCTTCTCGATGAGCGTTCCCAGCTCCAGGATGCGGTCCACGTCGATCCCGCCGATGTCGATGCCCATCTCGTCGAGCATCACGCACAGGTCCTCGAAGCACGAGAGCCCCACCACGTTCGGGTCCTTGTAGTAGTAGGACCCGGTCCCCGGCACCGGCGTCCGGTCCAGGAAGTTGGCCGGCTGACCGCCGGTCCCGCCCAGGGTTCCCTCGAAGATGTCGATGCCCGCCTGAAGCGCCGCCAGCACATTGGCCATGCCCCAGCCCCGGGTGACGTGAAAGTGCCCGACGTGGAGGTCCGTGTTGGGGATGGCGTCCAGGATCATGGAGAAGTAGCGGTACACCTGGTCGGGGGGGGCCGAGCCGTCGTGATCCGCATGCTCGATGTCGTCGGCGCCGATGCTCAGCCACCGCTTGGTGAACTCCACGGCGTCCTCGAACCGGGTGGGACCGGAGATGGGGCTTCCCCAGATGGTGCTCACCGTGCCGCACATCTTGAGCCCGGCGTCCTTGCACTTCTTGATGCACCGCTCGGCCTCCTTCCAGTACTGGGGAAGGGTGGTGCTGCTGTTGGCGAAGTGGTGCTGCTCGTCCGTGGAGACCATCATGAGGAGTCGGTCCGGTCCGCGTCCCTCCTCCTTGAGCCGAATGGCCCGGTCCACCGAGGGCTCGCGGATGGTGATAGCGGTCCACTCGATGTCGTCCGGGTTGATGCCCCGCTTGGCGAGGCGCTTGAGAAAAACATCGTCCCGGATCCCCATGAGGACCTCCTCGGCGTCCTTGAACTGGGGCATGATGCGGGGGTTTCCCAGGTTGGTGGCTTCGATGCGCCGGACTCCGGCGAAAGCCAGCTCCTGGAGGTAATAGATCTTGGCCTCCGTGGGAATGAAGACCTCCTCGTGCTGAAAGCCGTCGCGCACGGTGATGTCCCCGAGCCGAACCCGTTTCGGCATGCGCGGAAACACCTTGTACAGATCATGCTCACTCATGCATTCACCTCCTCAAATGGAATCATGACCAACGGAAATCATCGGAAACGGCATTTTACCCGCCTCCAAACCCGCAAGCAACTGAAACCGGGACGTTCTAACCCCGAATCGACCGCGGCAGCAGCATCTGATGATGCGGGCAGAGGCTCCCGGGGTTCTGATAGCAGCTTCGGGTGAAGGCCGTGAAGTAGTCCCGAAGCCCGGGCAGGGGGGTGACCTCGTCCACGAAGCCCGCCTTGGCGCAGAAGACGGGGCGGGACTGGTCGTAGTACTGTCGGGCCAGGGCGTTCATCTTGTCGATCACCGGCCCCAGGGGCTTGCCCGCGTCCTTCTCCTTGACGAGGCGGCGGGCGAAGGCCGCGGCCGCGGCCGTTTCCCCGTGCATGACGTAGATCTCCGTGGTGGGCACCCCCAGGGTGAAGGCGTTGTTCCGGGTGGCCTGAGGGCCACCCATGATGTAGTGGGCCGCAGCGGTCCCCTTGCGGAGCACCACGGTCATCATGGGCACGTGGGAGGCCTCGATGGAGTAGATCAGGGACTGGCCCAGGCCCAGGAGCTCGGCCTGCTCGGCGATGTCCCCCACGTCGATGCCCGTGGTGTCCTGGAACCAGATGATGGGAAGCCGGTCCCGGCCGCAGTACATGACCAGCTCGTTCATCTTGATCAGGCCCTCGCGGTAGAGCTTGCCTCCGATCCCCGTGTAGGCGCCCTCGGCGTACTTGGGGTAGTCGGCGCCGAGGAACCCCTGGCGGTTGGCGATCACCCCCACGGGGAAGCCGTCCACCCGGGCCAGGCCGCAGTACACCTCGGGCGCGTAGTCCGGGCGGTACTCCAGGTGCTCGCTCGCGTCGAAGAGGCGGGAGAGGACCTGCTCGATCTTGTAGACCCGCTTCTGGTTGTAGGGGACGATGCGGTCCAGGTCTTCCATCGGATGGCGCGGCTCTGCGGGCTCGGCCACCCGGAAGGTCCCCGGGTCGTACCGGGGAAGGCCGGCCATGAAGTCGCGCATGGCGTCGAGCACCCCTTCCTCGGTGTCGAACACCTGCCGCATGAACCCGGTGCGGTCGTGATGGATGCGGACGCCGCCGGGCGGCACCTGCTTGAACTGCCGTGTGGCCTCGATCAGGGTCTCGGCCCCTTCGACGTCGAACCGCCCCTTGGGCGACATGCCGCTCACGATGCCGCCCCCGCCCACGGCCATGTTGGACTTCTCGTGGGCGAAGATGACGGCCGGGCTGATGGCGTGGTACCCACCGCCGGCCGGGTTCGTGCCGTACATGCCCACGATCACGGGGATTCCCTTCTCGGCCAGCTCCGCGTGCCGGAAGAAGGTCCTGCCGCCGGAGCGCCTTCCGGCGTACACCTTTTCCTGCTCCGTGAGCTTGACCCCGCTGCAGTTGAGCACCCAGACCAGCGGAATGTTGAGCTGCTCGGCGATGTCCTGGGCCCGGAACACGTGCTCGCGCTGCCCCGGAATCCAGGCCCCGGCGAGCACGCGGTTGTCCGATGCGATGATGGAGGCGTACCGGCCGGAGATGCGACCCAGCCCGGAGATCACGCCGGTGGTGCCCTCCTGGTTGAACTCGGGGTCGTAGAGGCTGTTCAGGGGAAGGAAGGTGCCGGGATCCACCAGGTGCTCGATGCGCTCGAGCGCGGTCTTCTCCCCCCGCTGGTGGAGCTTCTCCGCGGGAAGCCCTTTGCTCCCGCGCTCCTCCAGGGCGGACTCGATCCTCGCCTGCTCCTCCCGAACCTGGCGGAGGTTCTCCTCGGAGGCGGCGAGCTCCTTGTCGTCAAGCGGTGCTCCCATGACGGCCATGTTCTGAAAGTACGATTTCATGCGCTCCTCCACGCGGATGTCGACGGCGTTGGTGCCGCTGAATGGTCGCAGTCCCTTTTTGTGTGTGTGGCCGCGGCCGCAGGGGTCAGCGATAGTCCGCCACGCTCTGGCCGAGGGTGGCCACGAGGCCGGCCCGGAACCGCGGGTCCCGGTAGAGCCGGGCGTCGGCCTCCATCTCCCTGCGGACAAGGGACCGTTCGTCGAAGGATCCTTCCGACGTGTCTGCGAGCAGGGCGTCCAGGGCCTCGATGGACTGGGGGGCCAGGGGCCTTCCCAGGCGCGCCAGGTCCTCCCGGGCCTCCTTGAGGGTCTTGCCCCACAGGCCGGCATAGGTCTCCGGGGTCCTCCGGCGGGTCACCTCCTCGGCCACGGTCTCCTCGGACGCCATCGCGGGGCGGTCCTCGGAATCCACCCGGGGGATCTCCTCCTCGGGGCACGTGGCGAGGTGAAGCCCTTCCGGGAGCATTCGAAGCCCCGTTTCCCGGTCGTGCCGGGCCAGGGCGTCCAGGAAGCGCGCCTTGTCGGCCTCGGGGTCGTCCGTCCGTTCCTTTCGCGGAAAGGGGAAGGGTACCTCCACCACCACGTTGTAGATGCCCATGCGAAGGAGGTCCGGCGCCTTGACCTCCCGGGCGGTCTTGGCCATGTAGGCGGCGTTTCGAGGACCGGCCTTGACCACGGCCCGGGCGATGCCGCCCCACCCGGGAATGAGCCCGATCATGGACTCGCTGAAGCACATGCCGCTTCGGGAGTCTCCCACCAGAAAGTCGGCCATGAGGGGGATCTCCGCGGAGCCTCCGAAGCGCGTCCCTCCTCCGCACACCGCCACCACCCGCAGGTCGCGGGCCAGGTCCCGCACCGCGCCGTGCAGGGCGATGCCCTTCTCCAGCCGTGCGTCGGCCCAGTGGAACAGGCGGTCCACGTCCTCGGGCGAAGCCCCGCCTGCCTCCTGCTCCTTTTTGGCCTCCAGGGTCTGGTCCAGCCGGGTCAGGCTCTCCTTGAGGTCCCCGCCTGCGTGGACCGGATCGTTGGATCCGTAGAGCACGAGAAAGCCGAGGTTTCCCCGCTGGTCCGAGACCCGGGCCAGA
>CAYYVD010000208.1:0-8925 GCA_964475045.1 uncultured Desulfobacterales bacterium | reverse complement strand
ACTGCTCCCGCTCCATGGCATAGGTGGTCACCGTGTCCAGGCAGGCCTGGGCCAGACCCACACCGCCGGCCGCGGCGGAGAGCCGGGTCTGGTTGAGGGATCCGAACACGATCTTGGTGCCGTCGCCGGGCTTGCCGAGGATGTTCTCCTTGGGGACCGGGGTGTCCTCCAGGATCACCTCACCCGTGGGCGAGGAGCGAGAGCCCATCTTGTCCAGGTCGGTGGTGGTGATGCCGTCGAAGTTCCTGGGCTCGATGACGAAGGCGGACAGGACCTTCTTGCCCTTGGCCTCGTCCTCGGTGTAGGCGTAGTAGATGAGCACGTCGGCCGCCGTGGCGTTGCTGATCCAGGTCTTGTATCCGTTCAGCAGCCAGTGGTCCCCTTTGTCCGCGGCCGTGGATTTCATGGCCATGACGTCGGATCCGGCATTGGGCTCGGTGATGGCGAACCCGCCCAGGTACTCCCCGCTCACCAGCTTCGGGATGTACTTCTGCCTGGCCTCTTCCGTGCCGTACTTGTAGATCGTGTAAGCACAGCCCAGGGCGGACATATTCACCTGGACGCGCAGGGAGCTGGAGGCGCGGGCGATCTCCTCGGTGAGGATCATGGCGGCCAGCCAACCCATCTCGTTTCCGCCATATTCCTCCGGGATCACGGTCCCGAAGAACCCCAACTCGGCCATCGGCTTGTGGGCCTCCTCGTAGGGGAAGTAGTGCTTCTCGTCCCACTCGTCTGCGAAGGGCGCGATCTTTTCGCTGGCAAAGTCGCGCGCCATGTCCCGCAGCATTTGAAGCTCGTCACTCAAGGCAAAATCCATGAAACGTCCTCCTCTCTAAAATGGCGGTACGCAATCAACACGCAAGGTGTACGCAGTGGAAATTGTGAAATATAGTACATAGCCCGGGGGTTCGCAACAAAATTATCCATGCCCGGTGTCGTTTGCAGGGCCCAGCTGCGCGAAAAACCGGGCGCAGGAAAAGGGCGTTGGTCGCCGTTGGACGTTCAAGCGATCTGTGGTATTCTCGAGACAGGCCCTGGACGCCTCTCCCGAGGCTTTCCGCTCAGAGGAGGTCATCCTCCCGAAACCCAATTGACAGGAGAGGACACGCCCATGGAACCGGCCGGCGAAGACCGTTTGAGGCAGATCCTCGACATCATGCAAGACGGTGTGTACGTCATTCGGCAGGATCTCACCGTGGAGTACACCAACCAAGCCATGGCCCGGGCCGAGGGAGACGCGGGCGAACCTCCCGTATGCTTTCGAACGATCTACGGACGGGAGTCGGTTTGTCCCTGGTGCCGGGCCGAGGAGGTGTTTCAGGGAGGGGAGGTCCATTGGGAGCATCACGTTCCGGAGCTCGGCCGGACCTTCGACGTCACCGAGGTGCCCGTTCAGAACCCCGACGGCTCCGTGTCAAAGCTCAGCGTGTACCGGGACGTCACTCGGAGTAGGCGGCGGGAGAAAACCCTCGAGACGAGCCGGGAGGACTACGAACGGCTCTTCGAGCACGTGGGCGCCGGGGTTTACATCAGCAGCAAGGAGGGCAAGTTCCTCAAGGTCAACCAGGCCCTGGTCGACATGCTCGGCTACGAGAGCCGGGAGGCCTGCCTGCGCATGGACCTCGCCCGGGATCTCTACATGCAGGCCGAGGATCGGAGGGCGTTCCAGGAGTTGATCGAGCGGGACGGCCGGTTGATCGACTACGAGGTGGCGTTCAAACGGCGCGACGGAACGCCCCTTCCGGCCCTGTTGACCGCCCATGTGCGCAAGGACTCCCAGGGAACGGTCCTGGGCTACGAAGGCATCATCGTCGATCAGTCCCATCGCAAGCAGATGGAGCAGGACCTCCGGGAGGCCCACCACTTCCTCAACAGAATCATTCACAGCTCTCCGAACGCCATCATGGCCGCCAACATGCAGGGGGACATCATTCTCTGGAACCACGCCGCCGAGGAGACCCTCGGGTACTCCTCCGACGAGGTGATCGGCAAGATGAACATCCGCGTCATCTACCCCGACGGCATGGCCCGGGAGGTGATGAAGCGGATGCGCAGCCCCGAGTTCGGCGGGGTCGGACGCCTGCGCTCCTACCCCATGGTCTACGTCAGGAGGGACGGGGAGATCATCGAGGGAAACCTGTCCGCCGCCATTCTCTACGGGCCTTCGGGCGGGGAGCTGGCCTCGGTGGGCATCTTCGTGGACCTGAAGGAACGCCTGGAGATGGAGCGCAACTTGCGCGAGGTCCAGGAGAAGCTCCTCCAGTCGGAGAAGCTGGCCGCCATGGGAAAGCTCACCTCCCAGATCGCCCACGAGCTGAACAACCCGCTCTACGGCATCATGAACACCCTGGAGCTCCTCAAGGGCGAGATTCCGCTCGAGAGCAAGCGCCGGCGGATCCTGGAGATGGCCCTGTCCGAGACGGAACGGCTCACCGAGCTCCTTCGAAAGATGCTCAGCTTTTCCAGACCGGACGAGGAGGAAAAGCAGCCCACCAGCCTGAACACCATCCTGGACGAGATCCTGCTTCTCGTGGAAAAGCAGCTTCAGGAGAACGGCATTCGGGTCTCCGTTTCTTTTCAGAAGGACCTCCCCCTGGTGAACGCCTCCAGAAACCAGCTTCGGCAGGTGTTTCTGAACCTGATCGCCAATGCGCGGGACGCCATGGCCGACGGAGGCACGCTCACCGTGACCACCTCGTCCACCCGGCACCAGGTGCACGTTGAGGTCCGTGACAGCGGGGTGGGCATTCGCGAGGAGAACCTGGGAAGGATTTTCGACGCCTTCTTCACCACCAAGGACACGGTCAAGGATGTCGGGCTCGGGCTCTCGGTGTGCTATGGCTTCGTGGAGGAGCACGGCGGAGACATCCGTGTGCGCAGCCGACACGGGGAGGGCACCACCTTCGTGGTGCAGCTGCCTGCCATGGCCAAGGAGCCCCCGGCCGCCTGACACCCGAGACGACCTGCGGCCTGGTTTTCCAGCGGGAGATGTATGTCCGGCTCGAAATACATGTATTACAGGAATTATAGATTTTTCATTCGCTAAATTCCTCTTGACAAATGGCAAAAACAAGAATAATTAAAAAACAAACCTCAAGGAGCGTCCCCCATGGAAGACATCCTCACGGTGTACAAGGCCAGCCAGCACTGCAGCGTGTCCCCGAAGACCATCATCAACTGGATCGACGCGGGCCACATCCAGGCTTACCGGACCGTGGGCGGGCATCGCAGGATCCGCAAGCACGATCTGGAGGCCTTCATGCGGCGGCAGGGCATTCCCCTGCCCGAGACCGAGGCCGGGGACGAGCGCAAGCGCATCCTCATCGTGGATGACGATCCGATCATCTTGGAGACCCTTGTGATGGCCCTCGAGGAAGAGGAGGCGGACTACGAGATCGTCTCGGCCTCGGACGGCTTTGAGGCGGGCCTGCAGGTCAACCACTTCCGGCCTCACCTGGTGATTCTGGACATCATGATGCCCGACATCAAAGGGTACGACGTGTGCCGGAAGATCAAGGAGAACCCCGAGACACGAAACACCAGGATCATCGTGCTCTCCGCCTACCTGGACGACGAGAAGTTCGAGAAGATGAAAGGGTACGGCGCGGACCTCTGTTTCTCCAAGCCGCTGCCGCTTCCGAAACTCAAGGAGGAGGTGGCCCGGCTCCTGGGGGCGGAGTGACCTCACCCGGTGGTCGGGCACCCGGCAACAAAGGAAGGCTCCATGAAGCTGAAGCAGGCCCTGAACGATCGAAGGTTTGTGGTGACCTCGGAGGTCCAGGCGTCCGCGGACGAGGAGCCGGCGGCCCTGATCCAGCGGCTGGAGGGGGTTCGCGGGCGTGTGGACGGCGTGACGATCCCGGAGCTGGAGCTGGAAGGTGTGGTAGGGGACTCCATCAGGACCTGCCGGCTGCTCCGGGAGAACCGCTTCGAGAGCATCTACCGGACCACCACCCGGGACAAGTCCAGGCCGAGGCTCCAGAAGGACCTGCTGAGCGCCCACGAGGCGGGGGTGGACAACCTGCTGGTCTTCACCGAGGACTACCGGATCACCGGCGACAGCCTCCAGGAGATGATGTTCTTTCACGTCGATGCGGGCAAGCTGGCCTCCGTTCTGGAGCATCTGAGATGCGGGGTGTCCGTGGACGGGAGCGATCTCGGGGGGAAGGCGGAGTTCACCATGGGCGCCGGCGTGGAGTCGAGCTGGGGGAAGAACGTGCCGGACCTGGAGAAACGCGAGATGGAGGAGATGGCCCGCGTGGGCTCGGGCTACTTCCTGACCACGCCGGTGTTCGATCTGGACCGCTTCGAGAAGTTCATGAAGGAGGTGGGCCCGTTCGGCGTCCCCGTGATCGCCGAGGTGATGATCCTGCGCACCGCGGGCATGGCGCGCTTCCTGAACCGGCACCTGAAATCGGGGCTTGTCCCCGAGCACGTCGTTCGCAAGCTTGCCTCCAGCGTGGATCGACAGAAGGCAAGCATCGAGGTGTTCACAGAGATCGTCTCCGGGCTCAAGGACCTCTGCCGGGGCATTCACATCATCACGGTGGGAGGCGAGGACAAGCTGCGGTTGTACCTGGATGCAGCGAGACTGAAGAGGCTTTGACGGAACCGGCGGCACGGACGAGAGGAGAGCTCCGGTGGAAGAGATCAGCCTGACCATCGACGGCAGGTCCGTGCGATGTCCTCCCGGGACCACGCTCCTCGAGGCAGCCTGCGGGATCGGGATCCCGGTTCCCACCCTCTGCCACCACGAAGACCTCGAGCCTGCAGGGGCGTGCCGGGTCTGCCTGGTGGAGGACGAGGGAACCGGGCGCATCCTGGCCTCGTGCGTCACCCCCGCGGCCCCCGGCATGGCCATCCGCACCGACTCCCCGACCGTGCTTCACCACCGCGCCAACGTGATTCGTCTCATGATGGCCAACCACCCGGAGTCCTGCATCCTCTGCGATCAGGGAAACCGCTGCCGCCTGCGCGAGATCGCTGCCAAGCTCGGGATCGGCCGGATGGACCTGGACCCCATGCGACGTTTTCTTCCCTACGAGGACGCCAACCCCTTCATCGTCCGGGACCTCACCAAGTGTATTCTGTGCGGCCGGTGCATCCGGGTCGACCGGGAGCTCGTGGTGGTGGGCGCCATCGACTACCACTTTCGCGGGTTCGACGCCCATCCCGCCACCCTGCACCGGACGCCCCTGGAGCGTTCCAGCTGCACCTTCTGCGGGACCTGTGTGGCCGCCTGCCCCACGGGCGCCCTTCGTGCCAAAACCCCGGGCTACGCCGGAAGCCCCGATCGGTGGTCGCCTTCCGTCTGCGGCTTCTGCGGCGCGGGGTGCGCCCTGCGCCTGGGAAGCGTCGGCGGGCGGGTCGTGGAGGTGGCGCCGGCCGGCCTGCGGGGAACGGCCAATGGATCCACCCTGTGTGTGCGCGGCCACTTCGAGCAGGACTTCCTGGCCTCCCCGGAGCGGCTTCTCAGGCCTCGGGTGAAGCAGGGGACGGGGCCGGCGGAGGTCTCCTGGGAAGAGGCCCTCCAGAGGGTGATCGGCTCGATCCGCTCGATCCGGGCCGAGGCCGGTCCCCAGAGCATCGCCTTTGTCGCGTCCGCCGGCTGCACCCTCGAGGAGCACTACCTGCTCCAGAAGATCGCCCGGACCCTGGTGGGAACGAACAATCTCCTGCTCGACGGGGAGGACGACCCGGCGGCGGAGCGCCTGATCGGCCGTGACCCCTTTGAGATGGACCGCTTGGAGGAGGCGGAGGCCCTCGTCGCCCTCGGGATCGACCCCACGGAAACGCTGCCGGTCCTGGGGTATGCCCTGAAGCGGGCCGCGCGCTGGAAGAGCGTGCCCCTGGTGGTGGTGGACGCTCTGAGGACCGGTCTCGTTCCCTTTGCACGGGCGTGGCTTTCCTGCTCCCCCGCAGGGTACGCCGAGGTGCTGGATCTCCTGGCTGCGGCCCTGTTGGAGAGGAACGGGGTCGGCGAGCGGCACGGGTTCGAAGGGGTTGGGCGGTCCCTCGGCGTGCGCGAGAAAGAGGCCGCCTGCCGGAGGAACGGGGTGACGCCCGAGGCCCTGGAACGGGCCGCCGCGGCCCTGGAGGGGAAGCGCGCGGTCTTCGTGACGGGGGGGCGGGCCCTCGGTCGTTTTGCCGGCGGCGCGACGCTACGCTCCCTTCGGAACCTCGCCTGGATCACCGGAGAGCCCAGCGGTTTCCCCGCATTCCTGTTTCCGGCCTGCGAGTGCAACCGCACGGGGGCCCTGGACATGGGGGTTTCCAGAAGCCTCCTCCCGGGACGCATGGTGCTTCGGGACGAGACCGGCCGCCGGTACTGGGAGCGGACCTGGGGCGCGCGTCTTTCCCCGGATCCCGGGCTGACACGGCCGCGCCTCATTCGGGAGATCGAGCAGGGAAACCTCAAAGCCCTTTATGTCCTGAGCACGAACCCGGCCCGGAGCTTCCCCCAGCCCCGGCGCGTACGGAAGGCCCTGAAAAGGCTGGACCTCCTGGTGGTCCAGGACATCCTGGAGACCGAGACCGCGGCCGACGCGGACGTGGTGCTTCCCGGGGCGGCCTTCGCCGAGAAGGAGGGCGCCTTCGTGAACCTGGAGGGGCGCGTCCAGGCCTTCGGACCGGCAGTGCCGGCCCCCGGGGAGGCCCGTCCCGACTGGCGGATTCTGAGCGACCTCTTCGAGGGGCTGTCCGGCTCGGAGGGCAGGTACGCCGAGGTCGAAGACCTTCGCGGGGAGATACGCCACCTGGTTCCGGGGTACGGCCGCGTCTCCTTTCGAGCCGGCGAGGGGTCGATCCGGTTTCGGGAGAAGCCGCCCGGCAGCTCGGAAACCGTGCCCGTTGATGAGCCGTCCCACACGTTCCCTGATCCAGGGGAAGAGCCGGATTTCCCGCTGTGGGCGGTCCTCGAGTCCCCTCGCTGTCACATGGGAAGCGGCACGCGCACGTCCCGATCCGCCCGTGCGGCTGCGCTCGAGCCGGCCGGGGGCCTGGAGATGAGCCGGGAGGACGCGGAGCGGTTCGGGCTCGAACCGGGGGACCGGGCGCGGGTGGTCTCGGCGTGGGGGGCGGTGGAGCGGACCGTCGAGGTCGGGCGTCGCGCCCGGCCCGGCCTGGCCCTGGTGACCACCGCGGTTCGAGGAAACGACGCCATGGAGCTGATGGCTCTGGAGGACGGTGCATCTCCGCCCGGGGCGTGTCGGGTGAGGATCGAGAAGGCCTGATCCCAATCAGGCCTGAAGGGAGCATGCATGGAGAGTGCGACGGTGGACCTGGCCCTGCTGACCCCGCTGCTGGAGGAGCATCCCCGAACCGAGTGGGGGCTGATCCCGCTGCTCCAGGCGGTCCAGGAGACGTACGGTTACGTGCCGCCCGAGACCCTGGAACCCGTGGCCGGGCACCTGGGGCTTTTCCCCAGCGAGGTGGAGGGCGTGGTCACCTTTTACGCGGGTTTCTCCCTGGAGCCCAAGGGCCGGTACGTGGTTCGCGTCTGCCGGGGGACCGCCTGCCACGTGCGGGGCGGCCGGAGCATCCTCCGGCTCATGAAACAGGAGCTGGGTCTCGAGGAAGGGGAGACGGACGAGGCGTACCGGTTCACCCTGGAGACCGTGGCCTGCCTGGGGGCCTGCTTTCTCGCACCGACCATGATGGTGAACCGGACCTACTACGGCAGGCTGGCGCCTGCCAAGGTTCGAACGATCCTGGCCGAGTATCGAAGCCCGGCCGGACAAAAGGGAGCGTGAACCCCATGGCGAGGCTCGCGTCCATCGGAGACCTGGAGTGGTACCGGAACGAGATTCTCGCAAGGGAGGACCGCGGCGGGACCCGTGTGAACGTCTGCATGACCGGGTGCCGCGCCTACGGGGCGTCCGAGGTCCGCGACGCCCTTGTGGAGGAGGTCCGGGCCCAGGGCCTCGAGGGCGAGGTGGAGATCCGGTCCACCGGGTGTCACGGGTTCTGCGCCAAGGCCCCCGTCCTGTCCGTGGAGCCGCTCGGGATCCAGTACCAGGAGGTCTCGCCCGAGGACGCTCCGGAGATCGTCCGGCGCACCCTCCAGGAGAACCGGATCGTCGAACGGCTGGTCTACCGGGACCCGAAGACCGGTGCGGCCGTTCCCAGTCAAAGCGAAATCCCCTTCTACAAGGCCCAGCTCCGGCGCGTGCTGGCCAACTGCGGCCGCATCGACCCCGTGCGGATCGAGCATGCCATCGGCGCGGGGGGGTACCAGGCCGTGGTCCGCGCCCTGTCCAGGATGACCCCCGAGCAGGTGATCGAGGAGGTCACCGCATCGGGGCTCCGGGGGCGGGGCGGGGCCGGGTTTCCCACGGGCCGCAAGTGGTCTCTGGCCCGCGAGGCGCCCGGACGTCCCAAGACCGTCGTCTGCAACGCGGACGAAGGGGACCCAGGAGCCTTCATGGACCGGGCGGTGCTCGAGGGCGATCCGCACGCCGTGTTGGAGGGCATGCTCATCGGCGCCTACGCCATGGGGGCCGAGCAGGGGTTCGTCTACGTGCGGGAGGAGTACCCCATCGCGGTGGAGCACCTGAGACTGGCCATGGAGCAGATGCTGGAGCTGGGTCTGCTGGGGGAGAACATCCTGGGCACGGGCTTCGACTTTCACCTCTCCCTCAAGATGGGGGCGGGCGCGTTCGTCTGCGGCGAGGAGACCGCCCTCATGGCCTCCATCGAGGGCAGGCGCGGCATGCCCTCGCCCCGGCCGCCTTTTCCCGCCCAGTCCGGCCTGGACGGGAAGCCCACCAACATCAACAACGTGGAGACCTGGGCCAACGTGCCGCTCATCATTCGAAACGGCCCGGCCTGGTACGCCGAGGTGGGCACCGAGAAGAGCAAGGGGACCAAGATCTTCTCCCTGGCCGGCAAGGTGAACCACACCGGCCTGGTGGAGGTCCCTTTGGG
>CAYYVD010000207.1:0-8929 GCA_964475045.1 uncultured Desulfobacterales bacterium | reverse complement strand
CCATGGGCCATCCCAGCTTGGTCCAGATTCGATACTCGGAGATCTCTTCCCCGTCGTAGTCGGGAATATTCATTTCCTTCTGGGGATGGATGAGAATGGGCAGGTTGTAGGCCTCCATCATCTCGTAGAGCGGCATGAAAGATTCGTGATCCAGGGGTTTCCCCCCGATGTCGGAAAACACCTCCACGCCTCTCAACCGCAGGTCCTCGACCGCCCGCCGGGCCTCTTCAAAGGCGGCGTCCGGGTCATTCAACGGCAGACAGGCGATTCCGGCTGCAAAGCGATGCGGGTGGCGATGCACCAGCTCGGCCAGCTCGTCGTTCGCCAACCGGGCGAGGTCCACGGCTTCACCCGGTTCGGCCACCTTGGTGATGGAGGGTGCGGCCACCGTCAGCACCTGCATGTACCCCGGGAACCGGTCCATCAACCGGAACCGCGCCTCCAGGTCGGTCAACAGAGGTACGGACTGTGCGTACTTGGATGTGTTCAGGTTGGGGTCCCGCCTGGAGAGGACCTTGTCAAATGCCTTCTGGTATCGAGATGGGAGAATATGGCAGTAGGCATCGATCATCAACATGACTGGCCTCCTTGGCCTAGGACACCGTCCCGGCGGGGATCATCACCTGCAGGGGAAAAATGATCGCAATGGCTCCCTCGGGGCACTCCTGCCGGCAGGAGCCGCAATGCCAGCATTCGTCCGGGTAGCGCACAACGGGCTCGTCACCCGCATCATTCATGTACAGGACATCCAACGGGCAGGAATCCTCACAGGTGCCGCAGCCCGTGCAGACTTCCTTGTCAATGATCGGGGGCATCAGCTTTCTCCTTCGCTGCCTGGGTACTGGATGGGGTTGAACTCGCATGCGGGCAGGCCCTGCTCGTCGCGGGTCACTCGAATCTGCCCCTGCCACCGTTCGTTGTCCGTGTCCGGAAAATCGATCCGCTGGTGGCACAAACCGAATCGGCTCTCCGTCCGGTGGCTCGCGGCGGCCAGCATGCACCGGGCCGTCGTCATGATGTTGTACAGCTCCTGGAAGCGGCACAGGTCGTGGAAGGTCTCGCACGAAACCGTGTCCACCCAGCCCTCCAGGCGATCCAGGCGTTCGCCCGCCAACTCGAACCCCCACGCGGACCGGGCCGGGCCGAGCGCCTCGGTGACGATGCGCTGAAGGACGTTTTCGAACTCCCGCCACGAGGTTCGTCCCTCGCTCTCCATGGGGGCTCTCAAGCGATGCCGGATGTCCTCCACCTGGGACGGGGAGGGTTCCGGACCGCTCCCATGCTCCAGCGCGAAGCGGGCCGCTTCCCTCCCCGCGTGGATGCCGGAGGTCACGGCCATGTGAAGTGAGCGGTTTTGATCCGAGCAGTTGCCGGCGGCAAACAGGCCCGGCAGCGTCCCGGCGCAACGGGAATCGACACGGATGCCGGAGCCGCACACCTCGTTGGGTCCTCCCTGCATCCCCTCCGAGGGGGCCACCTCGAGGAGGTCATGGCGAAGATCGATGCCCTTCTGGTCCAGGAAATCCCCGAACGTGTCCTTGTCGTAGCTGAGCGTCGTCACCAGGTGGTCGAGCGCATCGTGGTCCAGATGGCGGCAGTCGATGTACACGGGGCCGCGGTGCGCCTTGAGCTCGGTGAGCACGCCTTCCACCAGCTTGTAGCGGGGCCCGTTCATGCCCAACGGATCGTAACGCGTCATGAAATCCTCGCCAACGCCGTTGACGAGCTTCGCCCCCATTCCCACCAGGGCGTTCAGGCCCGGTGCTCCGAAGCCGCGCGGCACCACGGTCATTCGCAGGTACTCCACATTGGCCAGGGCCGCCCCCGCCCTGAAGGACATGGCCTCTCCATCCCCGGTGTCCGCCGGACACATCCACGTATTGAAGCTCAGCCCGGTGGGGTTCGAGAAGAGGCGGTTGGTGCCGCCCGTGGCCACAACCACGGCCTTGGCCCGGATCACGCACGGCTCCCCGGTTCTCATGTGAAACCCGACGGCGCCGCAAACCCGGCTGTCCGACCCCACGAGGAGGTCGGCGGTGACCATGCGATCCAGTACGCTGCAGCCGGCCTCGCGCACCGCACGTCCCAGGGAAGGTTTCAGACGCTTTCCGTTGAAGTTGATCCACCACGGACCCGGCTGCCCATAGGACCGGGTCCTGAAATAGGTCCCGTCCGGCTGCCGCAGGGTGACGCCGATCTTTTCGAAACGCTCCATGGCGGCCGGGAGGTTGTCGCAGTAGACCTGCTCCACCACATCGGGCCGGGTGGCGCCCCGGGAGGACCGGACCGTGTAGTCCAGGTAGGAGCCCCGCGTGTCCCACGCGGGGTCCGTATTCAGAAACGCACAGAAGTGATCGATCCCCCCGGCCGTGTGCCCGCTCCGTTCGATCACCGCCTTGTCCATCACCACCACCGACAGCCCTTGCTCGGCCCCGCTCAGGGCTGCGTTCAGACCCGCGACCCCGCCGCCGATCACCAGCAGGTCGGTGTCCAGCTCTTGTGCCTGCATCGCTCCGCTCCAATCCCGGAAGCATCCGGTCCCGCGGCCTTGCCCATGGACGATTCAGCGAGTGCCCGACCCGGACGGGTTCGGGCACTGCTGAGGGCTCATTCGGATCGCCGTCCTATCTCGGCTCTGTGGCGGCCTCCTCGATCAGGTTCAGGTCCTTGAGAAGCTTCACCTGCTTCGGCCAGGACTCCTCGAGAAACTGCGTGTACTCCCGGCTTCCCATCTTCATGGGGACCAGGCCGAACTGCTCGGCCACCTTCCGGAAGGGCGTCATGTCCACGGCCTGCGCGAAGGCGCTCTCCAGTGTCTTCACCTTCCCGGGGTCCATGCCCGCGGGGCCGTAAAAGGCAAACAGCGTGTCGTTGAAGTAGTCGTAGCCCAGCTCCAGGGTGGTGGGGACCTCCGGAAGCTGCTCCATCCGATCCTTGGTATGCACGCACAGAGTTTTGAGCTGGCCCGAGATGGCCTTGTCCATGTCCCCGGTGGAGACCACGTCCACGTGCCCTCCCAGCAAGGCGGTCTCGGCCGGCGAGGAGCCCTTGAAGGGGATGTGGATCCACTGGATGCCTTCCTTCATGGCGATGACCTCCATCACCAGATGCATGGGGGATCCGGCCCCGGCGGTCCCGTACTTGATCTTGCCCGGGTTCTTTCTGGCATAGTCGATCAGGTCCTGCAGGGTGTCGAACTGGGAATCGGGCCGGACCACCGTGGCCGAGGCCACGGCGGCATAGGCGTAGATCGGGGTGAAGTCGGCCAATGGCTTGTACGGGACCTTCCGCCGGAGGGGGATGCGAAGGATCCCGGTACTGGTGGCCGCCGCGATGGTGTACCCGTCGGGTTTGTCCCCGGCGAGCACACTGAGTCCCACCGTTCCTCCGCCGCCGTCCTTGGTCACAATGACCATGGGTTGCCCCAGGATCTTCTCCGCGCCGGCGGCCATTCCGCGGGCGCTGGAGTCCATGGACCCGCCCGGCGCAAAGACCACATACGAGGTGATCTGCTTCTCCGGGTACTCGGCCTGGGCCGGGCCGGCCAGACCGATGGCCAGACACAAGGCAACTGCACAAAAGACCAAACGTTTCCAAGAATTCTTCATCTCCTCTACCTCCCCCGTTTCATCAGGTTTGCGGTTTCCCCCTTTTGTAATGCCCTCGAACGATCCCGATGACCGAGACGACGGTCAGCAGGAAGAAAGAGAGGGCGACAGGGCGTGTGAAAAAGATCAATAGGCTCCCTGAAGACATCAGCAGGGATTGACGAACCGCGGACTCTCCAATGGGGCTCAAAATGAAGGCGATCAAGAGCGGTGCGGTGGCAAACCCGAATCGGATCATATAGTAGCCGAGGATGCCGAATACCACCAGGATGCCGATGTCGAACAGCGAGTGATGAATCGCGTAAGACCCGACCACGCAAAACACGAACACAATGGGAAACAGCGTTTTTCTGGGCACCTTGCTGAGATAGGCCGCATACTTCATGAACAGGGACCCGATGATGAAGTACACCACGTCACAAATGATGAAACCGATGAAGATGGCGTAGATGATGTCCGCATGATCCTTGAAGAGCAACGGTCCCGGGATAAACCCCTGGATCAGGAAGGCCCCCATGATCACGGCCGTGATGATGTCTCCCGGAATCCCCAGCGTGAGCAGGGGAATGAAGGTGGCGCCCACCACCGCGCTGTTGCCCGCCTCGGATGCGGCGATCCCCTCCAGGGACCCCTTCCCGAACTGGTCCGGATCCTTGCTGGCCCGCTTGGCCTGGCCGTAGCTCATGAAAGATGCGATGCCCGTGCCGATGCCGGGGATGATCCCGATTCCCGCGCCGATGCCCGTGCCTCGCAGGATGGTCTTCAGGGATGCCTTGAACTCGCTCCAGGAGACCCGGTTGTCCGCGGGATTGGAGGAGTGGACCATGGCAAAGTCGTCCGCCGCGCTCTTGGATCTTCGGCCCAGCTGGAGGAAGACCTCGGACAACGCGAAAAGCCCGATCAAGACCGGGATCAGAGAGAGCCCGCTGTCCAGGCTCGGCTGATCGAACACGAATCGCCGCGTGGTGAGGATCGGATCCAGGCCCACGGTCGCGAGGAGCAGCCCCAAGGCACCGGAGATCAGGCCCTTGATGATGGATTTCCCGGCCACACCGGCGATGATGGTCAGCGAGAAGAGAATCAGCATCGCGATCTCGGGCGGACCGAAGCGTAAGGCGATCGAGGCCAGCGGGGCGGCAATGGCGATCAGGATCAGGTCGGAGATCAGATCCGCAAGGCAGGAGGAGTACTTGGCCATCTTGAGGGCCTTCACCCCCTTCCCCTGCTTGGTGAGGGTGTAGCCGTCGAGCACGGTGGCCGCGGATGCCGGTGTGCCCGGGGTGTTCAAAAGGATCGCCGTGATCGACCCCCCGAAGATGCCGCCCTTGTAGGCCCCCACGAGGAGCATGATGGAGGTGACGAAATCCATGTCGAAGGTGAGCGGAAGGATCAGCGCAACGGCCATGGTGGCCGTGAGCCCGGGAATGCTGCCGACGACCAGGCCCAGGAGGGACCCCACCACGATGGCGAGCACGTGCTCCAGGGTCCATATGATCTCCAGCCCGGTGGCCAGGTTCTCTATCATGGGTCGAACACCCCTACTCGAAAATCTCTCCGATGGGAAAGTGAACCCGCATGACGTAATGGAAGAAGGCGTAAATCAGGACCGTTGTCACAAAGGCGACGATCAGGTGGCGCCCGATTCGACTCCGGTCCTGGAGCGTGAACAGGGCGGCCACGCCGGCGGTGTTGACGATCCAGAAACCGAGGTAGCCCAGGGACAGGTAGTATGCGATCGAGATCAGCATGGCCCCGACCACGCGCAGCTCCTCCGGGCCGCTCAGGTTCTCCTCGTCCGCGTGGATGGAAGGCAGTCCCTTCCTGGCGCGATTCACGTGGGTGAGGATCAACACCACGGTCAGCCCCAGGATGATCAGAGCGGCGAGCTCGGGGAAAAAGGCCGGCGACAGGCTGGCCAGGTCATACTGGGCGGCCTGTTCGATCTGGGTGGGAATCAGGATGAACAGGACGACCAGGGTCCCGACCAGGAGACAGCCTGCGACGACCAGCTCTTGAATCATGCTCCGATTCATATCCCCTCCAGTTGCTGCCTAGACCGCTCCGCCCGTTTCCCGGATCGGCTCCGCCAACGACTCCAGCCGCCGCTGGGAGCTCCTCAGATGCGTGTCCATGAGCTCTCCGGCCCGCTCCACCCGCGCGTCGCGGATCGCGTCCAGCAGAAGGCGATGTTCCTGCAGCTCGTTTCGAGTGGCCTCGGGCGTCGGAGCGATCTTGCGCAGCACCTGCCGCATCAGGTCCATGATCGAGGTGAGGGCCACATGGAGCAAGGGGTTTCCGGCCGCCTTGGCCAACAGCAGGTGAAACTCGAGCCCGAGCTCGGCCACGGACTCACCGCGGGCGGCCTGATCGACCGCACGGTCCAGGAGATCTCCCAGGGCAGCCATGTCTTCCTTCGAGGCCCGTTGTGCGGCAAGCTCGGCCGTGCCCCGCTCGATGAACCGGCGCGCCTCGGCCAGGGTCGGTAAGTCCACGTGGTGCCACCGCATGAGATCGCTGATGGTCTGGCTGGTCAGCGACTCGGACGGTTCGACGATGAAGGCCCCGCCCTCGTTTCCTTTTCGCACCTGGACCACCCCCAGGAGCTCCAGGGCGCGATAGGCCTCTCTCACGGAAGGCCGCCCCACGCCGAGGATCTCGGCCAGGTTGCGTTCCGGGGGCAAGCGGTCCCCGGGGGACAGGTCTCCCGAAAGGATCTTTTCCTTGAGCAGATCGACGATCAGCTCGAAGGTGCGTTTGACCTTGAGCTGGGGAAACTCTGGAAAGCGGCTGGCGAACATGCGGGCCTGTTAATCTAAATTATCAATGGTAAGACCTTACTTGCCCAAGTCTTTCCCGTCAAGGAAAATCCCAAACCCCGTCCATCCGGATTCCACGAGTATCTGCTGGCCATTGAAAGAGGCGTCCCGCCTCAGGGCGGATTTCCGGTCTCCGGGTCCCATCCCACCTTGCGATAGTACGCCTCGAGCATCGACAGAAAGCGGCCGTGATCCACGACCTCGTCCCGGCTCGCCCCTCGAGTCGCCCCCTCTTCGAACAGCCGGGCCGGCAACGTATCGTTCTCCCGTCCGAACCCTTCCCGGCCGTTGATCCGCCGGATCAGGTCCCGGGTGGTTCGAGCCAGCGACCGCAGGTCCTCGACCGTGATCTTGTGCCCCAGCAGGGCCGAGGCGGCCTCGGCGCCGTCTTCGGCGCGGATCGCGACGCCGGCGAACAGACAGACCGGCAGGGTGTTGAACACGATCTTGTCGAGCTGCAGGCTGTCGATGAGCTCCGCCTTTCCCTCGTACCCTTTTCGATCGTGACCCGGCGGATGCCCCATGAGCTCAGGGGCCAGGGTCGAGGAGCGGAGGTGGCAGCCGCCCCGGTCGGCGAGGGCATAGGTCAGCGACTGGCCCTTCATGCCCCTCGGGTCGTATCCGGGAAGCTCCAGGCCCTTTACGGTCATGGCCAGATCGGCGGCCCCTGGAATCTCCTCAGCCGCCCGCTGCGCGCCGCGGGCCAGAAGATCACCCATACCGCGTCTGTACGCAATGCACTCGATGGCTTCGAGCGTCGCAGCCCCGTCGCCGAAGGTGAGATCGACCCCCTCGATCCCGCTTTCCGGGAGCAGCCCCCGCTGACGGCACTCCATGGTCATCCCGATGGTCACCCCGGTGGAGATGGTGTCGAGACCGTAAGCACTGCACAAGTGGTCGGCCGCCACGACGATTTCGGGACGATCAATGCCCAGATTGGGGCCGAACGCATAGATGGTCTCGTACTCCGGTCCTTCGGTCTCGAATCGCCTGTCCCCGACCTCCGCCCGGGAGACCCGGCTGCAGGCGATGGGGCACCCCAGACAAGCCCTCGACCGAAGGATCAGCGGCTCGAACCCCTCGGCCTCCAGGGCGGCCGACGCCTCCAGCCCGTTCTCCTGCCAGTTCAAGTGGGGCAGCGTGCCCGTGATGCGGGTCAGGGCGAGGGTCATTCGGGTGCCGTAACGGTTCCAGTCCCCTCCCGGCCTCGTGGACGGGTGCTCACGCAACCGGCGGCGCAGGTCTTTCACGACCGAATCGAAGCGGTCCTTTTGCTTCGGCTCGATCCGTTCGCCGTCCACCACCGCCACGGCCTTGAGGTTCTTGGCGCCGAAGACCGCCCCGATTCCTCCGCGGCCGAACGCACGCCCCCCGTTGATCACGTTGGCCATGGACACCAGGTTCTCCCCGCCCGGACCGATGGCTGCGACGGTCAAACGCCTGCAATCAGGCCACTCCGACCGGACCTGTCTCGCCGTTTCCCCGGTGGTCATGCCGCGCATGTGCCCGGCCGGCTGCAAGGTGATGCGCCCCGGCTCGATCAGGAGATACACCGGGCTCCCGGCGCGGCCCCGAATCAGCACCGCATTCCAGCCGGCCCTCCTCAGGTAGGGGCCCACCTTCCCGCCGCAGTAGGAGTCCGAGAACGTTCCGGTGAGCGGGGATCGGGTGGCCAGACATGCCCTGGAAGCGGCGGGGAACCCCGTTCCGGTCAGCGGACCCGCCAGCAGTACCAGCACATTGTCCTCTCCCAGGGGGTCCGCCCCCGGGGGCAACACCTCTTGCAGGAGGCGGGCGGCCAAGGGCTTGCCGCCGACCCAACGCCTCATGATTTCCGGCCCGAGGTCCAGCAAATCGACCTTTCCGGCACTCAAATCGATCCAGGCAAAAGAGCTTCCGTCGCCGTTCGCCGGCATGGATCGTCCCCCTTTTCCATCACTCGTCTTCACCGACCATCACATTCACCACCGCCTGCCGCTTCTCCTCCAGGACCACCTTTCGGGCTCGAAGCAGGGCCGGTTCCAACTCCTCCGGACTGCGGACCGACTCCCCATGTCCCCCGAAGGCTTCCGCGATGCCGTGCAGCCCCTCCAGCCCGGACAAGCGGGTGAGGGGAAAGCGGTCGCCGGCGGCGGCCAGGCCGTCCGGGTGCACGTCCCGGGTGGCACGCCTGACCGCGGCCCAGCCCTGGTTGTTGTAGATCACGGTCAGAAACGGGAGGCGGTTGGCCGTGCTGAACTGGTGCGCCGCGGACGGCACCCCGAAAAGATAGCTCCCGTCCCCCACCGTGGCGACCACCAAGGCTTCGGGATGCCCGAGCTTGTATCCCAGGGCCGCGCCCAGGCCCCAGCCCAAGAACCCCGCCTGGGACACCCCGAAATACCGGCCCGGGTTCCCCGGGGCGAAGGGCAACAGAGCATTGTCGTACTCGTTGAACACGACCGCCTCATGCCCCAGGACTCGCCCCACGATGGACGAGACCCAGCTCGGGCTCAGGGGGACGCG
>CAYYVD010000206.1:0-8993 GCA_964475045.1 uncultured Desulfobacterales bacterium | reverse complement strand
CCGGCCGTTCCGGTCGAAGGCGTACTCGTGAAACAGAATGCCCCGGGGTGCCTCCACTGCGCCCACCCCCCGGCCGGACCCGGGGACCACCGGGACCTGCTCCTCCTCGGCGCGAAGCCCGCGGTCCAGGAGCCGGTCGACGATCTCCAGGCTCTCCTCCACGCAGTGGGCGCACTCCACCACCTGGGCCAGGTTGTTCGCAAACGGGTTGTGACACGGCACCTCGAGACCGAGGCCCTCCATGGCCTCCCGGGCGAGCGGCCCCAGGCCTGCATGGTTGTTGTTGAGCCGGGCCAGGGCCCCGACCATGTACTCGGGACGGTTCCACCGGGCGTACTTGGCGGTGGAGTGCGACCGGATGGACTCGCGCACGGCTTTTCGATAGGACCCCGGAGGCAGGCTCACCCCCTCGCTCGAGAACAGATCGCCCTCGTAGAAGGCGTAGGCGCCGGGGTGCTTCAAGGACACGTACTCCGTCTCCCGCTCGAAGCGAGGCAGGCGGAAGGACCCGAACAGGGACACGGTCCGCCGGATGTCCTCCACCACGTCCCGAAGCCGGCCCCCGAGGGCTCTCAGGGCCGCTTCCCCGTGCACGAAGGAGAACCCGCCCGGATTCATGGCCACGGGGTGGGTGTGGCGTCCCAGCACCTCCCTGCAGAGGTCGTAGGCCACCCGCTTGAGACGCATGGCCCGCTCGACGGTCTCCCGGTCCGTCTCCGCCAGGTGGAGCAGACTCGGGACGCCGAGGAAGTCCGGGGCCGCGAGAAAGTAGAGGTGCAGGACGTGGCTGCTCAGGACCTCGCCGTGAAATGCCAGCCGCCTCAAAAGCACGGACTGCTCCGGGAGCTCCACGCCGAAGGCGGCCTCCACGGCCTTCAGGGCCGCGGCCCGGTGGCTGACGGCGCAGATGCCGCAGATGCGCGAGGCCAGGTGCGCCACCTCGTCGTAGGCCCTTCCCTGCAGAAAGACCTCGAAGAAGCGGGGGCTCTCCACCACGGAGAAGCGCACCTCCTTGATCTCTCCGTTCTCGATCCAGGCCGTGATGTTCCCGTGGCCTTCCACCCGGGTGACGTGGTGGACGTGGATGTGGGCTTCATGGGCCATGGCCGGCCTCCTCCGGTTCCAGCTGGACGTCGGGGCCGTTGTACAGGGCGAACCAGGATCGAATCTGCTCGCGGTCGGCGCCGTAGGCGCGGGCCACGGCGTCCATGATCGCATGCCGGTGATCCCGGGTGAGCACCCGAAGGGCCGCGGCCAGGTTGGGCTCGTCCACGAGCCCCCTGCAGCCCCAGCAGGCGTCCCCGTAGCCGGTGCAGATCGCGTTGCAGCCGCACCGGGTCACGGGCCCCAGGCACATCACGCCCTTCTCCAGCACGCACAGGTGGTCGTTTCGCTTGCACTCCACGCACACGGGGTCGTTCGAAGGACGATGGGTCTGCCCCGTGAGCAGGGCCTTGAGCACGATCTCGATCTCCGGAAGGCTCGCCGGGCATCCGAGGATGTGCTGGTCCGCCCGCACCACCGAGGCCACGGGCCGCGCAGGCTGGACCGCCGTCGCCCGCAAACGGGCGCCGTACACCCGTCTTTCCGCCTCCTCGACGGACCAGGCGTTCCGCAGGGTGTTGTGGCACCCGATGCTCGCGCAGGTCCCCAGCGCGACCAGCGTCTCGGCCCGCTCTCGAACCTCCAGAACGCGGCGTTCATCCTCCAGGCTGGAGATACTGCCCTCGCACAGGGCGATGTCGTACGCCTCCGAGCCTCCGCTCATGGCCTCCCGCCACTCGACCACCTCCACGTGCTCGAGGAGATCCAGCAGGGACTCCTCCAGCTGAAGAACCGTCAGCTGGCACCCTTCGCAGCAGGCGAAGTCGAAGAATGCAATTCGCGGTTTCCGCTTTTCCTCCAATGTCCACCTCCCCCAATCTCAACCTTCCGGAGCTCGGACCTCGACGGCCTCGGTGAGCCCCTCCAGGTCCGAGTACCGGAACACCGGGCCGTCCTGGCACACGTAGACCCCGTTGAGCTGGCAGTGGCCGCACTTGCCGATGCCGCACTCGAAACGCCGTTCCAGGGACACGTAGATCCTCCTCTTGCGAACGCCCTTGGCCAGGAGCTCCGCAGCCACGAACCGGAACATGACCGGAGGCCCCACCACGGCCGCGGTGACGGAGCGGGGATCCAGGTCGATCTCCTCCTTGATGGGCCGGGTCACCACCCCGGTCCTTCCCGTCCACGCGGCGGGGGCCTCGTCCACGGTCAGGTAGCACTCGAGGCCCGGATCCTTCTCCCAGGCCGCCACCTCCTCCCGAAACAGGATCAGGGACGGCTCCCGGGCCCCGTAGACCACCACGACGCGACCGTAGTCCTTCCGGTTGTCCATCAGGTACTGAATCAGAGAGCGAAGGGGCGCCAACCCGATCCCGCCCGCCACCACCAGGACGTCCCGGCGCTTCATGGTGCGGACGGGAAACCCCCGGCCGAAGGGGCCTCGAATGCCCACCCAGCCGCCTTCGGACGCACCGTACAGGGCATTGCTCACGTTTCCCACGGGGCGCACGCACAGCTCGAACCGGGAGGGCGAGCGGGTCGGGGAGCTGCAGACCGAGATGGGGATCTCCCCGTAGCCGAACCGGGAGATCTGCACGAACTGGCCCGGCATGTGTCCCAGGGGACGGCGGTCGCCCAGCTCGAGCCCGATGACGGCGTCCATGGTTCCGCGCTGAATGGAGAGGATTCGGGCCGGCTCGGGCAGATAGGTGAAATCGGCTCGTACGGCGGGACTCGAACCCGCTGGCTCCGGCATGGTCATGCTCCTCCTGTGGCCGCGGCGAGGATCCGGTTGGTCTCGTCCACGATGTTGATGTCCGCGGTGCAGGCCCGGCTGCACCGGCCGCACCCCGTGCAGTAGGGCCGCCCGAAGGTGCGGTACAGGTACAGAAACTTCCGGTGCCAGCGGTGGCGGACCCGCTCCCACCGCGCTTCCCGAAACCGGTGCCCGCCGGCCACCAGGGCGAAGTCCAGCAGCTGACAAGCGTCCCAGGCCCGCTTTCGGCTTCCGCCCTTCAGATCCAGATCGAAGTCGTCCTCCATGCTGAAGCAGAAGCATGTCGGGCACGTGGTGTTGCAGGATCCGCAGCTGTAGCACCGGGCGGCGATGTCCTCCCAGATGTCCCGAAAGGAGCCCGCTTCCAGGATGTCCGCCAGCCTTCCCGGCGACGCCTCCAGGTGCGACTGAACCGCCAGGGTCTTCTGCCTGCGAACGTCCTCCGCGTCCAGGAAGTCCTGGCCCGAGGCCTCGGACGTGGGAGCACCGGCCAGGAGGTCGGCTCCGGCCTCGGTGTGGACCTCCACCAGGTAACCGTGATCGATCCGGGTCAGAAAGAGGTCGCAGGGCCTTCGGGCCTGAGACACCCCCAAGGAGTCGCAGAAGCAGTACTCGTCCGGAACGCAGTCCACGCCCACGATCACCGTGTCCCGGCGGTTGTGTCGCCACCGCTTGTCGGGTGGGGGGTAGGCATAGGCCCGGTCCAGGGCGTCGATGGCCGCAAGATCGCAGGGATGCACGCCCAGGAGCACCCGGGGAGGCGTTCCGCGGACGGGCGTGAGCTCCGGCGGGTCGCCCGCCTTGAAGCGGAGCACCGTCTCCTCGGGAGGGAAGAAGGCCTTCTTCGGAGGCAGGGTCGTCGTGGTGAAGCTTAGGACGAGATCCCCGGGACGCTCCAGCCGGTCGAACACGTGGAACCCCGGCTGCTCGGGCCGTTCCATGGGTCCCATGACCGGGCCCCGATCCAGGATTCCGGCGACCCACTCTCGAAGATCGCTCTCCGTGATCCGGCGGTGGGCCGGGTGATTTCGAGCACGCATCAAGGAATCACTCCTCCTCGGCGCCGGTGGAGCCCGCGCCGGCGGTATGCGATGAGCCGTCGAATGTGATCGCGCTCCTCCGCCAGGACCCGGTCCACCTGGCCGGCCTCGAAGGTCCGGACCAGGGGCTTCATGGCCGAGTAGAACAGGATGGACTGCCGCTCGATCTCGAGGGCATACTCCAGGGCATGGTCCGGGTCGTCCAGCCTGAGCGCCGTTTCGGCGGCGGTTTCCGGGTCGTCGAAGACCTCCCCCGACACGAAGGCGTCCAGGTAGCTGCGAAGCTCGCCCGGGTAGCTCTCCGGCAGGGCCTCGTCCCGATCCAGGGACTCCTTCATGCGGGAGAACACGCGGGCGTGCTCCACCTCCTGCCCGGCCAGGTACTGGAACACCTCGCTCAATCCGGGATCTTCCACCGAGGACCGGCAGGCCTCGTAGAAAACCCTGCCCTGCTCCTCGATGCGTACGGCCATGTCCATGAGCTCGACGGCTCGAAACACGGGTGGGTTCGACATGTCACCTCCCATGAGCACCTCCGGCGGATTGTCGATGCCCTATCTTTACGACAAACCGCGCGGGCCCGGCCATGGGTTCAAACCCTACTTTTGCAAACCTGGAGAGTAGAGGGCCGAGTACCGCGCTAAGCCCCACCCGAATACGGAATCAACCCCATTCCCTTAACCGCCCTTCCCCGCCAAGCTGGGCGGGAACACGAACCCATACCACGCTCCACCACAGGAGGAATCCCATGAAGCACATCCTGTGGGCGCTGGGGGTCCTGCTGCTCCTGGTGCCGCTTGCCGTCTCTTTCGCCGCCGAGGCCGGGGAGCACGGGACCATGCCCAAGGGCGCCCACCCGTACGCAGACCTCGAGCCGTCCGACCGGTGCCTGTCCTGCCACAAGAAAATCTACCGCCAGTACCAGGCCTCGGCCATGGCCCGGGCCCAGATCCTGCCCTGGGACCAGGCCGAGTACTTTCAGATCCTGCTTCCCCACGTGCGAAAGAACCCGGACCTGAAGGAGTTGGAGGACGCCTGCATCCGCTGCCACGCCCCGGCCGCCTACCTGGCCGGCGACGTCCCCCCTCCCGAGAAGGGAGAGGCGAACCCCAAGGCGGACGGCGTGACCTGCGACGTGTGCCACACCATGACGGGGTTCATCGGGAAGCGCCCTTACAACGGGAACTACCGGCTCGAACCGGGCATGACCAAGTTCGGGCCGCGCAAGGAGGTGGACTCCTATCATCACGAGTCCGCGTACCGCCCCATTCAAACCAGTGCGGAGATGTGCGGAACCTGCCACGACGAGACGAGCCTTTACGGTGCCTGGGTGAAGGAGACCTATCAGGAGTGGAAGCGACGCCCTGCCCGAAGGAGACCGCCTGTACCGCAAGGTCTTTCTCAACCCCGACGGCGAGGAGACCGTGGCCCAGTGGTACGCCAAACGGACGGATGTCTTCGACAACCGCCTCGCCCCCCTCGAGGCCCGCTTGGAACGCTACGAGTGGACCGTCCCCGAGGGCCTCCCCGAGGGTGAGATCTCCATCGAGGCCACCCTGAGTTACCGGAGGCTGCCCCAGTCCGTGGCCGACCTCGTGGGAATCGGAACGGTCCCGATCATCGAGATCGGTCGATCGTCGAGCACGGTCTCGGTGGTCAGCCCCTGATCCGCCGCGGAAGACCGACAAGGTCGAGGGGGGGCCTGTCCTGTCCCCTGCGGCCGCAACCATCGACAGGAAGGAGGACATTCCACATGAAGAAGCTGGGATTGATCGGTGTGATCGTGCTGCTGGGGATCTGCGTGTCCGCGGCCGGTGCGTTCGCCGAGGTGAAGACCATTCAGAACCACGCGTTCGCCATTTTTCAGAGCCGCAGCGGGGACGTGTATCTTCACATTCGAAACGACGACTGCACGGCCACCTACCGGGCGGTGGTGAACGAGACCGTCCTGGGTGAGGGCACTCTCGACGTGGGTGTGAGCGAGATCGTCATCCCCTTCGGGGATGCAAACCTCTACCTGCGGTGCTCGGGAGGCGAAATGACCGTGAGGCTTCGCTAGCCTCTCCGCCGGACGGACCGTTCGACGGAAACATGCAGGAGGACTTCATGACGGACAAGGAAAACCATCCCCACAAGGAGAGCCACCTTTTCAGCCGGTTCCTGATCTTCGGCCTGGCCCTGCTGGTCCTCGCCGTGATCCTCTGGCTCGTCTTCTGAAGCCGAGCCCCCTCCGTCACCGGAGGGGGCGCTTCGTCCGTGCCCCAGGATCAGGAGGCCTGATACTTGAAGGACACGTTCAGCCGGGTCCGGTAGGACGTGATCTTCCCCTCGGTCAGGGTGACATCCAGTCGGGTGACCTCGGCCACGCGGAGGTCCTTCAGGCTTCCGCCCGCGGTGTCGATGGCCGTCCGTGCGGCCTCCTCCCAAGACGTGTCGCTCGTTCCCACCAGCTCGATGATCTTGTAGGTGCTTCCTGCCATGGGTCGTCTCCTTTCGCTATAGGTTCGTCTTGGGCTTCCGGTCCGGCCCGGAGCGGCCTCCTCAGGATCTGAGACCAGAGCATAGAAGCTCGCCCCCCCCGGCGTAAATGGGGCGAAGCCTGTATTCGGCGGGCACCCCGGTTGGACGCCTACGGGTGAATTCCGCCGCAAATACAGGACCCGCCCGATGCATGGAGAGGCGTCGGTCCGGTACCCTGGTCTGCGTGAGATCGTTCGTTGGTGAAATCCATCGTACTCGTACTCAGCGACGCGGCACTCGTACTCGTACTCGACGACTCGAGATCGTGGAAGGCGGAAAACCCGAGTAAGAGTGCCGCTTCGCTGAGTACGAGTACGAACAACGAAAAACAGATCCCCAACCAACGGATGCACCGGGCTCGTCTTCGCGTTGGTGATCCTTCGGGTTGGGGCCATCGAAGCGGCATCCTGGCGATCCTGTTCGGACTGGCCGCCCTGCTATGGCCCGGAATCACGCTCGGCGTGCTGGTGATCCTCTTCGGGGTCTACGTCCTTCTGGAAGGGGTGCTGGCCCTGGTCTGGGCGATCGGAATCTACGCCATCCTGTTCGGCGCCCTCATGATCTATCTGGGAACCAAACTGCGAACCCTTTGGGCGGAGTGAGCCCCGCCGGATCTCGAAAATACAGGATTGGGAGTATTTCCATTCAAAGCTGTTTGCGACATGATGACGGGAGTACGGCCGAAAACGGGAAAGGAGACGCGCCATGATGCCCATCGGCCCGTTGATGATCGAGCACAGGCTGATCGAGCGAATGATTCCTCCGCACCTCTTTCTGCCCGTCATGAAGTACTTCTCGGACCAGGAGAAGGACGACATGCTGGAGGAAGGCCGCACGTTCGACAGCGACCTGCTCCACCGGGACTATGCGGATCGGGTCTCGGCCCTGGAGCGGAACGAGGAGCCGGAAGGAGCGTGATCGGGCCCTTTCGGGGCCGGCCCATCGAGGCATTCGAGCACAACCGCATCAGGAGGGGACTTCATGGCAGGAGCCCTGCTGCGCATCGCGGCCTACACGGCCGCCGTGGTCCTGCCGGCGACGGCGGCCACGTTTCTGGGAGAGGGCACATCGAGTTCGCTGCACGAGGTGGCCAAGCACGTCGCCCTGGCCGGGTTCATGATCCTGGTCCTTCAGGTCCTGCTTGCGGCCAGGATCCGATGGATCGAACGCGCCTTCGGGTTCGACATGGTCATCCGCTTTCACAAGCATATGGCGGTCTTTGCCGCAGCCCTGCTCCTGGCCCACCCCGTCCTGCTGGCCCTGAGCGGAGGAGGATGGCGGCTTCTGATCGGCCTGGGCCTGCCCTGGTACATCTGGGTGGGCAAGGGGGCCCTGGTCCTGGTGCTTCTCCAGGTCCTGACGAGCCTGTACCAGGAACGTCTCACGCTCAAGTTCGAGGGGTGGCGGTCTCCGCACGATGTCGGGGCACCGCTGGTCATCGTTCTGGGCTTCACCCACAGCTGGGTGGTCGGGGACGACCTGGAGATCCCGTTTCTGCAGGCCCTCTGGGGGCTCATGCTGGGCCTGGCGGTGCTGCTGTTCGCTCATCACCGGTTCGTCCGCCCGCGCCTTCTGAGAAAAAAGGCGTATCGGGTGGTGGAGGTGCGTCCCGAAGCGGAGGACGTCCACACCGTGATGATGGCGCCTCCGGAGGGAGAACGGGTGCCCGACTACCTTCCGGGGCAGTTCCACTTCGTGACCTTCTACCGGGGCCGGGGTCTGCCGGTGGAGGAGCACCACTGGACCATCTCCTCCTCCCCGGCGAAGCAGGGTTTTGTCAGCTCCACCATCAAGAACCTGGGAGACTTCACGTCCACCGTCTGGATGACCAAACCGGGGGACCTGGCCGCCGTCCACGGACCCTTCGGGCGCTTCTCCTACCGGTTCCACCCCGAGGAGAAGGACCTGGTCTTTCTGGCCGGGGGCATCGGGATCACCCCGCTCATGAGCATGATCCGGCACATGCGGGACACCGGGGACAACCGGTCGGTGCTCCTGCTCTACGCCAACCGCAACGAGGAGCAGATCGTCTTTCAGCAGGAGCTGGCTCGAATCGCATCCGGGGAGCACCCCCGGCTTCGAGTGGTCCACGTGTTGAGCCGTCCCGGGGAGGGGTGGACCGGGGAGACCGGACACCTGGACCGGGACAAGATTCAGTCCCTGTGCGACGGGATGGAAGGCAAGGTGTTCTACGTGTGCGGCCCGCCGGGGATGCGGCGGAGCGTGCTCGCCGGGCTCGAGGAGCTGGGCGTTCCTGATCGAAGCATTCGGCTGGAGATCTTTTCCTTCTTGGATTGACGGGGAACCCATGCGAACCACCGAACTGAAGCGCACCACCACCGGCGTGGTCATCGTGATCGTCCTGATTCTGGTCCTCCTGGGCGTGCTCCGCGCGCTGGTGACGACACCGGAGCGTTCTCCGGCGCAGCGTGGCGCCGCCCTGTTTCAGGAGATGGGCTGCTCCCGGTGCCACGACACGGACAGCCGGGAGGCCCGGATCGGTCCGGGTCTGGGGGGCCTGTTCGACCGAAGCGAGCTCCCGGCGAGCGGGCGGCCCGTGACCGAAGAGACCGTGCGCGATCAGCTGAGATCCCCTTACAAGAACATGC
>CAYYVD010000205.1:0-9024 GCA_964475045.1 uncultured Desulfobacterales bacterium | reverse complement strand
CCTGGCCATGATGTTCACCTCGGGGACCACGGGCAAGCCCAAGCCGGTGCTCCTCACCCACTACTCCCTCAACCACACGGCCATCGGCAACGGGATGAGCTACTTCGTTCAGAAGAACGACAACTACGTTTTCTTCCTGCCCCTGTACCACAGCGGCACCATGTTCCTCTGGGCGCCGTTTTACGCGACCGGCGCGACGGGAACGCTCCTCAGGGAGTTTCGGGAGCCCCAATGGATCATCGAGGCCATGGCCGAGGAGAAGGGCACGGACATCCTCTTCGTGGTCCCCGTGGCCGTGGCCGTGTTGAACGCCCTCAGGAACGGCGAGATCAAGCTGTCCGACTACGACCTGTCGAGCTGGAAGTACCTGGAGATCGGGGCGCAGCCGGTGCCCTTCGAGGTCATGAAGAGCCTCGTGGACAACCTGCCTGCGGCCGTGTCCAACATCTATGGGATCACCGAGGGCGGAGGCGGCGGCACCTTCAACCTCTACCCCGAGGACGTGCTGCGCAAGCCCGGTTCCATCGGCAAGCCCACCTTCGGCGTCGAGGCCATGCTCGTGGACTTCGAGGGAAAACCGGTTTCGCCCGGGGAGGTGGGGGAGCTCACCTTTCGTACCCCGCGGATGATGAAGGGCTACTTCAAGAACCCGGAGATGACGGCGGAGACCTTGAAGGACGGATGGCTCTACACAGGGGATCTCCTGAAGACGGACGAGGAGGGCTTCTTCTACATCGTGGACCGGAAGAAGGACATGATTACCAGCGGAGGGGAGAACATCTTTCCGGTGGAGATCGAGGATGCCCTCATGGAGAGCCCGAAGATCGACGACGTGGCGTGCATCGGGTACCCGGATGAGCGACTCGTGGAGATCGTCATGGCCATCGTTCAGCTCAAGGAGGGCCGGAGCATGACCGAGGAGGAGGTCATCGAGTTCGCCAAGAGCAAGCTCGCCGTGTACAAGGTGCCCAGAAAGGTGGTCTTCGACCAGGTCATGCGCAACCCCACGGGTAAGCTCATGAAGCCCCAGATGCGCGAGAAGTACACTGGACGGAAGGAGGCGTTCCGCAAGCTCGACTAGAAACGGCCTTTACGCATTTCTCCTCGCTGGAGCAGGGACGGGCGGCGCCCGTCCCTGCTTTCGTAGGAGCCCCTCCTTCGGATCGCCTACCTTTCCACCCGGTGAGACTCGTGCTATACTGATCATTTGCCCCCGCGCTTCCAGGCGCCCCGGAGGAGAAACCGTTTGCAGAAGACCTCCGTCAGCAAGGACACGGTCGCAACGCCCACCAGAAAGACCTGGTGGCGCGAAGACCCCTTCGGGTTCATTCGCCCGGAGTCCTTTGCGTCCCTCGGCATCGACCCGGCCGACGTGCCTCCTGGGACTTTCGCAGCCCACCGCCATGCTTCCCAGATCGAGAGCCGGTTCGGAGGCAACGCTTACGGCTTCGGCCTGTTCGAGCTCGGCGACCGGCTGAGCCCGGAGGACCTCGAGCTGCTGCAGTCTTTCTCCGAGGACGACCCCGAGACCGTTCGAAGACACTACCGGGAGCTCAACCGCATCTACAAGAGCCTCGGGCTCCTGATTCGGTTCACCAGCCGGGGCAAGCCCTTCTACCTCGTTCCCGCGAACCTGGTCTCCAGCACCATCAGCAACATCCGGTACAAGGCGGAGGAGATCAGCAAGGTGGTGGACTTCCACCGCCGCAAGTTCCTCAAGGAGCGCCACCGCATCGGGCTGGTTACCCATGCGGACGACCTCCTGATCAACGATCTCTCCCTGCGGTTCAAGGAGCACCGCTTCGTGGTCCTCGACTCCCTGGAGAAGCTTCGGGACCACGGGGAGCCTCTGGACCTGGTCATTCTCACGCGTGACCTCCACGAGATCCTGATCATGGAGCGTTTCCTGGGGCAGGGAAGCGGGTCCCTTCCCAGGTCCCGCTTGGACCGGTACGTCCGGTATCTCCTCGCCAAGATCTATCGGACCTTGAAGCCGGACGGCGAGATCTACATCATCGCGAACCACCATGTCCAGAAGACCAACCAGACCGTCAACGTGACCTTCAAGACCAACGAGGAGAAGAAGAAGTTCCTGCTCTTCACCCATATCTTCCGCACCCGCCGCAAGTACCCGATCCGCAACCGCTCGGAGCCGATTCACGTGTTCGATTTCCAGAAGTACCTCCGGGGAGTCTACGTGGAAAAGGAGGTCATCGACGATCTGCTGGGACATCGGGATCTGGATGAGATGACGGTCGAGGATGTGGCCTCCCTGCCCTACCTGAACTACCCGCTGGACGCCGAGGTGGACCACGACCAGGAGAAGACCTGGTCGAGGCTCCTGTCCACGTTTTTCGAAGAGATCTCGTTCAAGCGGTTTCTTCCGGGACCGCTCAAGTCCGAGTGGCGGCGTCGCTTCTCGGCCGCCGGGTTCACCCCGCGGTTCAAGCTGTCCTACCTGGGACAGAAGAAGCCGCTGGTGACCGAGCTCGAGACGATCCGGGCGGAGATCGACCAGTCCCGTCTGGCCGGATGCCCGCTGGAGCTTCTGGCCGACTACCGCGACTCCTTCGAGTACCTCCTGGCGACCCTCGGAGCGCTCAACGAGATCAAGAGCCGTGTCTACTCGGGACTTCCCGAGGTGTTCATGGCCCGCCTGCGGCAGCCCTTCGAGAACCGTCGAAGGCGATATGCCGGGCTCAACGATGTCCTCCGCCTCATGTCCAGGACCAAGACGCTGGAGCGGATTCGATCGTATCTGAACCCGGACGGCATCGAGGGGCCCGAAACCCCCATCCTGAAGCACCTGGACATCTTTCCCTTTTTCGGACTGAGCGCCGGGGAGCTCCGGGAGATCTACCTCATCGTGGTTGGACACACGACCATGGGCCGGGTTCTCTCCGGGAAGATGAACGAGAAGACCCTGAAGCCCTTGTCCGATCTGGCCCGAAAGGAAGAGCAGGGCAAGGCGTTGAACCTCCTGCGCTACTGTCGCCTCATGACCATGGCGGAAACCGTGGGGTCGCGAAGAGGGGAGCTCAGGCCAGAGCAGCTGGCCGACCTGTTCGACCTGTACGAGTCCCTCGTCCGGGTGGTCACGAACCGGGAACTGGACTGGGACCGGCTGCTGGACGAGAAGATCAGCCAGATGGGCGGCATTCACAACATGATCATTCGCAAGGTCCTGAAGCTCATGGGGCTCCTGGACCACTTCGAATTTCTGGACAGCTGGGCCGAGCTGCGGGCCAAGGGCGAGATGGAAAAGGAAAGCCTCGCAGACTACGACCCCGAGAAGCTGGAGAAGATCGAGAACATCCTTCGGCTCATTCGAACCATCGAGGAGTTCGAGGAGCGGTTTCTGAAGGACGACCCGCTGGAGCTGCCCATCTTCTACCGCAAGTTCCTGAACGTGGAGTTTCACGGGACCGGCCACATTTTCGAGCGCATGGACAGCCGGCGGGCCTTCATTCTTCTGTGGATCGCGGTCAACGTCTCGCGCGGAGAGATCATCAACCTCAATCCCATTCTGGGAGACACGCCGGCCGGGAACATGGCGGACCGGGTCAAGCGCGTGGAGGAGGAGGCGGGGGCCATCAACACCTCCTACCTGGACCTGGACACCCTGTTTCGATTCAGCGAGCACCTGTACCAGGGAGGAACGGGCTTCGTCATCGGAACGGGGTTCCAGCTTCGCATCGACCCGAAGATTCAGTCCCTCGACATGGCCTGCATCGACCTGGACGCGGTGATCGACCAGCTGGACCGTCAGGTCCGATCCCTCGCGGGCCGGAGCATCGCCGAGATCCCTCCGGAAACCCTCGAGGTGGTGGACGGACTCTTCGAAAAGCTGGAGGCCTTTTATCAGAACCACTCGGACCTCCTCGCCTATCAGCGGGAGCACGAGGAAGATTTTCGGCTCCCGTTGCGCCAGCGCCTGTGGTTCGAACGGGTGAAGGAGGTGCGGGAGCAGCTATACGGCGTCCTGCAGTCCACCCTGTTTCGTGCGGAGAATCTCTACGCCGACATCAACGCCCTGTTTCAGCACGCACGCTCTGTGTTCCGTTTTTTCCTTCCCGAGCTGGCCGGCCTGGAGGCTCTGGACCTGGCCGGGAACGTGTATCTCAACTCCTCACCCATCGACTACGTGCTTCGCAACATCCGCAAGGTGCAGGCCCTGGTCCGAAGGGACCACCAGGACTTCCAGGACACCCGCCTGCTGCACAAGCTGGCCCAGCGGGAGTTCGGTCCCATGACCGCGGGCACCATCGGCGTCAGCGACGTTCAGATCGAGGAGCTGGAGTCCATGGTGGACCGGCTCCGGGAGAGGCCGGCCCTGTTCGACGCCTGGATCAAGTCCTTCGTCTTTCAGGACCTCGGTCGTGTGCCCGAGCTTCGGCGGCGGCACCGGACCCGTGTGCACCCCGTGGACCATGCCGTGTCCGGGGCCCGCTTCCTGGAGGAGGAGCGCATTCCGGAGCGTTTCGGGATGGATGACCGGGCCGGCTCGTTTCTGGTGGTCCTGGTCCGCTACCACGACTTCATGCACCACATCCTGCGGGGGGAGTTCGACGAACGGGCGCTGCGCGAGGTGATCGCGTTCGACGATCGCGCCCTGTTCGATGCCTTCTTTCTCAACAATTTCGTCATGCTTTCCTCCCTGCGGGAGGACCTGATCCTGGAAGACCTGGCCGGAGAGCTGTTTCGAGTCCGCACCCTTTGCCATCGCATCATGGACGGGGAGGCGGGGTTCGACGAGCACATGGACGGCCTGCTGCTGCGAGGCGGCCGGCTGTACCGGGCCCTGGAGGCCTACCGGGAGAACGGTCTGCCGGGCCACCTCACTCCAACCGCCTATCTGGAGGCCTGGGAGGAGGACGGTGGAGGCTCGGCAGAGGATCTGGCGGCCGGTCGAAAGGTGGCCGCCCTGGAGCGCCTCTTTCGGCTTCGCGGCATCAAGACCGTGCAGTTCCCGGATCTCGCCAAGCTCATCTTGAAGGTGCCCATGCGGTACATCTACAAGAAGCGCGGGCTTTCCGGGATCGGCTACCCCACCTTCGAGCGCGAGCTCTACGAGGCCTTTCGCATCCATCGGACCCTGCAGAACCTGCCCGAGGACCTCCGCCACTCTCTTCTGGATCGGCTGACCGGGGACCGCACCCGGCTCTTCGGCTTCCAAAACGTGAGCCGGTACCTGAGCTACTCGAACCAGGTCAAGCTCCTGCTCGCAGCCCTTCTGGGATCGGCCCGTTTCGAGGATCCTGGGGAGGAGCCCGTCTCGCTCAGCTTCCTCGAGATCATGCCCAAGATCGGGCGGAGGTACGAGGCGCTGAACGACTTCCTGAACGGGGTGTCGGCCGAGGCGCTCTGGGAGGATTCCGGGCACGTGGATCGCTTTCTGGAGGCCGACACCGGGCTGGTCCTTCGCCGCGACGAGACGGCCCGCGTTCTGGGGCTGGATTTCGTGGACCGGGTCAACATCGAAAAAAAGGTCTCCTACATGGCGTCCATCAGCAACCTGGACCAGCTCAAGAACTATTTCCATTCGTCTTTGCAGTCCCTGCGCAAAATGCCGTTCTACACGGACGACTACGAGCTCGACCTGGAGCGGGCCTTTGACCGCAGACTGCAGGAGATCACGGACCTGATGCTCGCCCAGGCCAAGAAGCAGCTGGAGCTGCTCGATGATTTCACGGAGATTCACGGCCTCTACCGGGATCTGACGGAGCGGTCTCTGGACATCGGGTTCACCGAGGAGCAGCGAAGCAAGCTGCGCGACCTCTACGAGCTTCGAAAGGACGATCTCAAGCGGCAGAAGCTGGAAGAGATCGACCGGCTGCTCGAGACCATCCAGGACGCCCACGAGCTGCGGGATTACTGGGAGAGCGTCAAGTGGTACCTGTACAACAACCGGGCCTATCTGGGAAAGGAGTTCGAGAACATGGTCGCGCGCAAGTTCGACCAGGCCATGGCCCCGCTATCCTCAACGGACTCGAACGCCGGCGCCTCCCCCCATGCTTGACCCCCAGGCGTGGCGAGGGTTCCGGTTCCCTCCCTTGACAGCTGCGGGAATGTGGCTAATGTGTGTCTGAAAACGAACCTCCGGCCAAAAGGCCGGGCAACGTGAATGCGGCTTTTCCGTTCATGGGAGAGCCGTTTTTCGAGGAGAGGATCCCTGTGGGAAATGCACTCAAGACCACCCTGCTGCTCGGTGTCCTGACGGTGCTGATCGTTTTGGTGGGCGGGATGTTCGGCGGACAGCAGGGGATGTTCCTGGCCTTCGTTCTGGCCATGGCGATGAATGTGTTCAGCTACTGGTACTCGGACAGAATCGTGCTTCGCATGTACCGTGCCCGGGAGGTCTCCCGGGAGGAGCGACCCGGTCTGTACCAAGTGGTGGAGCGGCTCGCGGAACGCGCCGGGATTCCCACGCCCCGCGTGTTCATCATCCCGGACAAATCGCCCAACGCCTTTGCCACCGGCCGGAACCCGGAGCACGCCGTGGTTGCCGTCACCGAAGGGCTGCTGGACCTGATGGACCCGGATGAGGTCGCGGGTGTTCTGGCCCACGAGCTCGCCCACGTCAAGAACCGCGACATTCTCATCGGCACCATTGCGGCCACCATGGCCGGAGCGATCATGATCCTCGCAAGCATGGCGAGATGGACCGCCTTCCTGGGCGGCGGCTCGGAGGATGAAGAGGGCGGGGGCCTGGGCACCGTGGGCCTGATCGTGATGTCCATCCTGGCCCCCATCGCCGCCATGCTGGTGCAGATGGCCATCTCCCGCTCGAGGGAGTACCACGCGGATGCCAGCGGCGCCGCCTACCTCGGAAATCCGGGGGCGCTGGCCGATGCCCTGGAGAAGCTGGGGAGTCAGGCCCGGCGCCGTCCCATGGAGGCCCAGGCGAACACCGCCCATATGTTCATCGTGAACCCGTTGAGCGGCAACCGGCTGGCCCACCTGTTTTCCACACACCCGCCCCTGGAGGAGCGGATCGCCAGGCTTCGGGGCGGCCGCAGCCGGGCCGGCGGGATGCCCCCGGCGGGGGAGTCGGCCACGGGCAGGGATCGCGCCCGAAAGACGTGGCAGGGGCTTTCCGGCTGAACCGCGCGCCTACCATCCTCCCATGAGGTGGAGGTGCAGGTGAAAGATGTACTGGCCTCCGCCCCGCTCCACATTGAACATCAGGCGATAGCCGGACTCGTGTATGCCTTGCTCCTCGGCGAGCGCACGGGCACGAAAGAGGAGCTCGGCCGCCAGGTCCCGGTCCACTTCCTCCAGGTCGTTGATGCTGCGAATGTGCTTTCGGGGCACCAGCAGGATGTGCACCGGCGCGTGGGGCTGGATGTCCTTGAAGGCGACCAGGTGCTCGTCCTGGTAGACCACGTCGGCGGGTTGTTCCCCGCGGGCGATTCGGCAGAAAAGGCATTCCGATTCCATGGCTCCTCCGTCCGGCCCTCGACGGGCCGTCCTCTCTGATGGGTGTTCGTCGGCTTCCAGAATGTCACTGTAACCATCCCGGCGGGTCTGTTCAAGCGCTCCCTTTTTCGTGGCCGCTTGACGCGCGTCGGGGGGGTGTCCTAAGGTGATCGGGTCGGGTGCAAAGGGGCACCGCCGGGGGGCGGGGTTTTTCAAGCGGACATCAGCGGGAGGCCTGGTCATTGCGGGCGTCAGCCCGCCTTAGAAAGGGAACGAGTTGGAGCTCGATAAGGACAACTCCGTGCATATTCGACCCATGCGCATCGAGCACCTGGCGCCGGTCTTTCAGCTGGGCGAGCGGCTCTTTACGCTCTCCGAGTCCCCCAGCCTGTACCGGACCTGGGACGAACACGAGGTCATCGACCTCTACCGGAACGACTCGAGCTCCTGCCTGGTGGCCGAGCAGAGCGGCCGTGTGGTGGGCTTCGTGCTGGCCACCGTGATCGACAAGCGGAACTCCCCGCGGCGGTATGGGTACCTCGTCTGGTTCGGCGTGGCCGAGGCCATGAGAGGCCGGGGGGTCGGACGCCGGCTCTTCGAGGCGTTCCGGGAGATCATGAAGGAAGGGGGCGTCCGCATGCTGCTCGTGGACACGGAGGCCCGGAACCGGGATGCCCTTCGTTTCTTCAATCGGCGCGGTTTCAGCTCCCCGCAGGATCACGTGTACCTGAGCCTGCAGCTCAGCGAGGACTGACGGCGGCTCGAGAGGGAGGAGCCATGGCCCAGCCGGGACCCAGGATCGACCGGCGGCGATTGAGAGAGCTGCTTCGAGAGATGATCGACATCTACAGCCCTTCGGGCAAGGAGGGCGAGGTGGTGTCCTTTCTGGAGGACCGCCTCGAGCGGGAAGGCATGCAGGTCCTGCGGATCCCGGTGGAGGAGGACCGTGACAACCTGCTGGTTCTGCCCCGGAGCCTGGATCCCGAGCTGGTGTTCCTCGGTCACGTGGACACGGTGGCCGCCTTTGACTACGATCAGTACAAGTGCGAGGAGTCCGGAGACGAGATGGCCGGCCTGGGCGCTGCGGACATGAAGGGCGGGTGCGCGGCCATGGTGGAGGCCTTCGCCGCGTTCGAGGAGCGAAAGGACCGGGAAGTGCCGGCCGCTCTGGCCCTGGTCGTGGGGGAGGAGGAGAGCGGGGACGGGACCTCGGCCCTGCTCGAAGACCACCGTTTCTCCTGGGCCATGGTGGCCGAGCCGACGAACCTGCTTCCCTGCCTGAGCCATTACGGATACATCGAGATGGAGCTGAGCACCACGGGCCGGCGCGTCCACGCGTCCCTTGCGAATCAGGGGCAGAACGCGGTCCGGAGCATGCTCCAGGTGCTCATGGGGCTCACCGCGCACCTGGAGGCGTCCAGGCGCGATGTGATCTACAACATTCGGGACATGAACAGCTCCCACGCCGGGTTCGCGGTGCCGGACCGGTGCGACGTGGCCATCGACCTGCAGGGCCTCACGAAAAGTGCGTTCGCGGCGTGGCTGTCAGGCGCGCCGGAGCGGATCGGCTTCGGCGACGAGAAGGGCCGTGAGCTCAGTCCCTGG
>CAYYVD010000204.1:0-9053 GCA_964475045.1 uncultured Desulfobacterales bacterium | reverse complement strand
ACCGGGGCGTTTCTCCAGAAGAACTTGGACGGCATGATCGAAGAGATCACGGTGGTGGACGACCGCACCGTCCGTTTCGACCTGAAGCAGGCCAACGCCACGTTCCTGGGCCTGCTGGGCATGAGCCATGCGGCCATCGTGTCGAAGGATTGGGTGGACGCGGGCAACAGCCTGAAGAACGACATGATGGGTGCGGGTCCCTTCCAGTTCGAGAAGTGGGACCTGGGGGTCAAGCTGTCCCTGTCCAGGAACCCCCATTTCTGGAAGCCCGGGCTCCCCTATCTCGACGGCATCGACTTCGTTCCCATCAAGGACGAAGACGTGCGAGTCAACGCCCTGATGGCCGGCGAGGTGGAGTTCATCGACTTTCCGCCCTGGAAATCCTGGGATGCGATCGAGCGCAAAGAGAACCTCATGATCGACAAGGTAGCCAACTTCGCCATGGTCTTGTTTTTCAATCCCTCCCAAGAGCCCTTTTCCGATCCAAGGGTGAGACGGGCGGTGACCATGGCCGTCAATGACAAAACCATCGCCGACGTGGTGTTCTTCGGGCATGCCGTGCCCACCGGGGGCGGGCTTCTCCCTCCGGGGCACTGGGCGACCTCGCCCCAGATCCAGAACATGCTGCCCTTCGACCCTGAACGGGCGAAGCAGCTCCTGGCCGAAGCCGGGTACAAGGACGGCTTCAAGGCGAAGCTCATGGCCACGTCCACCTACGGCATGCACCGCATGACGGCGGAGGTGGTGCAGGACCTGCTGAAGAAGGTGGGCATCCAGGTGGAGCTCGAGCTCGAGGAGTGGGGCACCACGGTGGAGCGAAGGGGCAAGGGCGATTACCAGTTCATGGTGTACGCCGCCGGGCTGACCCGGCCCGATCCGGACTTCTACTCCGGCTACATCGAGTCGGATGCCGGCTTCATGGCCAGCCCGGTGGGATACGAGGACGAGATGACGGATCGCCTCCTGGAGCTGGGGCGCCAGGTGCTGGACCCCGACCTTCGAAAGAAGGTCTATCACCTCTTGGAGCTGCGCTTCCTCGAGGAAAGCCCCATCTCGGTGCTCGCCAGGCGGCAGACCGGCTTTGCCTATGACAAGAAGGTGCAGGGGTTCAAGAACTTCAGCCTCGGGTACAAATCCTGCGTCGGCAACTTTGAAGAAGTCCGCTTGACACCGTAACCGAGGAGGCCGATCGAGCCCATGGAAGTCGACATCAACGGAGCCATGTTGAACTACAGCGTGGCGGGAGAGGAGGGGCGCTTTCCCGTCATCGTCCTCCACGGGGGGCGGGGCATCGGGGACCATCGCGGGGACTTCGATGCCTTCCGCCCCCTGGCGGACCAATGCCGCCTCATCGGGTACGATCAGCGGGGTTGCGGGCGTTCCAGCCTCACGCCCCCGTTCACCTTCGATCAACTGACGGACGATGTGGAGGGGGTCCGGCGCACCCTCGCTGGAGACCGACCGGTGGGCCTCATCGGCGGATCCTTTGGCGGTATGATCGCGCTCTCCTATGCCGTTCGATATCCGGAGCGGTTGACCCACCTCGTTCTTCGCGGGACGGCCCCGAGCCACCACCATGAACAGGCCGCCGTCCGCAACGCCGAGGCGCGTCTTTCCAGGGCGACGAGCGCTTCGGTCGACATGGTGGAGAAGATCTTCTCCGGGACGGAGGACGACCTGGAGCTGAGACTGATCTGGCTCGCCCTTCAGCCCCTCTATTTCGAGAAGTTCGATCCGGACGGGGCGCTCATGCGCACCAGGGCCATGCATTTTCACGCGGAAACCCACAGGGCGCTCTTTCGGAACAAAGAAGCCTACGACCTTCGAGAAAGACTGAAGGACATTCGGGCAAAGACCCTGGTCATCGTGGGGGAAAACGACTGGATCTGCCCCCCGGAGGAATCGCGAACCATCGCGGACGCCGTTCCGGGCGCCCGTCTTCTGGTCGTCGAGGGGGCGAACCATGCCGTCCACATCGAGAAAAACCAGCAAGTCATCGATGCCATTCGATCCTTTTTGACCTGAGGCCCGGGTATGTTCAGCTACGCCATCCGCCGGATCGCCGTGTCGCTGGTGACCATCCTGGCGATCGCCACACTGATCTTTCTGATCATCTATCTCATTCCCGGCGATCCCGCGTACATCATTCTCGGCGACAGGGCCACCCCGGAAGGCGTGCAGGCCCTCCGCAGCAGCCTGGGTCTGGACCGGCCGCTATGGGTTCAATACCTGAGCTGGCTCGAGGGGCTGGCCCGGTTCGATTTCGGACGCTCCCTGTACAACGACATGCCCATCGGGCCCGAGCTGGCGGTTCGTCTGTTTCGAACGCTCGAGCTCATCGGGCTGGCCATCCTGAGCTCCAGCCTCCTGGGGATCCCGCTGGGCATTCTGGCCGCGGCCGGGCGGAAATCCACGGACTTCATCATCTCCATGCTCTCCATCGTCGGCTTGAGCTCTCCCAGCATCGTGGTGGGTCCCATCATCGCCTTTGTCATGGGCGTCCTCCTCAACATCCTGCCCTCGAGCGGGTTCGTCCCCTTGAGTGAGGACGTGGGAAAACACATGATGTTCCTCATCATGCCCACCCTGTCCCTGGCCTTCTTCTCTCTCGGCATCGTCACCCGGATGTCCCGGTCCTCCGTGATCGACAACATGAGAAAGGACTACGCCCGGACCGCCCAGGCCAAAGGCCTTTCGAAACGTCAGATCCTGTTCCGGCACGTCCTCAAGAACTCCATGATTCCCATCATGACGCTCATCGGCCTTCGCATCGGGGTCATGCTGGGCGGAACCGTGATCACGGAAAGCCTGTTCAACTGGCCCGGGTTGAGCACCTTTCTCATCGATGCGGCGTTTCGTCGCGACTACCCGGTGGTCCAGGCCATCGTGCTCGCCGTCGCCGGGGTTTTCGTGTTCGTCAACCTCATCGTCGATCTGCTGGCCGGGCTCTTCGACCCCCGCATCTCCTACGAGTGACCGTATGGCAACTCTCGGAAACACATTCCGAAGCATCCGTTCACACACCCTGGTACGGGAACCCCGGTTTTCCGTGGGCGTGCTCATCCTCTGTGTCTTCATCCTCATGGCGGCCCTGGCCCCGGTGCTGGCCCCGTTCGATCCCATTGAAACCGATTACGACCTGCGGTTCGAAAAGCCCACATGGAGCCATCCTCTCGGGACCGACGAGTACGGCCGGGATATCCTGAGCCGCCTGATCTACGGTGCCCGCATCTCACTCTTCGTCTCTTCCTGCTCGCTGCTGCTGGCGACCACGGGCGGCGTGCTCCTCGGTCTGCTCGGGGCCTTCGGCGGACGCATCTTCGGCAACCTGACCATGCGGCTGGTGGACGCCCTTCTGTGCATCCCCCCCATTTTCATGGCCATTGCCGTGGTGGCCTTTGTCGGTGGAAGCCTGTTCAACCTGATCATCATCATGGGACTGCTCTACATGCCCCAGTTCGCCCGTCTGGCCTACACCTCCTGTCTGAGCGTCAAGGAAAACGAGTATGTCGAAGCGGCCCAAGCTGTGGGATGCACCTTGTTTCGCATCATTCGCAAGTACATTCTCCCGAACATCCTCTCCCCCATCATCGTCCAGGCCTCCTTCAGCCTGGGAGCGTTGATCCTGCTCGAGTCCGGTCTCAGCTTTCTGGGCTTGGGGGTCATGCCTCCCACCCCCTCCTGGGGGGTCATGCTGGGAACAGCCAAGAGCTATCTCTACATCAACGGTTTGCTCATCCTCTGGCCCGCCCTCGCCATCGCGGTGGTGGTGCTGACCATCAACATGATGGGAGACGGGCTGCGCGACGCCCTGGACCCGAGGGCCCGAAAGATCGGATAACGCCATGAACGATTCGAATGCGTCCCTGAACACATCCCCGGCCATGCAGCGGCTGAAGGCGCTTCAGGAAACCCTGCGGCAGAATGACGTGGACGCCGCGCTCTTCATAAAGCCCCAGAACGTTTACTACCTCTCCGGTTTCAATCCCATGATCCTCTCCCATCCGGCCGTGGTGATGCTCCCGGCGCAGGGGGAGCCGATCCTGCTCCTCCATGCCCTCCGCTGCCGCCATGCCGAGGAGGAGGCGTTCCTTCGGAATGTCCGCGTGTTCGGAACCTGGGGACGGTACGGAAAAGGGGCCCCGCCGGACCTCTTCGGCGGAATCCGGAGCGTGTTGGACGAACCGGCCTTTGTGAGGGCCCGCAGGTGGGGCATGGAGGCGTCGTTTATGCCCGTCGGGTTCCATCGCCGCTGGTCGTCCATGCTTCCCGAGGCCGAGTTCATCGATGTGGATGCCCATCTCACCCGGGCCCGCATGGTCAAGGACCCGGATGAGATCGACCTGATTCGAAAGGCGGCTTGGATCGCCGATCGAGGCATGGAAGCGGCCCTCGAGGCGCTGCAGCCCGGGGCGACCGAGATCGAGGTCAGCGTTCAGTGCATGAAGGCCATGCAGGACGCCTGGAAGGAACGCTACCCGGACCTGGAAGCGGTCGATTTCGGCTCCGCCGAGGGTGGCGTGCTCAACTCGCTTTGGGCCTATTGTCTTTCAGGCCCTCGCATGAACTTCATGTGCGACAGCCCCAAGTCCCGACAAATCCAGGACGGAGAGCTGGTACTCGTCATCATCTGGACCGCCCTCAACGGGTACCACGCCGAAAACGAGAGAACCGTCGCCGTCGGTCCACTCCATGCCCAACAGGAACAGGCCTTCGAGACCGTTCTGGAGGCCCGGGAGCAGGCGTCGCGGAAAATCCGGCCGGGAAACGCCATCACCTCGGCCTATCGCGCGGCTGCAGACGTCATGACCCGGGACGGGTTCGGCGATGTGCTGCCCGGGCGGGTGGGGCACGGCCTCGGGCTCGGACCCCACGAGCCGCCGTCCATCGACGGCGCCACGACCCTCTCCTTTCAGAAGGGGATGGTGCTCAGCCTGGAGCCCGCGCTCCGGATCGGAGATCTGGGCGGGGTTCAGCACTCGGACACGGTGGAGGTCACGGACCAGGGGTTTCGTTACCTCACCCAAACGGACCGGGGCTTCCTGCGCAGCCCGTGATGAGAGAAACGTGACGGAGATTCTTCTGGACATACAGGACCTGAGGGTCCATTTCCACACCGACAGCGGTCTGCTCAAGGCGGTGGACGGGGTGGACTTTCAGGTGCACCCGAGAGAGACGCTGGGAATCGTCGGGGAATCCGGTTGCGGAAAGAGCGTCACGGCCCTCTCCATCCTTCAGCTGATCCAATGCCCTCCCGGAGAGTATGCCGGCGGACGGATCCTGTTCCGAGGAACCGACCTCCTGAGCCGGGACGAGAACTACCTGAGGACGGTACGAGGGAACAGCATCTCCATGATCTTTCAGGAACCCATGACCTCCCTCAATCCCGCTCACAGGATCGGCCGGCAGATCACAGAGCCGATTCTGCTGCACACCCGGGCAACGCGGGCCCGGGCCCGGGACAAGGCCCTGGATCTGCTGGGGCTGGTGGGCATTCCGGATCCTCCAAAACGTCTGGACGAGTACCCGCATCAGCTGAGCGGAGGGATGAGGCAGCGGGTCATGATCGCCATGGCCCTCTCCTGCGATCCCGACCTCCTCATTGCAGACGAGCCCACCACGGCCCTCGATGTCACCATCCAGGCTCAAATCCTGGAGCTGATGAAGCGATTCAAGCAGGAGATCGGCACGGCCATCCTGCTCATCAGCCACGATCTGGGCGTCATCGCAGAGGTCTGCGATCGCGTGGCCGTCTTCTATGCAGGAAAGGTGGTCGAGTACGCGGACGTCCAAAGCATCTTCGAAAACCCGTGCCATCCTTACACCATCGGACTCAATCGCTCCATTCCCCGCGTGTCCGATTCCCAGGAGACGGACCTGGAGGTCATTCCCGGCACCATCCCCGACCCGCTGAGCCTGCCTTCGGGATGCCCCTTTCACCCGCGCTGCGAACGGCGGCAAGGAATCTGCACCGAGCGGAAACCCCCTCTGACCCAGGTCAGGGAGGGGCATTGGGTTCGATGCTGGCTCTACTCCGAGGCGTAACGCATGGCGAGAGAAGAAAAAACCTTGGACAACCTCGTTGACGTGCAAGACCTCAGAACCTGGTTCCCGGTGCGCAGGGGCATCACCTCCCGGATCGCCGCCCACGTCAAGGCGGTCGACGGCTTGACCTTCACCATCCGCCGGCAGGAAACCCTCGGGTTGATCGGAGAGTCGGGGTGCGGCAAGTCCACCACCGGCCGGTCCATCCTTCACCTGCTCGAGCCCACGTCCGGTACGGTTCGTTTCGACGGCCGCCCTCTGTCCCAGCTGCGACCGGCAAGCCTTCGCCGCTTGCGTTGTGAAATGCAAATCGTCTTTCAAGATCCCTTCGGCTCCCTGAACCCGAGGATGCGGGTGCGGGACATCGTGGGCGAACCGATCCTCATCCATCACCAGTCGAAAACGCGAACAGCGCATCGCCGCGAGGTGGCTGAGCTCATGGAGACCTGCGGGCTGAACCCCGGCTTCGCGGATCGATACCCCCACGAGCTCAGCGGAGGGCAGAGGCAGCGCGTCGTGATCGCCAGGGCCCTGTCTCTTCATCCCCAGTTCGTGGTCTGTGACGAGCCGATCTCCGCCCTGGACGTCTCCATCCAGGCCCAGATCCTCAATCTCCTGAAGCGACTGAGGCGGGAGTTCGGGCTGACCTACCTCTTCATCACACACGACTTGAGCGTTGCCAAACACATTTCCAACCGCGTGGCCATCATGTACCTCGGGAAAATCGTGGAGCTCGGAGAAACCGTAGACCTCTACGACCGCCCCCTTCATCCGTACACCCGAGCGCTTCTGTCCGCCATTCCATCGACCCGTCCCGGGGAACGGCGTGAACGGATCATCCTGCGCGGCGACCCGCCCAGCCCGCTCGCCCCCCCTCCCGGCTGCCGTTTTCACACCCGGTGCCACGAGGCCGTGCCCCGATGCAGGGAGCGGGAACCCGAGCTCCTCGATGTGGGAAACGGCCATCAGGTCGCCTGCCACCTGCACGCAAAGGGCATGTCCTGATTGGGGACTTGCCCCTCCTCGAAGATCCGGCAAGGGCCATCGTACTCGACGACTGAATATCGGCGCTCTCGTCCTTTCATCCTCGGGGATGGGCAGGAGCGGGAGCCGGTCCATGTACGTTCGAAAAAGAAACGGCTTGACAACAAGGATGTTGGTGCCTAAAAATCAAACTAAAATACTTTGGTTCTATTATGCTGAATCCCGTCAAAAACCGCCGCTACACCGATCACATCGTCGAGCAGTTGAAGGAGTATGTCCTGAGCCGGGAGCTCCCACCCGGTGAGCGCCTGCCCTCGGATGCGGTGCTCTCCGAGGCGTTCGGTGTCAGTCGAGGGACCATTCGAGAAGCCCTCCACATGCTGGAACACGACGGGGTGGTCACCATCAAGAAGGGGCCCGGAGGAGGCATCTTCGTCAGTGAAGGCAATTTTCTTCAGGTGGTGGATTCGATCTTTTACGCCTTGCGGTGGGAACAGATCTCAGAGGATTCGTTCCATGCCCTGATTGAAACACGAAAAACGCCGGAAGACCGCATTGCCCGATTGGCTGCGGAGCGGGCTGATCAGGAAGACCTGTCGGCGCTGGAAGCCATTCTGGACCTCATGGAGGCTCCGGGGATCGATCACGCATCTTTCGCACGATATGACACCGATCTGCTGACCAAGCTGGAAGAGCAGGGGATGGAAGTCAACGACGTGGACCAGAAGCCCTTTCGAGACCGGATGTCGTCGGCCTGGGACAAGCTCCTCGAAAAGGCGCCTGAGGCCCAAGGCTACTTGGATCGCATCTTGAAAACCCAATGAACCACACCGGATAAGTGAAGAGGGAAGACGGGGGCCCCTGTGTCGAAAATCGACAGAATGGCCGCGCTCGGTGACCAAGGGCTGGATCTCTGCAATGCACTGCTGCTGGCGGTGATGGTCGTGGCGATCTTCGCCCAGGTGGTCGCCCGTTACGTGTTCGAGCACGCCCTCCCGTGGCCCGAGGAGCTGGGACGTTTTCTGTTCGCATGGATCGTTTTTCTGGGCATTGTCTCGGTTGTGCGCGCGGACGAGATGCTCTCCCTGGATCTCATCTATCTTCGGCTTCCCGAGAAAATCGGCCGTCTGTTGAAACTGCTCATCTCTCTCGCTTGCCTGGGTCTCCTGCTGATCATCCTCAAGGGCGGGTACGAGCTGACGGTCCGCCAGAGCTCGCAGATCTCTACGGCCATGGAGATTCCCATGTGGATCGTGTACCTGGTCATCCCAGTCGGGACGTTTCTGATGGCCGTGGCCATGTTCCTGAAAATCGTGAGCCAGTGCCGGGCTCTGGTGGTCGGCCGGGAAAGGCACGAGAAGGAGACAAAAAGCGGATGACCTCGCTCCTGTTCATTGGGCTGCTGCTCTTGTTTCTCTTCCTGGGCATCCCCGTGGCCTTTGCCCTGGGCCTTGTCGGCGTGGTCATCGCGGTCTCCAACGGCATCTTCAACCCCGTCATCATTCCCCACATCATGTATGCGCAGGGCATCGACTCCTTTCCCCTCCTGGCGGTGCCCTTCTTCATCCTGGCCGGCACCATCATGGAGGAAGGGGGGATTTCCCAGCGTCTGGTAGAGTTCGCCCAGTTCATCGTAGGCCGCGTCCGCGGTGGTCTGGCCCAGGTCTCGGTGCTGACGGGCATGTTTTTCGGCGGGATCTCCGGAAGCGCCGTGGCGGATGCAGCCGCCGTGGGATCGGTCCTCATCCCCGCCATGAAGCAGAAGAAGTACAGTCCGGGATTTGCATCCGCCCTCACAGCCGCATCCGGCGCCATGGGCCCAATCATCCCCCCCAGCATTCCCATGGTGATCTACGCCGTGATCGCCAATGCATCGGTCGCCAGCCTCTTTCTGGGGGGGATCGTGCCGGGGCTGCTCTTCGGACTGGCCCTCATGGCCTACTCCTATGTTTACGCCAAGAAACATGGATACCCTCGCGAAAACGTCTCCTGGACACTGCCTTCATTCTGGCACGTGTTCAAAC
>CAYYVD010000203.1:3871-9111 GCA_964475045.1 uncultured Desulfobacterales bacterium | reverse complement strand
GGTCTGGTCCGACACCCGAATCCAGCTTCCCTCGGGCGCCCCCTCGCGGTATCGGGACGCCCTGACCGGGGGCGAGGTCCGGGCAGACGGCGGTCTTTCGGTGGCCGAAGGAATGCGGCACTTCCCCGCCCTGCTCCTTCGAGCGGATGTCGTCCACCCGAGGAAAGCAGGCGGCTGAAACCCCTGTCCTTTCCTCCTTCCGCTGTAAATACAGGAATGACCCCATGGCGTCCCGGGCGACCTCCTGGTAGGGTTCCAGTGAGGATCAAGGGAAAGGAGGGCGTTCGACCATGGACCGTATGGACGGCAAAACGGTTGGTGACCTCATGGTGCCTGTCTGGGAACACGGAACGGTTTCTGAAAAGGCCTCCCTGTACACCGCCATCGAGGCCTTTGAAAAGGCCTCGAAAGGCGAAGGCCCCTCGGCGGAGCCGCCGCACAGCGTGCTGGTGCTGGACCACGCCGGACATCCGGTGGGAGAGCTCACCGAGCTCGACGTGCTCCGATGCCTGGAGCCGGGGTACAAGAACATCGGCGACCTGCGCTCCGTCAGCCTCTCCGGGCTGAGCAGCGATTTCGTGAAGAGCATGCTGCAGAACTACGACCTTTGGCAGGACGCCCTGGGAGCCATCTGTGAGAAGGCCGCAGACATCCATGTGGAGGACATCGACTGCAGGCCGGTCTCGGACCGCTACGTGGAGGAAGGGGAGTCCCTCAGCACGGCCATTCACCTCATGGTCGTAGGACAGCACGACAGCCTCCTGGTCATGGGAACCGGAGGGGAGGGACTGGTGGGCGTGCTCCACCTCAAGGACGTGTTCCGGGCCGTTCGAGAGCGAATCAAGGCCTGCAAGCGATAACACCGGAGGAGCATTTCATGCCCGAGCTGCCGGATGTCGAGGTCTTCAGACAGTACCTGGAATCCACCTCTCTGCACCAGGACATCGACGGGGTGGAGGTCCCGGGCTCGACCCTGGTTCAGGGAACCAGCGTCTCTCATCTCACCGACGTGCTTCGAGGCAACCGCTTCGAGAATGCCCGAAGGCACGGCAAGTACCTGTTCGGGGGGCTCCAGGACGGACAACTGCTCGTGCTCCACTTCGGGATGACCGGCTTTCTTCGGTACTTTCGGGACGAGGAACGGAGCTCGGGGCACGAACGCCTGATCATCCACTTCTCCAACGGCTATCACCTGGTCTATGACTGTCAGCGCAAGCTGGGGGAGGTGTCCCTGGCCCGCGACCTGCAGGCGTTCATCGACGAGAAGGAGCTCGGACCGGACCCCCTGGATCCGGACTTCGACCTCGAGACCTTTCGAAACGTCATGCGAGGAAGCCGTGCGGCCGTCAAGTCCGCGCTCATGGATCAGAAGCGCCTGGCCGGCATCGGGAACATTTACTCCGACGAGATTCTGTTCCAGGCGGGCATTCCCCCCTGGATCAAGGCCAACGCATTGACGGACGGGGCGTGGGAGACCCTCTACACGGAAATGACCCAGAACGTCCTTCCCGCCGCCATCGAGGCCCGTGCAGATCCCTCCCGGTTTCCCGACTCGTTCATCATCCCCCATCGACACGGGGACGGGACCTGTCCGCTCTGTGGGGGGCCGCTCGAAAAATCCCGGATCGGGGGGCGTTCGGCCTTCCACTGCCCCCACGACCAGCAGGAGCCTTAGGGCATGGTTCCGCAAAGACGATGACGGATTCCTTTTCCCGCCTTCGGGCACTTCGTGGTCTTCGTGGTAAAAAACATACCTGCTTCACCACGAAGGACACGGAGAGCACAAAGGAGTCCCGGGGAAAGCCCGGGACGATTTTGTTCCAGTCCGTATGAAAAAGCCTGTTCATGACCTTCATGAGGGGTTGGAAAGGCCATTCAACGAGCTGCGTGTCGGTTGACGCGTGGGTTGATCGAGGCACAGACCGACCAAGGAACCGGGAGAACGCCATGTTCGACGATGCGCCGAGCCTGAAGGAACGCCTGTAAGCCTCGTCAGGAGGCGCCGGCACGGGGCTTTTTCAAGTCCACCCGTGCTCCCCCGTCAACGCGACGAAGCGGCACCCGCCCAGGGCCTCCTGCTTCATCTCCCCGCCTCTTCGAGTGATCCTGGTGAGCATCTGGCTGTAGCGGTCGCCCACCGGGATCAGCAACCGGCCCCCGTCGGCCAGCTGGTTCAGGAGGGGCTCCGGGACCCGTGGGGCACCGGCGGTGACCATGATCGCGCCATAGGGACTGTGCTCCTCCCAACCCAGGGTGCCGTTGAAAACGTGGTAGGAGAGGTTCGTGTATCCCAGAGCCTCCAGGATCTTGCGGGCGCGCTCCTGCAGCTCCTCGAACCGCTCCACGGTGTAGACCCAGGAGGAAAGCTCCGCCAGCACGGCGGCCTGGTAACCGCTTCCGGTTCCGATCTCCAGGGTCTTCTCGGTGCCGGTGAGCCCCAGGGACTCGGTCATCCATGCGACCATATAGGGTTGCGAGATGGTCTGGTCGAGCCCGATGTGCAGGGGACGGTCTTCGTAGGCCGCCCTGCGCATGTCCCGGGGCACGAACCGGTGCCGGGGAACGGAGCGCATGGCCCCCAGAACCCGGGGGTCCCGAATGCCTCGGGGCACGAGCTGCTCCTCGACCATCCTTTCTCTGGCTTCTCTCCATTCGTCCATGTTCTTGTGTCTCCTTGGCGTTTCGGGGGCGGAATTTCGGGGACACCATACGTAATTCAAGAAATCCTCTTCAAAAACGCAACTGGTTCTTGAATTACGTATGGTGTCCCCGAAATTCCAGAGCCCCGCGCTACGAGACGTCGCTCTTTTTGGCGTTCAGGATCGCTTCGATGTTCCGCTCGGCCCAGTCATCCACCCGGCGCTCCTTCTCGACGCAGGCGATCAACCGCTCCGACAGGCGGCACCCGCGCTCCACGGCCTCCGCGATCTGCACGCCCGCCTCCTTGGGCTTCATGGGGTTCACGAACACGACGCCGTCCTCCTCCCCGAACCCCCGGGTGCGCAGCCACCGGGCCGCACCGCTCGTGCTCAAGGCGAGAATGCCTCGAAGGTCCCGGCTCTTGAACTTCTGGGAAAGGATGTACTCGAAGGCCACGAGGTTCATGCCGTCCTCCAGCGGCGTGACGAGCATGACGTCCATCTCCTTCATGAACCGGTAGTTCTCGGGTGCCGGGACGCCTCCGTCCAGGTGCAGGACCCGCTCCGGCTCCGGGAGCTGCCGGTTGATCCTGTCGATCTCCTTGTCCAGCTCCTGATGAAGCTTCTGGTACTCCGGGTTGGACATGCGGCTGGGGGACGTCACCTGATAGAGACGCGCGCCCCGGCCCTTCTCCTGCAGGCGGTTGCGAGCATGGAGGTAGATTCGAAGCCGCTCCATGAGCCCCTTGGTGTAGTCCCGGCGCTCCAGCCCTCCGAAGACCAGGTGGTTTCTTCCCCGGGTCTCCTGGATCATTTTTCGAAGCGGGGTTCCGCCCACCTCCTGATCCAGGGATTTGCCCGGGGCCACCTCGGCAAGGATCTTGTCCACGTCCAGGCCGATGGGCAGGGCGCCCACCGTGGTCACACCCCCTCGACGGTGGATCTCGTAGCGCTGGTCCGCCACCCGAATGTCCACGGGAAACCACTCCTCGAGGGCCTCCAGGTAGTTGTCGCAGTACTCCTTGGTGTGAAAACCGATGAAGTCGTTGTGGAGCATGCCCCAGGTCACCCGCTTCAGAACGCTCTCGATGCTCTCCGCAAAGGGGTCGTAGACCAGGTCCTTGATGCGGTTCCGCTTGTCCTCGCGGATGAGCCCCTGGATCTCGTGGATGTTGAAGAAGGGCGTGTGCATGAACTGGCCCACGTGAATGTGGCGTCTGGCGTCGGATCTCACCCCCTCCTCTCGAAGCAGCCCCTTGAAATCCTCGGCAATGCGCATGAGGTGGTAGTCCTGGTTCCAGATGACGGTCTCTTCGTTGGTGCGCATGAGGGCCCCGCTCTTCTGTATCTCGTCCAGCACCGTGTTGGCAAAGGTGACCCCGCTGCTCGTGTACTGGACAAAGTCGCTCTTTTCGAGCTCGGGCCGGGGAAACGCCCGGCACTTCTTGTAGAACAGGGGGGAGCGCGTGAGATGCATGAGGGGCCAGAGGAAGCCGTTGGCAAAGCGGCTGTAGTAGCTGTGCATGTGCCGGGTGTCGAAGAAGACGAACCGCATGAAGAAGTCGTATTCACCATAGCGGAAGTGGAGGCGGTTGTCCGGATCGATCTCGATGTGAGGGAACCACCTCGGGGCAAGTCCCTGCTCCTCCATCCCCTGAAACACGTGACCGTAGTGGCCTCGCGCCACGTCCACGTCCCGGTCGCCCATGGAGGCGCCGAGCCAGGTGGTCCGCCAGGCCCCGGGACGAAGCAGGCCGGACATGGCCTGCACCAGGCCGCCCTCGCCGAACCGGGGCGGCGAAGGCCACTTGCCGTTTTCCAGTCGGTGTTCCGCCTGGTTGAGGAACGTACGGTCGAAGCTGAACGGACCCCGGTTCGAAACGATCACCAAATCTCCCATCACCCATCCACCTCGCATCGTGTGAGCACCGCGCTCCGAAGCGCGCTTCCAAGGCGGCTCCGGGCTCCCCCTGCGTTGTCCCGAGCGGGAGCCCTGTGGGTCCCTCCGTTCCGGGTCTTTCCATGCTGTACCAGGCGTCCGGCTTTCGCAATACCCTCCATCCTGTATTTCGGTGTTGGGCCGCCCCAGCGGGCCGCTTACCTCTCTACTGTTCGAGTCAGGGATCAATTCGGGTTCCACCCCATTGCATCGAGACCATGGACGGGTTGAAATGCGGAGATACGGATGATGACGGTGTATGGGATTCCCATGAGAACCCCTATGTCAGGAGCCCGACATGACCGAGCCTCCTCCCCTGATCCTCTCCAAATTTCAGCTCGACGCGGTCGTCTTCGACCTGGACGGCGTGATCACGCGGACCGCCGCGGTCCACGCCGCGGCGTGGAAGTCCCTGTTCGACGCCTTTCGGCAGGAGTCGGGAGGGACCTGGGACCCCTTCGACACGGAGATGGATTACGCCCGGTACGTGGACGGCAAGCCCCGCCTGGACGGCGTTCGAAGCTTCCTGGCCTCACGGGGCGTCGAACTGCCGGAGGGGGATCCCGGGGATCCCCCGGGAAAGGCCACCGTATACGGACTCGGGAACCGGAAGAACGAGGACTTTCGAAAGCGGCTGGAGCAGGACGGGGTCCAGGTGTACG
>CAYYVD010000203.1:0-3861 GCA_964475045.1 uncultured Desulfobacterales bacterium | reverse complement strand
GGCACGGCGGTGGTCTCCTCCAGCAAGAACTGCAAGGCGGTGCTCGAGGCCGCCGGGATGAGCGAGGTCTTCGATGTCCGTGTGGACGGTCTGGACGCGGAGTCCCTCGGTCTGAACGGCAAGCCGGCCCCGGACATTTTCCTCGAGGCGACGAGACGCCTGGCGGTTTCCCCCGAGCGGGCCCTTGTCCTGGAGGACGCCTTGTCCGGGGTGGAAGCGGGTCGGGCTGGAGGCTTCGCCCGCGTGATCGGCGTGGATCGAACGGGGCATGCATCCGACCTCCTGGAGGCCGGGGCCGACCGGGTGGTCCAGGGCCTCCACGAGCTCGCGCCAGCAGCCAGAGCCACGAAGGAGCTTCCCTCGGCCCTGCATGCCCTGGGAGAGCTGGCCGCGCGGTTCGAGGAAGAGGCGCCGGTCGTGTTTCTGGACTACGACGGCACCCTGACCCCCATCGTGTCCCGACCGGAGCAGGCGGTGATGGCCGAGGACATGCGGAGGGCCCTCGAGACCCTCTCCACCGGTTGCACCGTGGGCGTTGTCAGCGGCCGGGACCTTCAGGACGTCCGGCGGCTGGTGGGACTCGAGCACATCGTGTACGCGGGCAGCCACGGCTTCGACATCCTCGGTCCCGAGCGCGGCCGCATGGGCCTTCGAAAGGGGGACGACGACCTCGACGATCTGGACGCCGCAGAGCAGATCCTCGAGGAGGCGCTCGCCCCGATCGAGGGAGCCCAGGTGGAGCGCAAGAAGTACTCCATTGCGGTCCACTACCGAAACGTCGCCCGGAAAGAGGTCCCTTCCGTCGAGCAGGCGGTGGACCGCATTCCGGCAAGCTTTCCCCGCCTGAAAAAGGGGCACGGGAAAAAGGTGTTCGAGATCCAGCCGGACATCGACTGGAACAAGGGACGGGCGCTTCTGTGGATCCTCGACACGCTTGACCTGAACGGTCCAGGGTGGATCCCCGTGTACATCGGGGACGACGTGACCGACGAGGACGGCTTCGGTGCGCTTCGCACACGCCCGGACGGAGGGGTGGGCATCGTGGTCACCGAGGAGAACCGGTTCAGCGAGGCCCAGTACGTATTGAAAGATCCGGAGGAGGTCCGGGTCTTTCTCGAATCCCTGGCCTCTCTGGTCCAGGGACACAAAAGACAAACCCGGACGACCGGTCCACCGACCGGTGCATGACGAGGAAGGAGCGGTCACCATCCATGACCCATCCATGGACCCTGGATTACGAGGGCTTCACGCCTGAGCAGGAAGGCCTCCGGGAGGCCCTCTGCACGCTGGGCAACGGCTACTTTGCCACCCGGGGGGCGGCGAGCCACGCGCAGGCCGACGGGACCCATTACCCGGGCACCTACCTGGCCGGAGGATACAACCGGCGTCGGACCGAGGTCTCCGGCCGAACCGTCGAGAACGAGGACCTGGTCAACCTGCCCAACTGGCTCTGTCTCGACTTTCGCATCGAGGAGGGGGACTGGTTCGGTTTTCGGGACGTGACCCTCCTCTCCTATCGCCAGGAGCTGGATCTCTACCAGGGCGTGCTCTCCCGCAAGGTCCACTTCGAGGACGACCACGGTCGAAGGACCATGATTCGGGAACGGCGGATCGTTCACATGGCCGAGCCCCACCTGGCCGGGCTCGAGCTGCGCATCTCCCCGGAGAACTGGAGCGGCCGTGTGGAGATTCGTACCGCCCTGGACGGACAGGTGGAAAACAGCGGCGTCCAGCGGTACCAGGGCCTGAACAATGATCACCTGGTCCCGATTCGGACCGATCTCGTGGAGGAGGACACGCTCTTTTTGAAGACGGAGACCAAACAGTCCGGGGTGCGCATCGCACAGGCCGCCAGAACCCGGGCCTACCAGGGCGGGCACCTGCTTCGACCCGAGCGCCGCCTCGTGCAGGAGGAGGGCCGAATCGGCCAGACCTTCACCGTGCGGCTGGAGGCCCTGGACGAGGTGCGGGTGGAGAAAGCCCTGGCCCTTTACACCTCCTGGGACCACGCCTGCTCGGAGTGCGGCCTGGAAGCCGTCAAGGCCGCCTCCCGTTGCGGCTCCTTCGAAGACCTCCTGGACACCCACGCACGCGCCTGGTCCCATTTGTGGCGTGACTTCGACATGGTGTTCGAGCACCGGGACCCCGACAAGACCGACCTCACCTCCATGATCCTGCGCCTGAACATTTTTCACCTGCTCCAGACCGCCTCCACCCACACCATGGACCTGGACGTGGGTGTCCCCTCTCGAGGCTGGCACGGGGAGGCCTACCGGGGCCACATCTTCTGGGATGAGCTGTTCATCTTTCCCTTCCTCAACCTCCGTCTGTCCGAGATCACCCGCTCGCTCCTCCTCTACCGGTACCGGCGGCTGAACGAGGCCCGGCACGCCGCCAGGGAGGAAGGTCTTCAGGGGGCCATGTTCCCCTGGCAGAGCGGCAGCAACGGACGCGAGGAGAGCCAGCGCCTGCATCTCAACCCCAAGTCGGGGAGGTGGATTCCTGACAACTCCAGACGCCAGCGCCACGTGAGCGCGGCCATCGCGTACAACGTGGTCCAGTACCACGAGATCACCGGAGACAGCGAATTCCTCTCTACTTACGGGGCCGAAATGCTGCTCGAGATCGCCCGGTTCTGGGCCTCCATCGCCGAGCTCAACGAAGAGCGGGGGAGGTACGAGATTCGAGGGGTCATGGGGCCGGACGAGTACCACGACGCCTACCCCTGGTCCGATGAGCCCGGCCTGAACAACAACGCCTACACCAACGTCATGGCGGCCTGGGTGCTCACCGAGGCCTTGAAGGTGCTCGAAAACCTCCCTCAGGAACGGCAACGGGAGCTCAAGGAATCCCTGTCTCTCGACCAGGAGGAGCTCGAGCGCTGGGACGACGTGAGCCGGAGACTGTGCGTGGTCTTTCAGGACGGGGACATCATCAGCCAGTTCGAGTGGTACGACGATCTGGAGGAGTTCGACTGGGAGGGGTACCGGGAAAAGTACCGGGACATTCAGCGGCTGGACCGCATCCTCGAGGCCGAGGACGACACCCCGAACCGGTACAAGGCCTCCAAGCAGGCCGATGTGCTGATGCTGTTCTACCTGTTCTCCTCCCAGGAGCTGAAACGGGTGTTCGACCGGCTGGGGTATCCCTTCGAGGCGGACATGATCCCCAAGAACATCCAGTACTACACCCAGCGCACCTCTCACGGCTCCACCCTGAGCCGCATGGTTCACTCGAGCATCCTGGGCCGCGCCAGGCGCGAGGAGTCCTGGTCCCTGTTCGAGTCCGCACTCAAGAGCGACTACACGGACATTCAGGGAGGGACCACACCCGAGGGCATTCACCTCGGGGCCATGGCGGGCAGCGTCAACATCCTGCTCCAGACCTACACCGGCATCGAGACCTGCCGGGGAGTGCTGCGGTTCAACCCCCGGCTGCCCAGGGAGATGGGCCGCCTGTCCATGAACATCCGTTACCGCTGCCACTCCCTGCACGTGGACGTGACCCAGGAGAAGCTCACGGTCACGGCGGGGGACGGCGTGGCCGAGCCGATCCGGATCGGACACAAGCAGGAGGAGGTCGACCTGGGCAAGAACGCATCCGTGACCTTCGAGCTTCGACCCCGCCGGTGACACAGAATTTCGAGGACTGAATTTCGGGGACACCATACGTAATTCAAGAACGCTTTCCGCTCTTGAATTACGTATGGTGTCCCCGAAATTCTAGGAAACCGATCCCCGCTCGAGCAGTTCCAGGAACCCATCCTCGTCCAGGACGGGCGTGCCGTGCGCCCGGGCGTCCTCCTGCTTGGACGAACCGGGGTTGGATCCCACCACCAGGTAGTCCGTGTTGCCCGACACG
>CAYYVD010000202.1:0-9124 GCA_964475045.1 uncultured Desulfobacterales bacterium | reverse complement strand
TGGCCTCGGCAAGGACCGTCGCCGTCGTCGTCCCGTCGCCCGCGGCGTCGGAAGACCACCCTGGCCCACATCATCGCCCGCGAGCTCGGGGTAAACGTGAAGAGCACCTCTGGCCCGGTGATCGAGCGCCCCGGAGACCTGGCCGCCATCCTCACCAGCCTGGAGTCCCACGACGTCCTGTTCATCGACGAGATCCACCGCCTGAACCACGTGGTGGAGGAGATCCTCTACCCCGCCATGGAGGACTACCAGCTCGACATCATCATCGGGCAGGGTCCCTCGGCCCGCACCATGAAGATTTCCCTGCCCCCCTTCACCCTGGTGGGCGCCACCACCCGCACCGGCCTCCTGACCCCGCCCCTGCGGGCCCGGTTCGGCGTGGTCCTCCGGGTGGACTTCTACCGGCCCGAGGAGCTCCAGGAGATCGCCCTGCGCTCGGCCCGCCTGCTGGACATCCCCACGCGGGGCGAGGGCGCCTTTGAGATCGCGCGGCGCTCCCGGGGCACACCCCGTATCTGCAACCGCCTTCTCAGGCGGGTGCGGGACTTCGCCCAGGTCCGCGCCGACGGGGTCATCACCCTGGAGGTGGCCAACGAGGCCCTGGCCATGCTCGAGGTGGACGACCGGGGCCTCGACCGCATGGACCGGCACATCATGCTCACCATCATGGAGAAGTTCGAAGGCGGGCCCGTGGGCGTGGACACCCTGTCGGCCGCGGTGAGCGAGGAGAAGGACACCATCGAGGACGTGTACGAGCCCTTCCTCATTCAGGAGGGCTTCCTCAAGCGCACCCCCCGGGGCCGGGTGGCCACCAGGCGGGCCTACGAGCACTTCGGCCTCGAGCCCATCTGCCGCACCGGCGACCCGGATCAGGAACGCCTCTTCTGAATGTCGGGAACGAATTTCGGGGACACCATACGAAATTCGTGCGCCAGGCGCATTCCGTGGAATCGCATGCCTTTCGGAACGTGAATTTCGTATGGTGTCCCCGAAATTCGTTTCGTCAAAAGTTCATCTCAATCGGTTCCGCATTCTTGGCCGTAATCGTCGAGCGGGCGGCTGTTGCGATAAACTCACTTGCATCCATGATTTCAAGAAGAATGGGCTTTCTGTCCTTTGAGAAGTGAACGATAATCGGACCCATTTCCTCAGCAAAATCAACTGATTCTGAAGAAATCTCCATGATCATGATATCTTCGTCCCGATTATATCGAATCTTCATAACGCGCCTTCCTTCCTGGATAAAAGGTAATGATTCTTATTTCATCGGGCATGTCTTCAAAAACGACTCGAATCACATGGGCATCGTCCAGTGTTTTTTGTGCAATCTTTCTGGCTCGATAGCCATCCTGAGTAAGCTCAGGGTCTTCCACGGCATCCGTGACTCGATCTCTGGAAATGGGAAACCCATGGTTTCGTAAGACATCAAATTTCATTTCAGCATGACCACTGTAGACGATCTTTTTCATTCCTTTCTCCTGAACGATTACCAGTAGATCATGCTCGTATTGCTTTGTTTTGATGGTTACGAGCTTGAATTCACAACCTTGGTTCTTTCTGCTACGTTCACAGGCAATCATAGCAAAATGCTGCCGAAATGGAAAAGGCTTCCACAAAATTTCCGGCCTGAAGTCCGTCTGCCGCACCGGCGACTCGGACCAGGAACGTCTCTTCTGAATGTCGGGAACGAATTTCGGGGACACCATACGAAATTCGTGCGCTGAGCGCATTCCGTGGAATCGCATGCCTTTCGGAATGGGAATTTCGTATGGTGTCCCCGAAATTATTTTGTGAAAAACCAAAACCCAACTTTACATTTTCACGAAACCGCGATACCCTCCAGCCATGATTCCGCGCGAGATCACCGAGGAGCTCATGGCATCGGTCCGGGAGTACCCGGCGGCGACCGTGCTGGGTCCGCGACAGTCGGGCAAGACCACGCTGGTTCGCATGGCCTTTCCCGGGATGCCCTACGTTTCCCTCGAAGACCCGGACGTTCGCATGGCGGCGCAGGCGGACCCCCGCGGCTTCCTGAACGGAATGCCCGAGGGGGCGATTCTGGATGAGGTGCAGCGTCTGCCCGAGCTCCTGTCCTACGTGCAGGGGATCGTGGACGAGACCGCCAAGAATGGTCTCTTCGTTCTGACCGGCAGTCATCAGCCGGAGGTCCATGAGGCCGTCAGCCAGTCCCTCGCCGGTCGCACCGCCGTGTTGACCCTGCTCCCGTTCTCCCTGACCGAGCTCAGGAGCTACAAGAAGCGCTGGGACGCCTACGAGCTCATGGTGAAAGGCGGGTTCCCCCGGCTTCACCACCAGAACCTCTCCACGCAACGGTTCTTCAACGGCTATGTGCAGACCTATGTGGAGCGGGATGTGAGAAGCCTGTTGAACGTCAAGGACCTGAACCGGTTTCAGCAGTTTCTCACCCTCCTCGCCGGCCGCGTCGGCCAGGTGATCAACTACACCTCCCTCGGCAACGACATCGGGCTCTCCGGGCCGTCCGTCAAGAGCTGGATGAGCGTCCTCGAGGCCTCGTTCGTCCTGTTCGAGCTGCCGCCCTTTTTCGAGAACATCGGCAAGCGCGTGGTCAAATCCCCCAAGATCTACTTCACGGACACAGGACTCCTCGCCTACCTTCTGGGGATCGAAACCCCCGATCAGGCCCGGCGCGACCCCCTTCGAGGCGGACTGTACGAGAATCTCGTGATCCTGGAGATCCTCAAGGGGTTCTACAACCGCGGAAGACGGCCCCAGCTCTTCTTCTACCGGGACAGCCAGGGCAACGAGGTCGATCTTCTCATCAAGCGGGGACGGCAGTTGATCCCCGTGGAGATCAAGTCCGCCCAGACGTTTTCCAGGAGCTTCCTCAAAGGGATTCAGACATTCAGGGGCCTCTCCAGGGACTGCGCGCCGGAAGGCCTGGTGCTCTATGACGGCGCGGAGCCGTTCCAGGTGAACGACGTGAAGGTGCGAAACCTCTTGCGTCACGGGCTCGAAGGGGTGTTTTCGACGGATTGAAACCGCGTTCGAATTCCGTTACCCTTCTGGGATGGGCATTGGAGGTCAGGGTTCATGTGATCGGCTTCATCGATAGGAATCCAGATTGAGAAAGGCATCGAAATGGAAAATGAGTACACGGTTGTCATCAAGAAGGAAGGTGACTGGTGGATTGGATGGGTTGAAGAAATACCGGGCGTCAATTGTCAAGAAAAGACCTACGATGAATTGAAGGAAACACTGGAAATCACGCTGAAAGAAGCTCTCGAGCTCAACCGGCGGGATGCGATTTCCTCTGCAGGAAGCGGATTTCGAGAGGAAATAATCGCGATATGAAGAGAGTCGCCCTCCTTCAATAAATGCGAGCCCAAGGCTGCAATCTGCTTCGTGAAGGGGCGAAACACTCATGGTGGCAAAATCCTTCGCTCAATCAACAATCTCTTGGCCCGAAAAATCTGCAAGGACCTTGGGGTCAAACCGATCAAGCAGGCGACCCGTCAATTTCGGAGACGAATTTCGGGGACACCATACGAAATTCCCATTCCGAAAGGCATGCGATTCCACGGAATGCGCTCAGGCACGAATTTCGTATGGTGTCCCCGAAATTCGCCCTTCGCAACGCCAGCCGGCGTCGGGTCGGCATGGACGGGCCGTTCACCATGGATTGACAACGCCTTCCAATTCCACTACCTTCGGAGGTTGATCCTGGGGCCGGTCTCGAGGGGAGGGACGAGCCATCGCGGACTTCAGCCAGACCCACAGCCGAATCACCACCTTCCACATCCTTCGGAGACAGGACCGGAAGCACCTGAAGAACCAGCTCCGGCTCCACTCCAAGTGGCAGAAGACCGTCCTGATCATCCCGCTCCTGGCCACCGAGTACACCGACCCGGCCAACCGGCCCGTCTTCGAGAACATCCTCAAGCAGCTCGCCGGCACCTCGTACCTCTCGAGCATCATCTTCGGCCTGGACCGGGCCACCCAGGAGGAGGCCCGGACCCTGCACGCGCTCCTTCGAGCCCACGGGCTGCGCAACTACGTCCTTCAGTGGAACGACGGACCCGGCTTCTCGAGCATCTACGACACCCTCACCCAGGCCGGGTTCAACATCCAGGAGCCGGGCAAGGGCCGGAACATGTTCCTGAGCTTCGGCATCGCCCTGGCCCTGGGCGCCAAGAGCATCGGCCTCATCGACGCGGACATCCGCTCCTTTCGGGCCGTGCAGCTCGACCGCCTCTTCTTCCCCGTGGTCACCCTGAACTACGACTTCTCCAAGGCCTTTTACGCGCGCATCCGCGACCGCGCCCTCTACGGCCGGGTCAAGCGCCTGCTCCTCGACCCCCTGCTCCTGACCCTCAAGCGGAAGTTCACCGAGAGCAAGGACGAGAAGATGATCCGGCTCATCGACTTCCTCCTGGGGTTCCACTACCAGCTCTCCGGCGAGGTGGTCTTTCACTCGGATCTCCTCAAGAAGATGCGATTCGCCACCAACTGGGGCGTGGAGATCTTCACCCTCATCGAGGTCTACCGCAAGGCCTCCTCGGCCGCCCAGGTCATGTTCACCAGCAAGCCTTTCGACCACAAGCACCAGGATGTCTCGGAGCACGACCCCTCCAAGGGCCTCAACCGCATGGCCGTGGACATCGTCACCACCCTCATGAACGCCCTGGTGATCGAGGAGGGCCTGGAGATCTCGGACACCTTCATTCGAGACCTGTCCATCACCTACCAGGCCGTGGCCGAGGAGCTCATCAAGAAGTACTCGGACGACTCCGGCTTCAGCGACCTGAGCTACGACCGGGAGGGGGAGGAGCACATGGTGCAGGAGGTGTTCCGCGACTCCATCCTCCACGCGGGCGAGCTCCTCACCTCGCCCACCCGCCTCACCGAGCGGTTCCTGCGGCTGGTGAACACCCACGAGGAGTTTCGGCCCTACCTGGACCAAGGGCTGGCCGAGACCATCCTCCGGGTGGAGGACAAGACGCGGCGGGCGCTCTTTCAGACCCCCACCACCGTCTCCTGGGAGCGCGTCTCCAACAAGCTCCCCAACATCTTCTACGACCTGATCGAGGCGGTGGAGGGGGAGAAGCAGCGGTTTCGATCGAACGACAACGCCTCGAGGCCGTCAAGTCCTCGGCCCTCGAGGCCGATGTGAACCCATGAGCGGGCCGTCGAGGATACCATGAACCTCGTCGTCTTCACGGATCTCGACGGCACCCTGCTGGACCACGACACCTACGACTGGGCTCCGGCCTCCGAGGCCCTGGACGCCTGTCGGCGCCGGGGCGTGCCGGTGATCCTGGTTTCCAGCAAGACTCGGGCCGAGATGGAGGTCCTTCGAGCGGCCCTGGACCTCCCCTGGCCCGTGGTCTCGGAGAACGGCGGCGGCATCGCCTTCCCGGAGGGGGCCCCCCTGGCCCCGCCCCCCGAGGCGGAGCCGGCGGAAGGCGGCCGCATCCTGCGCCTGGGGGCGGCCTACGCCACCGTGGTCCGGGCGCTTCGGGCCATTCGCCGGGACCTGGGCCGCCCGGACCTGCGGGGCTTCTCGGACATGGACGTCCACGAGATCGCCCGCCGGACCGGCCTGGACCTCGAGAGCGCCGAGCGGGCCGCGGCCCGGGAGTACGACGAGCCGCTCGTGACGGACCGCGACCCGGCCGAGGACCTCGCCCCCCTGGCCGAGGCCGCCCGCGCCCGCGGACTGCAGGCGACCGCCGGAGGCCGGTTTCTGCACCTCTTCGGCGGCTGCGACAAGGGCGAGGCCGTGCGACGGCTCCTGGACCGGCTTCGAGCCCGCCACCCCGGCCTTCGAAGCGCGGCCCTGGGCGACGGTCCCAACGACCGGCCCATGCTCGAGCAGGTGGACGTGCCCGTGCTGGTCCCGGGGTCCGGCCCCCTGCCCGTGGACCGGCACGCGCTCCCAGGCCTGCGGATCGCTCGAGCGCCCGGGCCCGCCGGATGGAACCGGGCCGTGCTGGACCTGCTGGAGGAAGACTCGAGAGCCCTGAACCCCAACCCGTGAGGAACGGAGGCGAGAGATCGCGACATGTTCGAGAACGAAGTCAACCCGGACGGCGTCGACAAGGCGGACCTGGTGGTGTGCATCCCCTCGTACAAGGAGGCGGACTCCATCGGCTACCCCACCACCCAGGCGAGCGAGGGGCTGAAGCGGTTCTTCCCCGAGATGCGCTCGGTCATCATCAACACGGACAACAACTCTCCGGACGGGACCAAGGAGGCCTTTCTGAACACCCCGACCGAGCGGCCCAAGATCTACCTCTCCACGCCTCCCGGGGTCAAAGGCAAGGGGAATAACTTCAGGAACCTCTTCGAGAAGGTCGTCGAGCTCGAGGCCAAGGCCGTGGTGGTGGTGGACGCGGACCTCAAGAGCATCACCCCCAACTGGATCCGCCACCTGGGCGAGCCCCTGTTCAACGACTTCTCCTACGTCGCCCCCCTCTACGTGCGCCACAAGTACGACGGCACCATCACCAACGGCATCGCCTACCCCCTGTCCCGGGCCCTCTACGGCCGCCGCGTGCGCCAGCCCATCGGAGGGGACTTCGGCTTCAGCGGGGATCTCGCCCGGGTGTACCTGGAGAACCAGGCCTGGGACGAGGCCACGGCCAACTTCGGCATCGACATCTGGATGACCACCATCGCCCTCAACCAGGGCGTGCCCATCTGCCAGTCCTTCATGGGACGGCCCAAGGTGCACCGGCCCAAGGACCCGGCCGCCTCCCTGGGACCCATGTTCCGCCAGGTGATCGGCACCATCTTCTCCCTCATGCACCACTTCGAGGACACCTGGATGCGGGTCAAGTACTCCAGGCCCACGGCCATCTACGGCTTCGGCCTGGGCGAGGTGGAGATGCCCCCCAAGGTGGACGTGGACGCCAAGAAGCTCTTCGAGAAGTTCCACGCGGGCTTCGGCGAGTACCAGGAACTCTGGAAGGAGGCCCTCTACGAGGACGTCTACGGCAAGCTCATGGAGATCGAGGGCATGAAGGAGCGGGTCTTCACCTTCCCCACGGACCTCTGGGCCCGCATCCTCTTCGACATGGGCGTGGCCTACCGGGACGGCATCCGCGAGCCCGACGTGCTCATGGAGTCGCTCATCCCCCTCTACTACGGCCGCACCTTCTCCTTCATCAAGAAGACCCGGCGCATGTCCACCCAGCAGGCCGAGGAGGCCATCGAGGAGGACTGCATCACCTTCGAGATGACCAAGCCCTACCTGATCAAGCGCTGGAAGGGGGAGATCACGTAGCGGAATTTCGGGGACACCATACTTAATTCGGGATGCGAAGTCCGATGCTCGACACAGCAAATTTCGAATTAAGTATGGTGTCCCCGAAATTCAACAGCCGTTCAGGACCCCCCCACCCGGAAAAACGAGAACGCCTGAAACAAACGTCTATATCACGATGCCGATGGCGCGTTGAATGGCCTTTTCCACTTCGGCCATTCTGTCGAGATCGATGGCACCCGAGAAGGGCCCCCGAATGAGAAAGGACTTGTGGAGGGTGGTCAGTTGTTCGCATTTGGCCATGGAGTCCTTCTCGAGGCCGCCTTCGCCCTTTGGCAACCTCACGTGGGTAGGGCTGGTGCGGAGGGTCGTGGAAATGGGGACCAATATGACGTCATTGGCCAATCGGTTTCGAACATCCATGGATACAATCAGGGCGGGCCTGGATTTGGGGTCCTCTGGTCGGCCGGGAAGCCTGACAAGATAGATCTCGCCTCTTGCAGGAAAGGTCACGGGTTATTCCTCCCAAAGGTGGCCGGCGGATTCCGCAGCCAATTCAGACCACTCTGTATCCTCCTTCTTTTCGCTCCCGGACAGGGACAAATAGTATTCTTCGATTTGCGTTTTCAGTTCCTGTCTCTTCTTTTCCCGGGACCACTGGCGCAGGATATCTTCGATGAGCCGGCTTCGGGAACGTATCCTGGATGAGCCAAGATAGGCATCGATGGTCTTGACCAAATCCGCGTCAAGACTCGCGGTGACCTTGACCTTCGGTGAAGAGGTCGTCTGTGAATCCATGACTGCCTCCATCAATAAATACAATTGGTAGGAACATATTTCATATGAATCCGCCTGTCAATGTTCCTGTTTGAGATGTCGTCGTTCGGCGTTGCGGGCATCATCCTTGAAAATCCCCGCAGCCGGGTGGAGGTCGCCTCCTGCAGAAGCTCGCGCACGTCCGGCTCGTCCGCGTTCAGCATCAGGAAGCTCGTGCCCGACTGCTCCAGAAGGGCCTTCACCAGGGTGGTCTTTCCGGATTGCCGGGGGGACCCGGCAGCACGATCGCCTTGCCCTGGAACAGGCGCTCTCGAACCCGGGACATGACCTCTCTTGGTATAAAATCCTTTGATTCCATACCAGCGAATCTCGGGGACACCATACGAAATTCGGGATGCGACACCGATGCATGGCACAGCATGTCTTTAATTTCGTATGGTGTCCCCGAAATTCCGAGTTTCGTATGGTGTCCCCGAAATTCAAGCCACCAGGATCAGGCGGACGTCCATGACGTTGGTCCGGGTGGGGCCGGTGACCAGGAGGTCGCCGGTGGCCGAGAAGTAGGTGTAGGCGTCGTTGTTGTCGAGGTACGCCTCGGCATCCAGGCCGGCCTTTCGGCCCCGGTCCACGGATCCCGGGTCCACCACCGCGCCGGCCGCGTCCGTGGGCCCGTCGTTTCCGTCCGTGCCCCCGCTCAGGATGGCGATCCGGGGCGGTAGCCCGTCGAGCTCCAGGGCCGCTGCCAGGCCGAGCTCCTGGTTCCGGCCGCCCTTGCCGTCCCCGCGAATGGTCACCGTGGTCTCGCCCCCGGAGATCACGCACGCGGGCGGGGCCGCCGGGCGCCCGGTCCGGAGCATCTCCTTGCCCACGGCCGCGTGCACCTTGGCCACCTCCCGAGTCTCCCCCTCGATCATGGAGGAGAGGATCAACGGGGCGTACCCCCGCTCCCGGGCCGCCTCGGCGGCCGCCTCCAGGGCCTGGATGTTGCTCCCGATGATCAGGTTGGTGACCCGCTCGAACGCCGGGTCCCCGGCCTTGGCGTCTCCGGGATCTCCCCCCGCCGGCCCGCCTCCAGGTGCCCGCGCACCGCCTCGGGCACGG
>CAYYVD010000201.1:0-9275 GCA_964475045.1 uncultured Desulfobacterales bacterium | reverse complement strand
AGGGCCTCGGCGTTCGCCGGGAAACGCCTTCCGGCCAGGAGGGCCACCTCGCCGAAGGGCTCCCCCGCGCCGAAGAGGTGAAGGGTCTGCTCCTTGCCCTCGGGCGAGAGCTTGAACACCTTCACCCGGCCCGAGATCACCACGTACAGGCCGTCCCCTTCGTCCCCCTCCAGGAAAATGGGATGCCCTCGACCGAATCGGCGTTCGGCGGCGATGCCCGCAAGCTGCTCGAGCTCCCCCCGGGGCAGGCCCTGGAACAGGGGCACGGCGGCCAGATCTTCGCTTCGACCCATGGAACCGCAGGCCTCCCACGCCGAGGAACAGAGCGGCGCTTTCGCACGCAGGCCCCGATCCCTCAGCCGTTCACCAGCCTCACCGAGGCGGCTTCCGGAAAGTAATCGATGATGTTCAAACACCCGTAGGACTGATGCAGCCCGAAGATGCGTGACAGGTCCATCCCCAGGGCGTCGCAGAGAATGACGCGGTTCACCACCGCGTGGGCCACCAGCAGGAGGTCCTGCCCGTTCCTGCCCTCGAGCACCTCCTCGAGGCAGGCCAGCACCCGGCGGGAGAAGGACGCCAGGCTCTCGCCCCCGCCCGGCATCCGGTAGCCCTCCAGATCGTTTCCCCGTTTCTTCAGCTCCTCCGGGAACCGGTAGAGAACCTCTTCCAGGGTCAACCCCTCCCAGTCCCCGAAGTCCATCTCGCGAAACCCGGGAAGCGACACGAGGGGGACGTCGTGATGACGGCCGATGATCCGCGCGCCCAACAGCGATCGTCGAAGGTCGCTGGAGAACACCCCCTCGATCCGGGCGTGACGCAGCCTTTCGGCCACGGCCTCCATCTGGACGCGGCCCACCTCGGTCACCTCCACGTCGGTCCGGCCGTAGATGGGAAAACGCTCGAACCCCTCCACCTGGCCGTGGCGGACGAGGTACAGCCTGTTGTTCGCTTTCATGGATGCGCATCATAGGCGTGAATGCCGGGCGTGTCAATCCAGGGGGCGGGGCCGGTATTGCCGGGAATTTCGGGGACACCATACGAAATTCGAGAAACCTCATGGCGAAAACGCCACCCATTTGGTGAATTTCGTATGGTGTCCCCGAAATTCGCACCAGAGGCGCGAACGCCGGGGGGCATTTGATCTTTATTTCAACACGCAATTGGTGTATAGACGCCGGAAAGGCATGGGCCCGAGTATGAAGGAGTGTTACGGCATCCTGGAGCACGTTTTTCCCATGGGCGATCACGGCCTGAGAGAGGTCCCGGCGGACTGCTTTCAGTGCCCGGACCGGACCGAGTGCATGCGTGCGGCCCTGAAGACCCGGGAAGGTTTTCACCTGCAGGAGGACGCCGTGGACCGCTCCGTGGAGTCCGGCCTGCGGGGACGCGTCAGGCGCTGGTCCCGCAAAAAGGAGCTCGAGCGTCTGGCGCGGGAACGGGACAAGAGGCGGCGTTCATGAAGACCCGGATCGCCTGCCCCCACTGCGGGTTCACCACGGAGGTCTCGACCGACCGCATTCCCGAGAAGGCCCGCCTGGCTGCGTGCCCCCGGTGCCGAAACCGGTTTCCGCTCCCCGAGGTGAGGCGCCCCTCGCCCTGGGAGGACCGCGGACGCATCGGTCTGTGGCCGGGCATCTATCGAAGCTTTTTGGGCGTTCTGCTCTCGCCGGCCTCGTTCTTCAGAGGCCTGACACCTCAGGGCGGCCTGCGGGAGCCGCTGGCCCTAGGCCTTCTGTTCGGATCCCTGGGGGCCATGCTCAGCCTGTTCTGGGACCTCGTCCTGGGCGCCCTGGGCGTGGGGGGAGGTCTGGACGCGCTCGCCTCCCGGTACAGCATCACCCTCGTGTTTCCTCTGCTCCTGGTCCTCTCCCCCGTCCTCGTGGGCGTGGCCCTGTTCCTCACGAGCGGGTTGCTCCACGTCCTCCTGCGGGTGGTGCGGGGCGGAAGGCACGGGTTCGAAGGGACGTTCCGCGTAGTCGCCCACGGACAGGCCGCACAGCTCTTCGGGGCCGTCCCGTTCCTGGGCGGGCTGATCGCCGGCCTCTGGTTTCTGGTGGTCCTGATCGTGGGCCTGCGGGAGATCCACGAGACCACCTACACCCGGGTGGTGCTGGCCTTTTTGCTCGTCGCGGTCCTGTTCCTGGCCGTCCTGGCCGCCGTGACGATCCCGCTGCTCATGTCCCTGTTTCGATGAACCCCGACTCGACCGGCCGAGGCCGGAAGGACGCTTCGCCATGGAAACCCGGGCTGCACCCATCGACTATGCCGGGCTGCTGAATCCAGCGCAGCTCGAGGCCGTCACCACCCTGGACGGACCCGTACTGGTCATTGCGGGAGCCGGAAGCGGCAAAACCCGCACCCTGGTCTACCGGGTGGCCCGCCTGGTGCAGGAAGGCATCCCCCCGGAGAACGTCCTCCTGCTCACCTTCACGCGGAAAGCCGCCTCGGAGATGCTGGAGCGGGCCGCCGGGCTGGCGGACGCCAGGTGCCGGCAGGTCTCGGGCGGGACGTTCCACTCCCTGGCCCACCGCGTGCTTCGATCCCACGCGGACCGGGTGGGTTTCGATCCCGGGTTCACCATCATGGACCGCGCGGACATGGAGGAGGTGGTCCAGTCCCTGGTCAAGGAGCTTCACGTGGCCAAAGGCTCGGTCCGGTTTCCCAAGCGATCCACCCTGGCCACCATCCTGAGCAAGTCCGTGAACCTCCAGACCTCCGTCGAGTCCCTGGTGGAGGAGGAGTTCTCCCAGTTCCTGGAGTACGCCCGTCCGCTTCAAACCCTGAGGACGCTCTACCGCACATACAAGCGCAACAACCAGCTCATGGACTACGACGACCTCCTGCTCCAGCTGCGGCGGCTCCTCTCCGAGGACGAGGAGATCCGGCGACGCCTGGCCGAGCGGTACCTGTACGTCATGGTGGACGAGTACCAGGACACCAACGGCATTCAGGCGGAGATCATCCGCTGGCTCGCCATGGACCACCGCAACGTCATGGTGGTGGGGGACGACTCCCAGTCCATCTACTCCTTTCGCGGGGCGAGCTTCCGGAACATGTTCGAGTTTCCCGAGGCCTTTCCCGACGCCCGCATCATCAAGCTCGAGGAGAACTACCGGTCCACCCGGCCGATCCTCGCCTTCACCAACGCCCTCATGGCCGGGGCATCCCAGAAGTACGCCAAGTGCCTGACCACGCGGCGGAGCGACGGGGCGACGCCCCGCGCGGTGGATACGCGGACCGAGCCCGAGCAGGCCGCCTTCGTCCGCAGCCTGGTGCAGGAGCGGCAGCGGGAGGGCCGGCCGCTGTCGGACATGGCGGTCCTCTTTCGAGCCGCCTTTCACTCCTTCGAGCTGGAGCTGGAGCTGGCCCGGAACGAGATCCCCTTTGTCAAGTACGGGGGATTCAAGTTCATGGAGTCCGCCCACATCAAGGACCTCCTGGCCCATCTGCGGGTGGCGGCCAACGCGGCCGACGCCGTGAGCCTGGGCCGGGTCCTGAGACTGGTGAAGCACATCGGGCCCGGCAAGAGCCAGGCCATTCAGGACTGGCTCAAGGAGAGTGGAAAGGAACCGCGCCACATCGGGGCGTGGCCCGGGGCGGGACGGCGCGACAGCGGGCTCCAAACTCTGGCCTCGGTCCTCGACCGCCTCTCCGGTCTGGGATCCTCCCCCCGCAAGGCCGTAGAGACCGCCCTGGCCTACTACGAGCCCCTCCTCAAGGAGCGGTTCGACGATTTTCCCAAGAGGGCGAACGACCTCCAGCAGCTTCCCGAGATGGCATCCCGGTACCGGAGCCTGCGGTCCTTTCTGGACGATTTGACCCTGGAGCCCCCCACCAGTGCGGCGGACCTGGAAGCCGACCGGCCCAAGGACAACCTCACCCTCTCCACGGTCCACTCGGCCAAGGGGCTGGAGTGGGGGGTGGTGGTGATCATCTGGGTCATGGAAGGGTACTTCCCCTCCCCCCGCGCCTATGGGAACGAGGACGACCTCGAGGAGGAACGGCGCCTCCTGTATGTGGCATCCACCCGGGCCCGGGACGAGCTGGTCCTCTGTTATCCGGGCATGGCCACCCGGCCCGTCCGGTACGCCTCGGGAGGCATGGAAGGCTTCCGTCACGGCGGTCTGTCCGGTTTCGTGGGCGGGCTTCCCGCCGATGTCCTGGAGCACGGCACCGGCGGCCGGGCCGCCCGTCCCGCAGACCCTTCCGGCCGGGGGGTCCTGCGCGCCCTGGCCGGCTATGAGGGCCGGGGCCGGGCCGAAGGTCTACGGCTGGGCGACCGGGTCAAGCACCCGGCCTTCGGGCCGGGCGTCATTTCCCGGTTTCGAGGGGAGAACAAGGTGGAGGTGCTCTTTCGAAACGCCGGACGAAAGCTGCTTCACCTGGAGTACACCACCCTAGACAAGATGTGACGGAATCGGAAAAGCCTTGTTTTCTCGCAGAGACGCCGAGAGGGCCAAGAATAAACATGTGAATACCTTTCGGTTATCTTTGCGTTCTCCTCGGCTTTGCGCGAGAATTCGACATTTTTCAAGACCCTCGAGATCGGAGGGGACCATCGATCCATGAGCGAGAGCATGACCTACAACGAGGCCCTGAACCGGCTCTATGCCCTGCAGAAGTACGGCATCAAGTTCGGGCTCTCCAAGACCTCCAACCTGCTGCAGGCCTTCGGGAACCCCCACCTCGGCCGTTGCTACGTCCACATCGCCGGGACCAACGGCAAGGGGTCCGTGGCCGCCATGACTGCCTCGATCCTGGCGCGGGCGGGCCTGAAGGTCGGGCTCTACTCCTCCCCACATCTCGTCCGGTTCACCGAACGCTTCCGCATCAACGACCGGGAAATGCCTTCGGACACGGCGGCCCGGCTGGCCGGGGAACTCCTGGAGGCGGTGAGCCCCGAGGAGCCCCCCACCTTCTTCGAGATCGTCACGGCCATGGCCCTGGTCTACTTCGCCCGGGAGGATGTGGACGTGGCCGTCCTGGAGGTGGGGATGGGCGGACGCCTCGACGCCACCAACGTCATCGACCCCGCGGTGACGGCCATCACGAACATCAGCCTGGAGCACCAGGACTATCTGGGCCGTCGCCTGGTGGACATCGCCGGAGAGAAGGCCGGCATCGTCAAGCCCGGTGTGCCGCTGGTCACCGGCGTGACCCAGGCACCGGTGGTCCGGCGCGTGGAGCAGGCCTGCCGGGAGAACGGCGCCCCCATGATCCGTTTGGGCCGCGAGGTGCGTTACAGGGGCACGCCTTCGGGACTGAGCTATGCCGGTCCGTCCCTCCGGCTTCGGGGGCTCCAGGTCGGCCTCCCCGGGCGGTTCCAGGGTCGAAACGCCGCCCTGGCCGCGGCCCTGGTGGAGGTGCTCGCCCAACGGGGGCTGCCTGTCGAAGAGAGGGCGGTCCGGGAGGGGCTCGCCCGGGTCTCGTGGCCCGGACGCATGCACCTGATGGCCCGCAGCCCGGCCGTGGTGGTGGACGGCGGGCACAATCCGAGGGCGGTGCGGGCTCTGGCCGACGCCCTTCCCCGCACCTTCCCCTTTCGCCGGCTCATCCTGGTCATCGGCGTCATGGAGGACAAGGACATCCCCGCCGTACTCGAGGAGATCGTGCCCCTGGCCGATTACGTGTTCTACACCCGTCCCGTCTATGCCCGGGCTGCAGCACCCGAGACCCTTCAGCGCGCCGCCGAGCCGCTGGGAAGGCCCGGGGAAACGGCCGCCACCCTGTCACAGGCCCTTGACAGGGCAAGGAGAATGGCCGATGCTGAGGACTTGGTCCTGATCGCAGGGTCCCTGTTCACCGCCGGCGAGGCGCTCGCCCTGCTGGACCCCGACCGATACCGTCCGGACGACGTTTGAGGGGCCATGACCCTATCCCTTCCAGGCATCCTTCGAACCCTCCTGCTCGCGGCGATCGCCGTTATCTGGGCGATCGGCCCCGGGACCTCGCCGGGGCTCTGCCGGGAGCAGGTCCTGGGCCGCCAACTCCTGGAGGACAAGAACGCCCACTGGCAGATCACCGCCGACAAAATGGTGTACGTGCACGAAAAGCACCTCTACGTGGCCGAAGGCCATGTCATGATCACCCGGAACGGTCAGGTGCTCTCCGCCCAACGGGGCGTGTACAACGAGGAGACCGGGATCGTACAGGTCTCGGGAGATGTGCGGCTCACCACCAACGGGGACATCGTCTCGGGTGAGATGGCCCTCATCGACCTCAACAATCATTTCGGCCAGATCACCAACGGGACCATCTTTCTTCGGGAGAACAACGTCTACATCCGCGGAAGCTCCATGGTCCGGACCGGCGCCGATACCTACCTGGTGAAGGAGTGCCGCCTCACCACCTGCGACGGCGAGAACCCCCCCTGGAGCATCACGGGCGACGAGGTGAAGGTCACGGTGGAGGGTTACGGCTCGGTGAAGAACGCCGCCTTTCGCATCAAGGGGTTTCCGGTCTTCTACCTTCCCTATGCCGTCTTTCCGGTGAAGACCAAGCGACAGACCGGATTTCTGCCGCCCCGGATCGGGTACTCCAACCGCAACGGCGCGGACCTGGAGGTCCCTTTCTTCTGGGCCATCTCCGAGCAGACGGACGTGACCTTTTACGAGCGCTACATGACGGAGCGGGGCTTCATGCAGGGCTTGGAGTTCCGGTACGTGGCCGAGAACGACTCCAAAGGGGCCTTTCTCTTCGACGTGCTTCGAGACGAGATCGAAACCAAGGACATGGGGGATCCGGAAGCGGTGGAGCTGAGCCCCTTCGATCGCACCAACAGAACCCGCTACTGGTTTCGAAGCCGGACCGACCAGACCCTGTTTCCGAGCCTGCAGGCCCGCATCGACACCGATTTCGTCAGCGACCAGGACTACATCAAGGAGTTCCAGAGCGGGCTCATGGGGTTCGAGGCCCGCCCGGAGTTCGACCTCTACGGCCGGCCTGTGGAGGAGGTGCGCTCCCCCACCCGGCGGAACGCGCTTCGCTTGAGTGCGGACGGGAACGACTACAGCCTCCAGGGTCTGGCCGCCTACCACCAGCGCCCCGAGAACCCGGCCCTCGACGACACCCCGCAACCATTGGCGGGGTTGAACTTCTCCCTCCTGCCCACCCGGATCCCGCACCTGCCGCTGTTCATGAACCTCCAAACGGACTACGGGTACGTGTGGCGGGATGCGGGGGTTCGAGGGCACTCGTTGTCCCTAGAGCCCGGGATCTCCTATCCTCTGTTCGTCGGACGCTACCTGGAGCTCGAGACCTCCGCGGGGTACACCTGGAACGCCCAGTGGGTGGACGAGGACCGTCTGGACATCGGGCATCAGACCCGCAACGCCTACGTGGCCCGCGCCAGGCTGTCCACGGTCCTGGAGAGGACCTTCGACCTCACCTGGCGGGAGTACACCGGCTTGAAGCACAAGATCCGGCCTTCCGTCGCCTATGAGTTCCGCAGCCACCGGGACGAGGACCGGTTCCGCCCGTGGTTCGAGCCGGTGGACGACCAGGGAGACCTCAACCGCGTCATCCTGTCCGTGGAGAACATCCTGGACAGCCGCAAGGACGACGTGGAGGGGAACATCCTCTACGAGCAGTGGGGCACCTTCACCCTGAGCCAACCCTACGACCTGGACGAGGTCCGGAGGGACCACGAGCCCTGGCGCGAGAAGCAGCCCTTCGAGCCTCTGGTGGCGGAGCTGAACGCCTTTCCGTTCCCGTGGCTCGACGTGTTTGCGGAAACCCATTGGGATCACGACCGGAGCGACTTCTCCTATACCGACATCTCCGCCGGGCTGACCGTGGACCGCCTGGGAGGAGGCAGGGATCGTTTCGCCCTGGAGTACCAGTACGAGGAGGACGAGAGCCAGTTCCTGGGGTATCGAATCCACCTGAACCTGGCCGCGGGGTTCAGCGTGGGCACGGCCCTGCGAAGAGAGATGGAGCTGGACCATACCCTGGACAGTGCCTACTGGGTCGACTACCAGGCCCAGTGCTGGGGTCTCCGCCTCTCTGCGGGGAGCCTGGACGGCGTGGACTCGGTGTCCCTGACCTTCCATCTCCTGGGGCTCGGCAACGTCGGCGACCTCTGACCGCTTCCCCGACCCGCCTCCGATTCCGCCCCTTTTCCTGGTGTGATCGAAGGGTCCGCCCGAGCCCCCGACGCATCGGCCCGAAGGAACGCCTCACCGAACAAGGGGCAGCAGGATCACCCCCACCCCCAGGGCCCAGCAATACGGGGCGAACCAGTAGAGCCGCCCCTTGTGCACCATGCCCATGAGCAGCACGAGGGCCAGGAGACCCACCACGGCCGCGGCGAGGCCGCCGGCGATCAGCACTGCGAGGTCCGGGCCGGCGACGTCTCCGGTGACGACCTGAAGCATCAGGGCCCCGGCAATGGCCGGAACGGAGAGCAGGAAGGAGAACCGCGCGGCCAGGTCCCGGTCCAGGCCGATCAGGAGACCGCACGCGATGGTGGCCCCGGACCGGGAGATCCCCGGAATGATGGCCAGCCCCTGGGCCGTGCCCACGGCCAGGGCCGCCAGCAGGCCGAGCCTCCGTGCCCGCTCGGGCGCCAGGCGGGTCAGGGCGACAAGAAGGCCGGTGACCAGGAGCATGCTCCCCACCACGGGAACCGACCCGAAGAGGCGTTCCAGCGGGTCCTTGAACACCAGACCGATCAGGGCCGTGGGAATGTTGCCCACGACGATCCAGGTCAACAGGGCCCCCCGGAGACGCTCTCGAAACGGAGCTCCGTTCTCCGCCCCCGGTCCGGGGGCGACGAGCCGCCAAAGCTCCACCGCCATGCCGGCCAGGTCCCTTCGAAACACCACCAGCACGGCGAGGAGGGTCCCGATGTGGAGGCTGATGTCCAAAAGAAGCTGGGGCTCGTGAAACCCCATGAGGTTCTGGAACAGCACCAGGTGGCCGGAGCTGCTGATGGGCAGGAACTCGGTGGCTCCCTGAACCACACCCAGAAAGATGCTGGAAAGCATATCCATGGCTGACCTCCCGCACGCACTCTTACCCGATCCCCACGGCGAGTGGCAATCAGAAACACACACCAAAAGGGGGACGTGGGTAAAAAACATCGGTTTCTGCGAGAAACCGATGTTTTTTACCCACGTCCCCCAAATCGCGTCCCCCAAATCGCCGTGCCTTGACACGTCTTGGGGCTTTGCCTATCATGGAACTCTGTTGCCTCGAGACCTTTTCCTAAACCCCCTTGGAGGACCGAGATGAGAACCCGTATCGGAGTGCTGTCGGCCGGAGCCGACTGC
>CAYYVD010000200.1:0-9308 GCA_964475045.1 uncultured Desulfobacterales bacterium | reverse complement strand
GCTCGTCATGGGGGACTGGCGCAAGACCAGTGACCTCACCCTCAGCAGTACCCTGTCGGGAGAGGGCTACATGTCCCGGCGGCGGCTGATCGACGAGTATTTCCTGGAGGACGGCTCCTACTACGAGTACGGCCGCTATTCAGGGGAGGAGAGCGCAAGCTATGCCGGATGGGTCTACTACCACGAACGTAGCACGCCCACAGGGATCGCCTTTGAGGAAGACTACTGGGTCGACGGCTCCATGGAGCGTGTGGAGGGTGTGCCGGGAAGCGACACCTTGCTGGACTATGTGACCGGCACCTACGCGTTTGATCCGGCGGACCTGGCTGAGCCGGATCCGGCTGTCTACGGGACCCCCGTGGCCGCCATGTTCGGCGAGGAACGTAAGCTGCGCAGCCGGGCCTGGTACGAGGCCACCCTGGGCGGTCTGGACGGCTTGTCGTGGGACAGCCCGGCACGTGTGACCCTCCTCGGGGAGTACGGGTACTACTACGGCAACCTGCAGGACCCCTTCGTGTTCGGCGACCAGATGAAGAGCTACGATCCCTACACCGGGGCCTGGACGACCCCCGACGGCGGGGCCTACGTGGGGTTCACCCTGGGGCGAATGGACACCGCGGTGGACGGCCGGTTCTACGGCCTCTACATCGATCCATCACAAGACGCCGGGTTCCTGCGCGGGAGCTTCTCCGGGCCCATGGACCCGAGCGTGGGCGTGTTTCAGGCCGGCGGTCAGATCACCCCCGATTTCGTGACCTCGAACATCGGGACGGTCACCGCGGGGTCGCTCTTCGACGACCTGGCCGAGGGCTATATGCAGATCTACGGCCTGACCGGGGACTTCGGATATGCCGGGTCGTCCATCGAGAGCGAGACCCGGTACCCATGGCCCGGTTCCGAGGAGCACCCGGGCGGCACCCTGGCGATCCAGGAAAAGGGGTGGGGCGCCTTCTACTTCATGATGGGACGGGACAACGGGTTCAGCAACCCCCAGAACGCCTCCGCCTGGACGGCAAAGACCGGAGGCCTGAGCGAGTTCGGGTCCTGGTTCAACCCGGATCTGGGCGAACATGAGCTCGTGAACCGCTACTGGCTGGCGGACGTGGTCAACGGGAGCTGGAGCAACGGGAGGATCTACGGAACATTGACAGGGAAGATGCAGAGCCAGGGATCCATGGGCACCCTGAACGGGGAGGTCCTGGGGTCCTATGACAGCGCCACCGGCAACTGGGAGGCGGTGGCCGGGGGGACCTGGTCCTTGACGCCGAAGACTTTTGGAAGCTCGACCTGGGCGGATCTCGAGAACAGCCACCTAGCGCACTGGGGGGGTGCCGAGTATTCCGACGGTTCCTCCTACTCTTACAATTACAGCCAAGAAGAGCCGTATGCCTACACCTCACTCGACACCGGCACCGGGGAGTATGACCGGGTGCGGTATGATGTGGACCCGTACTGGGGCGCCGGGATCCGCCATGCGTGGGATGAGTCCGGGACCGGAGACACCTACGCCTCTTGGAACCCCTCCCCGTCCTTCTATACCGACCTGGAGCAACCGCCCGCTCCGCCTTCCGGAGAAACCCTGGACAACACCTGGGGCGGGTCCCAGTACTCGAGTAACTGGTACGGTCGAATGCACGGTCGCATGGGCGGGATCCAGTCCCTCTGGAGCGGCGCCGATGTGCCGGTGGAGCTGTTGGGTGAGTACTGGAATCAGGAGGGCCGGTCCCAGGGCGTCTGGTACTCGGGGGACGTGTACAGCTGGAACTACAACACCGACACGGGCACGGACTATGATTCCCCGGCCGGTGCATACTACGGGCGGATGGCCGGCATCGACCTCGGTGGAGCCCTCGAAGGCGGGTTTCTGGCGCTCTACATCGACCCCCAGGGCAATGCGGGGTACCTCGGCGGGGGCCTTTCCGGTCAGGCGTATGAGGACGTGGGCCTGTACGAGATGGCCGGCCTGTTGAACCGGGAGCAGGTCTGGACCTCGGCCCAGACCGGACTAGGCCCGGCCGACCTCTATGACCACATCGATCGGGCCAAGTTCGAAGGCTTGTACCCCAATGCCGTCACGGGAGGGTTCGCGGGCGGCGGGTCCTTCGAGGGAAACACCTGGGGTGATGCGCTCGCCATCGACTTCCCGGTCCAGGGACCGGATACGTGGGGGATGTACAGCCTCGAGGTGTTCGGCGGCGGCACCGGCGACACCGCCTCCCAGTGGAACGCGACCCTGGGCGGATACCTCTATGATGTGGACGCGGCGGGAAACGTGGATTACAGCGCGTGGTCCTACTGGATGGCGCACATCCCGGAGGGACAGCTCTCCGGGGACCGAATGGCGGGAGCCTTGAGCGGGCGGTATCTGGACCCGTCCGAGATGGGTGTGATGACCGGCGACTTCCTCGGGGCCTTCGATGCAACGGCCCAGCGATACCAGGGCGTCTCCCAGGGCACGGTGGAAGGGAAGCCCGTCACCTCCTACAGCGCGATCTCCGGGGATCTGCAGCGCCTCGTGCCGGGAACGCTCCACGCGGGCCAGTACTACAACCCCTGGACCGGCACCGGCGGAATGTTCAGCTGGAATTGGAACGACGACGGATGGCGAAAGTTCCATGACGGGACCCGCTATGCGTTCGAGTACGTGGCCGTGGACAGCGCGCCGGATGAGGGGGCCGGGTACAAGAAGGTCTACGATCTCCTGGACGACACGGGGGACTGGTACCGATACCATCCCTGGGGAAGCTACTCGCATTACACGAATGACCCCGTGCCTGCGGTGGACGGCCCGTACTCCTGGGACATCGCGAGCATTCGGGATCTGGGGACCCCCCCGAGCGTTGATTATCAGGAGCGGTACCAGCACAGCCACACTTACGCCTCCAACGTCCTGCAGGTGCAAGGGACGTGGGACGGTTTTCTGGCCACCGGCGGCGACCTGTGGAACGCCTCTGCCGGCGCCCCGGCCGGGATCGCCGGTCTCGGCAAGTACACGAACGCCTTCAGCACGGGCCTTCCGAGGTACGTTGCCTCCAGCCTGCAGAGTGAAAACGCCCAGAACGGGAACCCCACCACTGTGGACGGCGGCAGCTACCAGGGCCTCCTGGGCGGGTTTTGGGACGGCCCGGGGCTGATCTACGGTGTGTACGTGGATCCCTCCAAGGAGGCAGGAATCCTGCAGGGGAGCTTTCAGCACGCCGGGTACCCGCTGGACCCGTCCGGTGGGGGCATGTGGGAGCTGGAGGGCGGGTTCTACCCGGCCGTCCCCATGACGAGCGATGTCGGCTTCGATCCCCTGGAGCTGGATCTCCGGGACGTCACGGGAGGCATGCGGATTCAGGCCTTCGAAGGAGGCCTGGGCGCGGGCGGGTGGATCCGCGGCGAAGGCGTGGGCGGACCGACCCTCTCCATTCACGGCCAGGACTGGGGAGTGTTCCAGACCACCCTGGGCTACGACATGAGCTTCTCCAACCCCGCGTCCTCCAGCTCGTGGAGCGCCGCCCTCATAGGAAACGGTGAGTTCGGCACCATCGGCAGCTCCTGGGATCCCGACTTTGGCCGGTTCTATGCCACCACCGGAGCGGGGACCTGGTCCGGCGGGAGGCTCCAGTCCGGGCTGAGCGGGACGTTTCTCACACTGACCAAGACGGGGCAGATCAGCGGCCAGGTGCTCGGTGTCTACGATGCCGGCGCGTGGCAGGGGCTCGTGATGGGGGACTGGCGTAAGACCAGTGACCTCAGCTTCAGCAGCACCCTGTCCGGAGAGGGCTACATGTCCCGCAGGCGGTACGGCTACGATTACCTCCTGGAGGACGGCTCCTACTACCAATATGGCCGCTACCCGGAGGAGGAGAGCGCGACCGGCGCTGGCTGGTTCTACTACGACGACCGCAGCACGCCCACGGGCACCACCTTTGATGAGGAGTATTATGCCAACGGGTTCATGGAGCGGGTGGAAGGGATCATGGGGAGCGGGACCCTCCAGAGCTACACCACGGGGCCCTATACGTTCGACCCCGCGGACCTGGCGACCCCGGATCCGGCTGTCTACGGGACCCCGGTGGCCTCCCTCATCGGGGAGGAACGCCGGTTGCGCGCTCGAGCCTGGTACGAGGCCACCCTGGGCGGTCTGGATGACCTGTGGCCGCCCGGCTCGGCTTCGGTGACCCTCCTCGGGGAGTACGGGTACTACTACGGCAACCTGCAGGACCCCTTCGTGTTCGGCGACCAGATGAAGAGCTACGATCCCTACACCGGGGCCTGGACGACCCCCGACGGCGGGGCCTACGTGGGGTTCACCCTGGGGCGAATGGACACCGCGGTGGACGGCCGGTTCTACGGCCTCTACATCGATCCATCACAAGACGCCGGGTTCCTGCGCGGGAGCTTCTCCGGGCCCATGGACCCGAGCGTGGGCGTGTTTCAGGCCGGCGGTCAGATCACCCCCGATTTCGTGACCTCGAACATCGGGACGGTCACCGCGGGGTCGCTCTTCGACGACCTGGCCGAGGGCTATATGCAGATCTACGGCCTGACCGGGGACTTCGGATATGCCGGGTCGTCCATCGAGAGCGAGACCCGGTACCCATGGCCCGGTTCCGAGGAGCACCCGGGCGGCACCCTGGCGATCCAGGAAAAGGGGTGGGGCGCCTTCTACTTCATGATGGGACGGGACAACGGGTTCAGCAACCCCCAGAACGCATCGACCTGGACGGCGAAGACCGGAGGCCTGAGCGAGTTCGGGTCCTGGTACAACCCGGATCCCGCCGTCCAGGCCTACGAGCTCGTGGACCGCTACTGGCTGGCGGATGTGGTCGACGGGAGCTGGAGCAACGGGAGGATCTCCGGGAACCTGACAGGCAAGATGCAGAGCCAAGGGGCCATGGGTACCCTCACCGGGGAGGTCCTGGGGTCTTATGACAGCACCACCGGCAACTGGGAGGCGGTGGCCGGAGGGACCTGGTCCTTGACGCCGAAGACCTTCGGAAGCGGGACCTGGGCGGATCTCATGAGCAGCAGCTACCAGTACTCGGGGTATGCCGAGTACTCCGACGGTTCGTCCTATTCCTACGACTACAGTGAAGACGAACCCTTTGCCTACACCTCGTTGAACAGCAGTACCGGGGAGTACGATCGCACGAATTATTACATGGATGAATACTGGGGCGCGGGGGTGCGGCACACCTATGATGATTCCGGAATCGGGGATACCTACGCACCCTGGGATCCCTCCACATTCGACTACGCCGCCCTGGCCCAGCCGCCTGACCCGCCCCCAGGAGAAACCATGCTCAGCAGTTCGTCTTGGTCAGAGTATACAGGGGACTGGTACGGTCCAATGAACGGCCGCATGGGGGGCACCCAATCCCTCTGGAGCGGCGCCGATGTGCCGGTGGAGCTGTTGGGCGAGTACTGGAATCAAGAGGGCAGTTCTCACGGCATTTGGTACTCCGCAGATGTGTACAGTTGGAACTACGACACCGATACAGGCACGGACTATGAATCCCCGGCCGGTGCGTACTACGGGCGCATGGCCGGCATCGATCTCGGTGGCGCGCTTGAAGGCGGGTTTCTGGGGCTCTACATCGATCCCCAGGGCAATGCGGGGTACCTCCAAGGGGGCCTGGCCGGCCAGGGGTACGAGGGCGTGGGCCTGTACGAGATGTCCGGCCTCTTGAACCGCGCGGAGGTCTGGACATCCGCTCAGACCGGACTGGGACCGGTCGACCTGTACGACCACATCGATCGCACCAAGTTCCAAGGCCACTACCCCAATGCCGTCACCGGGGGGTTCGCCGGTGGCGGGTCCTTCGAGGGGAACACTTGGGGCGAAGGACTCGCCATCGACTTCCCGGTCCAGGGGCCGGATACATGGGGGATGTACAGCCTCAAGGTCTTCGGCGGCGGCACCGGGAACACCTCTTCCCAGTGGAACGCGACCCTCGGAGGTTTTGCATATGACACGGACGAATTCGGAAACGTGGACTACAGTGTGTGGTCCTACTGGATGGCGCACGTCCCGGAGGGACAGCTCTCCGGGGACCGAATGACGGGAGCGCTGAGCGGACGGTATCTGGGACTCAGTGAGCTGGGGGAGTTGTCCGGGGATTTTCTTGGGACGTTCGATGCGACGGCCCAACGATACCAGGGCGTCTCCCAGGGCCAGGTGGAAGGGACGGCCCTGGCCTTCATGAACCCCGGGGCCTATGCCGAGCTGAAGGTCCCGGAGTACACCTATCGGGGCACCTATCATCACTCCGATCCCATCGACCCTTTAGACCCCAGCTCTTACTCCTACGGGTACAATGTGGACGGCACCTATGGGTGGACCAGCACCTACGATGCCTCCACCGCGACCCTGGTGGACCGTTACTACTATGAGGACGGGACCCTGGAGACGTATGACTCCTCGACCGGCACGTGGAGCCTGGGGATCTGGGACCCGGAAACCATGGACCTTTCCTCCCTGGCCGACAACCCCCCGCCCGGGTATGTTCTCAATTGGACCGGGGAAGGCCCGGAAGGCCGATGGGCGGGTTCGATGTACGCGCGTCAGGGCGGGCCGGATTCCTTGTGGAGTGGAAACCCGGTGTCCACGCGGCTCATGGGGGAGGTGTACACCAGCGAGCACGAGTTCTTGAATCCTGCATACGTCTGGTCGCAGACCCAGCCGGAGTTCAGCCGGGACCACCTCCTCGGCACGGACACCACCTATGACGGCGGCGCCTATGCCCTGATGCAGGGCGGCACCTTGACCGAGAGCAACTCCTACGACGTGGACGGCCTGCTCGGGGGGATCTACATCGATCCTTCGGGCAACGCCGGACTGCTGTCCGGCGAGCTCACCGGGACGCATTACCCCGAGATCCAGCTGTTCGAGGCGGACGGCGGGTTGGCGGCCCATGAGATGGCCTCCAGCACGGACCTGCTCCCGGAGGACCTCGGCGCCCACCTGATCCAGACCGACGACTGGTACGTGCCGCCGACCGAAGGGGTGGAAGGGGGCTTTGTGGACGCGGGCTCCCTGGTGGGGGACATCGGGATCACCGAGCGGCACCGTACGGGACTGAAGCTGGACGGACAGGACTGGGGCCTCACCCAGGTCAAGTATGCGGGCGGCTATTCCGGGCCGGTCCACGACGACTGGCAGCTCTCCCTGGAGCTTTTCAAGGACGGTGTGACCCGACGGAATGTCGTGGGCACCCAGTGGAGCGGGAACAAGATCGAGGCCCAGGGAAGCGGGGCCTGGGTCAGCTGGGACCAGGCCGTCACCGGGATCATGGGCGGCAGGCTCAAAGGGGTGTACGACCCGGCGAAGTCCGCCTGGCAGGCGGTGTCCATGTGGAACCAGATGGAGACCGGAAAGTTCATGGACATGGTTCGAAACGGCCAGATGGATGCGCTCGAGGGATTGAACATTCCGTGCATCGAGGTGGGCAAGGCCACCCTCAGCGGAAGCAGCACCGTGCTCGACGTCTCCATGAACGACGTCACCTTTTTCTCCTACAGGACCGGCGAGTCCCCGCGCATCTGGGCCACGGACAGCGTCACGGGAAGCTACTCGAGCACCCCGACCATCGGGCACCAGGTCCCCCTGAGCGGAGGTGGTCTGAACGCCGATTTCATGGTACAACGTTGGGGCACCGGGAAGTGGGGTGCCAATGTGAGCAACGGCATGGGGACCCTGCAGAGGACGGACGTCAGCGGGAGCGTGGACGTCAACTTCAAGGGCAGCGCTGCGGGGACCTACACCGGCTCCCCCAGTGGGACGCTGCAGGGAACCGGCTCCGGCGTGGTCATCCCATAGTCATGAAGCCCGCAGCGGGATATACAGGACATCATTCTTCAAGGAGGCAGGACATGCGATGTGGGTTGTTCCTCGGGATTCTGTGTGCGCTGACCGCATCGGGGTGCGTTACGACCGCGCCCGTGGTGCATGCGGAGGACGCCAAGATCGGAATCATCGACATTCAGCGCATCATTCAGGAGTCGGCGCCCGCCCAGAAGGCACGGGAGGCCTTTCTCGAGGAGCGCGAGGCCAAGCGTTCGGTCCTGCTGAAAAAGCGCCAGGAGGTTCTTCGAATGCAGCAGGAGGTCCAGGAGAACACGACCCTGTCGGAGGCGCAGCGAAAGGCGGAGGTCGAGCGGATCAACCAGGAGCGAAAGGAGCTGAGCCGGCTGGCCTCCGATCTGGAGGAGGAGCTCAAGAAGAAGGACATCGAGATGACGCGGGAGGTGCTCGAGGAGGTCCGCCAGGTGGTGGACCGGTATCGCAAGGCGCAGGGGTACACGGTGATCCTGGAGAGGAAGTCCGTGGTGTCCTATGACGAGGCCATGGACATCACAGGGGCGATCATTCAGAACTACAATGCGCAGTCCCGGTAGATCTGGCGTCTTTTTTTCTCTTGACAACCCGGGGCGGGTTGCGTTAGCAAAGTTTTTTGATGCGACAGGAACGGGTGGGATTCGCATGACGTCCACGATCTTCGGCCGAATCGGCATTACCAGCGCAGCAGGGGTTCTCGAATCCTTGTTGCTCGCGGTATATGTCCTCGTACTCGGAACCGAACCCGAGGGCCGGCCATGACGTGATCCTGCAGTGCACTTCGAAACCACCAGATCCGCCGCCGGCCCCCCGGCGGCGGATTTTTTTTCGGATTCACCGAGGGGGGGCACCGAGTGGGGTCACATCTTGAATTGTGAGTTGCTCCTACGAGTTCACAACTCAAACCATATGCCGACACAAGCAATTCACAATTCAAGATGTGACCCCATAAAAGGAGGAAACCATGAGTCGTACCAACCCATCGATTCGACCGGTGGAGAAAAAGCAAACCCGGCCGCGTATCGCGGCGGCCCCCAAGGAAGTGGGCGAGAGCGCGCCCGTGGAGATGAGAGGGGCGCAGATCCTGTTCGACGTGCTGCGGAAGGAGGGGGTGGAGTGCATCTTCGGGTACCCGGGAGGCGCGGTCATCGACATCTATCACGAGCTGGCGCGGACGGACATCCGCCACATCCTGGCCCGCCACGAGCAGGGCGCAGTGCACGCGGCGGACGGCTACGCCCGGGCCTCGGGCAAGGTGGGGGTGTGCCTGGTGACCTCGGGACCCGGGGCCACCAACACGGTCACGGGCATCGCCACCGCCTACATGGACTCTTCGCCCCTGGTGGTGCTCACCGGGCAGGTGCCCACGAGCCTCATCGGCAATGACGCTTTTCAGGAGGTGGACATCGTGGGGATCACCCGGCCCTGCACCAAGCACAACTACCTGGTGAAGGACGTGCGGGATTTGTCCCGTATCCTGCGG
>CAYYVD010000199.1:0-9312 GCA_964475045.1 uncultured Desulfobacterales bacterium | reverse complement strand
ACCGAAGGCGAGAGGCTCGTCCACCGCTTTCTGCAGGAGGCTGCGGGTCGCCGCGGGGAATACGGCTTCTGGTACGAGCCTCAGATCGGGCGTGCCTGCCTCACGCCCGACTTTGTCCTCTACGGCCGGTCCGTCGGCCTCGTGGTGATCGAGGTCAAGAACTGGGCCGTTCATCAGATCCTCTCCTACGACCCCCACCGGTTCACCGTGGCCCTGTCCGGGAGGCCCGAGACGAAGACGAACCCACTCCGGCAGGCCCGGCAGTACGTCTACGCCCTCATGGAGCTGCTCAAGGGCCACGGGGAGTTCGTGTCCCACGACCCGGGGTACGAGGGGCGGCTCAAGATCCCCATCGGGCGGATGGTCGCCTTTCCCCGCATCTCGGAGCAGGAGTGCGGAGACCGCGGCCTCCACCACGTCATTCCCCGGGAGAGGCTCCTCCTGGAGGACGACCTGGATCCTGCCGGGGAGATCCTTCGCGACACGTCGGGCGAGAAGTTCAGGGAGCGGATGTCGGCCACGGTGCCGTTTCCCTTCCGGGGGCTCCTTCCCAAGGAAGAGGAGAAGCTCCGATTTCTGCTGTGGCCGGAGGGCCGGATCGACCTGCCCGAACGCTCCGGCATGGGCAAGGCCCGCTTTCAGGAGGAGGTCCGGTACCTGGACGATGCCCAGGCAAGGGTTGCGCTCCGGCTCAAGCCCGGGCACCAGGTGGTGAAGGGGCCGCCGGGGAGCGGGAAGACGCTCGTCCTGGTCCACCGGTGCGCGCACCTCGTCCGGTACCATCCCGAGCGGAAGCGGATCCTGCTGGTCTGCTTCAACATCGCCCTGGTGAGCTACCTGAAACGGCTGGTGCAGGAGAAGGGTCTGGGGGTGGGAAGGGACGGGGTGCAGGTCTGCCACTTCTTCGAGCTTTGCTCCCAGGTGCTGGAGGATCCCGTCCCCTATGAAAACGAGGACTCGGACTTCTACGAGCTGGTGACCCAGGAGGCGCTTTCCCGGGCTGAAGGGGATGGCTGCGGCGTTGCGCCTTTCGATGCCATCCTGGTGAACGAGGCCCAGGACTTCAACGGGGAGATGCTCCGGGTGCTTCTGGCGCTTCTCCGGCCGGGAGGGGACCTGGTGATCGCCCAGGACTACCACCAGGACCTCTACATGCGGCGGGCCTCCTGGAAGTCGCTGGGGATTCAGGCGTCCGGGAGGACCACCCGGCTCAAGAAGGCCTACCGAAACACGGTGGAGATCTTCGACTTTGCCCAGCGGTTTCTGGGGGAGTCCCCGGAAGACCGAAAACAGTTGGCTCTGCTCCCGGAGGGGTTTGCCTTTCACGGGGACGTGCCCGAGATCCGCCGGTTCGAGGAGATGGAGGAGCTCTTCGGGTTTGTGGTGGAGGATCTCGAGAACGCGCTGGGGAGCCGGGAGTACAAGCGGTCCGAGGTCGGGGTGATCTACGACGACAAGGCCTACCGGGCTGGGTCGTTCGCCTATGAGGACCGGTCCCTTCCCGTCCGTCTTATGGAGGAGCTCGACCGGGCCGGGATCCCGGCGGCCTGGGTATCCCAGGACGTGCGGGCGAAGGAGCTCTTCGACATCACCACGGACCGGGTCTCGGTGGTCAGTGTCCACAGCGCCAAGGGGCTGGACTTCGACCTGGTGTACCTGGTGGGCATGGACCACATGGAGCCCACGGAGGAGACCTGGGGGAGCGCCCTTTCCCTGTTGTACGTGGCCATGACCCGGGCCCGGTACCGGATGTTGATCCCGTACGTGGAGGAGACCGAGCTGGTGCGGCGGATGAAGGGGGCTTCGTGCGGGTGATTCTCCTGCGCACCCGGTTCAGCCCGAGGCTGTGTTTTTTCTGTGAGCGTAAAGAAGAGGCTTAGCCCATCGGGATACAGAGGCGCCTGGTTACAGATGCTTTTCCAATTCTTCAGCAGTCATATTTACCCAGAGAAGAAGACGCTGTCTCAATGGCTCTTCTATTTTCAAGTCGCTTATTCTTTCGGTGAGGACTCTTGCATCAATCATTTTTTCGATAAGAAGCAAGCGGGCAAATTCTTTGTCTTTTTTTCTGTAGGCGACAAGCTTGCTGACTGCAAGATCGTGCACTTCAATGCATAAATCTGCATTGTTATTTGTCTTTACAGGGTTTCTGATCGGCGTTGTTCTTTGTTCCCAGCCATCAGGCAACAGGGCGGCTTCGATCGATATCCCATGGACATAGAACCCATGCGTTTGATGGAACATCGACAACTCACCCAGTGCATCGTCGATGGTATCAACGGTTTCGGGTCGATTCTTCGGCTGAATATCGACTTCGATGGATGCCCGGAGGCTTTTTGGTGCATCTGGAAATTCCCCCAGCAAGGCCTGAGATCCGAATATCCATAGTTCTGTGTCGCTCGAAACATCACAGGCAGCACGGATCGCGTGTTCAAGTTGATCGCGTGTCATTCTTGTCCTCCGGGGGGGGTGTCATCTGTGCCAATTCGTCGGCATTTAGAATTGCAAAAAAGGGATTACTCTGACGCAGCCGATTGGCGCGTTCACTGAAAGAAGTAAGAAAGTGCGCCAATCGGTGAATGGAGTAGGTTTCGAGAATTTTGCGCCATTCCATGATATCCCCGGTCGCTGTCCCTTGGTCTTCCTTGAGCAAACGATCAATGTGATCTTTCGCTCGCCGTATGAGGGAAGCATCCTTTAAAATGGCATCGGCCAAACGGTGACACAGTAATTTTAGTTGTCGATCCTTTTCCCTGTGTGTCTGTGTTCTTTTTGCCTGCTGTTGATTTATGCCGTGCGACATATCCGGCAAGAAACCATACAAAATGGTGACACCATCACGTTCAAGATCCAGAAGGTCCGCCTTTGTATATCCTTCAAGTTCAATCGTCAGATCGAACTCCTTTTCTACCTGATCGAGTCCGGCTCGCAATTGGCGGACGCACTCGGTCAGATGAAGGGATTCATGGAGCAGTCCCAATACAAAGGGCTCCTCGATTTGCCTTGGAGCCGATTGAATCCACGTTGCCTTCGGAGGCGGTGACAGGTTGTCGATTGCTTTTTTGATCGCGGCAAGCAGCTTTTCATACCGGTTTTTTTCCGCCTGAAACAGCGCTACTGCGATTTGCATGAGCCGGTCCGAGCGCCGAATTTCATACTGGTGCCTCCGACCACCGCCCACCCTGGAAACAAATCCCGACTGCAAAAGCTTTTGCAAGGCTTTCTTGGCTCCGGGGACCGTCAGCCCCGCGCGTTTCGCCAGATCCGCGGCCGTAAGAGGACCTTCGACTTCATTGGCCATAACCCTGAGAAGTCTTACATGGGCCTGGGTGCCGAAAATATCGTTCAGCGGAAAGCGCAGAGGGTTCTGTTCGGAAGCAATCGGGCGCATCCGTGTACCTCCCATGATCCGGCATATCTTAAGGGCGATCATAAAACTATAGTTTTTTTATATCAACTATTGTTTTGCTTTAAAACCTTGAATTTTGTCTTTTTCTGGCTCGCCTACTCCTGGGCAGGACAGAAGCGAGGGGATTGGGGACGCGCCACTCTTCGTGAGCCACCACCCGAGACACCGGGCCTTGATGCGGGGGCTGGAGACCCACCCGCCCGTGGTCAAGCTGCGCTGGTTCGCGCGGGGGTGCGACGCATTCGATCAGGTGGGCGAGGACATCGTCATGACCGACCTGCGCATGGGTGCGGAACCGGACTACGTGTTCCGGTTCAAGGTGGCCAGGGCGGGCAACCCGCGCCCGGTCCCCGTGAAGGCGGAGCGCCTGGAGGTCCGTCCGGCCTGGCGGTTTCTGGGATGGGTCTGGAAACGGATCCGGCATCCCATGCCGGTTCCGAATCGGGCGTCTTCCCCCGAGTGAACGCGCCTCACGCCACGGCCGCAGCCACCATGGCCTGAACGTTCTCGAGCACGGCATTGGCAGGAATATCGCAGCCGGACTGAAGGATGAACCCCTCCGGGCCGAGCTCCTCCACGAGCTTGCGGCTGTAGGCGTACACCTCGTCGGGCGTGCCGAACGCGAGCAGGGTGGCCGGCACGTCCCCCATGAGGCACAGGTGATCCCCGATCCCCTTCGCCGCCTCGAAGATGTCCGTTTCCCCGTCCAGGGCCACGATCACCCGGCCCCGGGGAAACTCGCGAAACCGGCCCAACTCCCGGCCCCACTCGGAGTCCAGGTGAAGCAACGGAATCAGGCCGGCCTCGAGCACCTCCAGGACCAGGCGTCGGAAGTACGGCCACACGAAGCGCTCCCACATCGCGGGTGAGATCATGACGGGCGCAGCCCGCCACCCTCCGACCCACGCCACGGGGAACCCCCGCCGAGCCGCCCTTCGAGCGGGGGCCGCAAGGTGGGGCACGATCTCGTCCATGACCGCCACGACCTCGTCGGGGACCTCCACCAGATCCATGAAGAACTTCTCGAGCGAGCGCATGCCGCAGAGCAGCTCGAAGGGGGTGGTCACGTCCCCGCCACTCAGGACCGGCACGCCCTCCTCCGCCCAGAGTCCGAGGACGTCCACGCCCTGCTGGTTGGCGGGGATCAAGGCCGCATCGGCGTCGTCGAACACACGCCTTTGCAGGTACGTCTCGAAAAAGGCGGGCCAGCCCGCATCGAGAATCCGGCGGTAATCCTCCCGCGTCATGAGCTCCCGCTCCAGGACCTGCCACATGTCGTTCGAAGGGAGGTCCACCCCGGGGACCCGGACCTTGGCACCGAACAGCGTGCACAGTCCATAGGGGGAGAAGGAGCCGTAGTTCACCGCGTCCCCTCCCCCAACGCGCCGGTAGGCCTCGATCATGGTCCGGGTGGCCTCAGCGGGGCTTCGAACGAACGACGCCACGGGGACGCCGGTCACCTGGGCGGCGAACGCCGCGTACTCGAGCACCACGGGGACCCGGTCGACGCTTTCGAGGGAGACCGCCCGAAGGATGCGCTCCCGGCGTTGCTCCAGGAGCCGCATGGGCTCGTCGGCATCGCGGCGATGCGATCCCCGGTCGAAGAGACTCATCGTTCCGCGCCCTTCCCGGGCCAGGCCTCCGCGACGGAGGGGTTGCGCTCGAAAAAGGAGCCCTCGCAGGTTGCGATGGGTTTTTCGGGATCCAGAAACATCATGGCCGTTCCTCCCGGGTTCGAACCAAGTGGGATGTGTCCGACTGTGCGGGATCGTCTTGTTTATCGGCAGACCGGGGGCCTTGCTTGAAGGCCATGCGACGCCTCGGACCGGAACCCGACGCTCGAAGGGGCGGCCGCCGCCGCGACGGGTCCCCCGGGATGACCGCGGGCGGTCATCCTTCCCTCAGATAGGCCAGCAGCTCTTTTGGTCCCAGGTGGGCGATCCCCAGGTGCTCGAGGGAGAACCCCTCCTCGAAGTAGTCCACCTCGCTGATCACGGAGGCGAGACGGATCATGCTCTCGATGACCGGGACCGGCACCCCGTATTTCGAGGCCAGTCGATGGTAGATGGTGCAGCCCACGGGGATGTCCTCGGTGATGTAGCGGCTCTCAACCGTGAAGCGCTCTCCCGGCAGGTACATCATCCACTGATCGGCCGGGATCACCTCCTCGAAGGGGACCGCGTAGTCCGGCCCCATGAACTCCTGTCCCAGGATGCTCGTTCGGGAAAAGAAGTCCTGCTTCTCGTAGGGTTGAATGCCCACCCCCATCCGTTCGGCCACGGCCGCCTCCTCCCGGTACAGGGCGTATTGGATCTTGGCCAGGTGGTAGGAAAAGCCGTGTTTGTAGATGTCGTAAAACACATCCTTGTCGCCGAAGACCACCCCCCAGTTGTCGATGGCCCCCACGTTCATGATCGTTGCGGGCACATGGAGGATGGGGTTCACGTTGGAAAACCCGATGTCGATCACCGTGTCCCCCGGGACCGCATCGATGGTGTCCATGATGGGGAAGGCCTCCATGGCCGCGAAAAAGGCGCGCCTGTCCTTGCTCGGAAGCGTGTCCCCCCGCAGGGTGATCGCCCGGTAGAGGACGTACACATCGTCCACCTCGCCCACCTTGGTGAGCCTCGCGCCATAAGGGAGGCTCGACCATCCCCCGATGACGACCTCCTTGTCGCACCCCTGCTCCCGCATCATCCGCCTCAGGATCAGGGATCCGAAATTGTCCGGGAAGAGGGTGACGACCTGGCCGTCCTCCAGGCAGGGAATCAAGGCCTGGAAGAGCCTTTCGTAGGCCTGGGCTCGGACGCTGACGGCGATGAGTTCGGCGCCGCGAACGGCCTCCTCCATGCGGGTGGTCACGAGATCGACCTCGGCCGTGCCGTTCCTCTTGAACCCCTTGAGATTGCGCTCCGGACCGAACAGCCGGATCTTTCCGGTCGTCATGATGGGCTCGACGAAGTGCCGGTACGCCTCGAACTCAAAGAGACGCACCTCTTTTCCGGCCAGTTTGCAATCCGCCGCGATGGCCTGACCCGCATTCCCGCCCCCCAATACGGCAATCCTTTTCATGGGATATCTCCTGATCCTTTCTATCGCTCCCCGGTCTCCAGGAACCGGTCGAGCGCATCCTTTGCGAGACCGTCGATCCCCAGATGCTCCAGGGAGAGACCCTCCTTCATGTAATCCGTCTGATTGACCACCGAGCTGAGGCTGATCACCGCGTCGATGACGGGGGTGACCACCCCATGGGCCAGGGCCAGCTTCTTGATGGGCACCAGGCCGAAGGGAAGGTCCTCGGTGATGTACCGGCTCTGGACGGAGGCAGGTCCCGAGATCCTGGCCACGGCCCCTTCCTTGTCAAAGGAGGCCCTGAAGTAGGTGGACATGATCGCGCTCTTCTTCCAGAAGTCTTCCTCCGGGTAGTCCAGCATCGTGACGCCGACGGCCCCGGCCACGTCCCGGACCTCTTCATAGACCTGCTTGATGCACCTGGAGACCGACAGCGTATTGCCGTCCCGGTAGAAGTAGAAATCCTTCCCTGCGGCGTCCACCCAGCCCGCGTTCATGACCGTCCCGACGGGATGGACAATGGGGTTGAGGTTGTTGAGGGTGCTGGCCAGGACGTTTTCCGCCGGCACCACCGGGTACATCTCCTGGACGTCCCGGATCACCCGGGCGGTGTTCGCAGCCGGCAGGGCGGCCAGGAGCATCTTGACCGCCCAGACCATGATCCGGACGGTGCCGGGCTCCACGATCCGGCACCCCCAGGGGAGGGTGTGGGACTCGGCCAGCGTGATGTCCTTGCGAATGCCCCGTTCTCTCAGGATCGAGGCAAAGGCGAGGGCGGAGAAGTTGGCGGACCATTTCACAACGGTTTGCCCGTCCTTCAGGTGGGGCAGGAAGGCCTCGAAGAACCGCTCCGCGCCGACGGCCGGCACGGTCACCATGATGTATTCCGCGCCCTCGAGGGCCAGCTCGAAGTCCGTGGTCACGCGGTTCAGCGAAACGGTGTGCTTCTTACCCCACGGGTCGATCAGGTTCACGGCCTGTCTTTGCAGGGGGACCCGGAGGTTCTCCTCGAATTCGGGCATCTCGCACAGATTGACCGCGTAGCCCTTCATGGTCAGATCGGCCGCCATGGCGTGGGCGCCGTTACCGCCGCCCAGGACGGCGATGGTATGGTCCTTGGACATGGACAGTTCCTCCTGTTTTCGCTGGAAAACGATTGGTTTCGGAGCTAGTGAAGGCTTCCCAAGATCAGATTGGGGAGCCAAAGGGAAATTGCAGGGACAAAGGTTGTCAGAATGAGCACCGGAAGGGATCCGAAAAGGAGAAAAGGGATACAGTCCCACACAAAGTCCTTGACCGGTACCCCGGAAACACGTGCGGCCGTGAAGAGGTTGGTCGCCACCGGGGGGGTCATCTGTCCGCTCCCCTGATTCACGGCCATGATCGCGGCCATTTGAACGGGATGGATGCCGAGCTTCATGAAGAGGGGCAGCAGCAGGGGGGTGGCGAGCAGCATGGAGCTGATGTCGTCCATGATCATCCCCATCAGGATCATGAACAGGTTGATGAGGAGCAGCAGGACGACCCGGTTCTCCGTGAGCCCCAGCATGGCCTCGGCGATCCCGTCGGGCAAGCGCTCGTAGGTGAAGATCCGCCCCATGACGAAGATGAAGCAGATGATGAAGGTGATGGCCCCTTCGATGCTCGCCGTCTCCTCGGCCGCCTGCATGAAGGCCTTCCTGGTGAGCGTGCGCCGGGCCACACCCACGCAGATGGCGTACACCGCGGCCATGCAGCCCGCCTCGGTGGCCGTGAAGAGGCCCCCGTAAATGCCGCCCAGGATGATCACGGGCATGACCAGGGCGAAAGCGGCCCGTTGGGTGGCCCGCCCCAGTTGCCGGACGGTCCCGCCCAGGGACCGCTTTTCCAGCACCTGGATCTCGGGGCGCTTGCGACAGTAGAGGTAGTTGATGATGAAATAGCCCAGCATGAGGAGCAGGCCGGGGACGGCGGCCGCCAGGAAGCAGGCCGCCACGGAGGTGCCGGTGATCATTCCGAACAGGATCATGGGGATGCTCGGCGGGATCAACTGCCCCAGCAACCCCGAGCAGGCCACCAGGGCGGTGGCATAGGCCCGTTTGTAGCCGTATTTTTCCATCTGGGGCAGGACGATCATGCCGATGCTGGCCACGGCGGCGGACGACGAGCCCGATATGGCCCCGAAGAGGGCACAGGACACAATGGTGACGATCCCCAGCCCCCCCTTGAACCGGCCCACCACGGCGTTGGCGAACTCGATGATCCTGGCCGAGATGCCGGATGCGGTCATGAGGCCGCCCGCAAAGATGAAGAACGGGATGGCCATGAGCACGAAGGAGTTGAGATTGGTGAAGATGCAGGGGACGGCGAAACCCGGATTGATTTCGAGGACGATCATCATCCCCAGGCCGCCGATCCCGAAGGAGACGAACAGGGGGAACCCCAGGATGATCATCAGGATCGTCACACCGATGAAAACCAGCGGGATGGTCATGCGGAACCTCCCCGATAGTGGACATAGACGTCTCGAATTCGATGGATCAAATGGATCAGGAAATGGAAGACAATGAAGACGCCGCAGACAAAAAAGCAGATGTGAACCACGATCAGCGGCATGCGAAGGACCATGGAACGCATGGATTTTTCCACCGAGTAGACGGCGAACTCATAGGACCACACGACAAAGACCATCATGAACCCGAGGCAAACGGCCGTGGAAACCAGCTCGAACCAGAGCTTCTTGGCCCCGGAATGAAAAACCCCGCCCATTCGAATGTGGCCGTCCTCGCGGGTGGTGACGATGGCCCCGATGAAGATGGACCAGATCATGATGAACCGGGCCGACTCCTCCC
>CAYYVD010000198.1:0-9319 GCA_964475045.1 uncultured Desulfobacterales bacterium | reverse complement strand
TGGTCGGCCACCGGAAGTCCGAGGTTTCCAAGCGGGTCGACATTGTTGCCACGGCGCTGTATCACTGCATGTCCGTAAGAGAGCTTTGCGACCTGGACCTTTCCTACACGCCGCCACTGTCGTCTCCCTGGGACCCGGTGCAAATGGCGGCAATGGAATGGCTGAATCTTCCCCAAGAGGTACTTCCAAATGAAGGAGTTGAAACAGCTGATTGAGAACCCGCTGGAAGATGCTTCATGATCCTTGCCAAATCAATCACCTACTTTATTATGGCCGGGCTGTGCGAAATCGGCGGCGGGTACCTGGTCTGGCTGTGGCTGCGGGAAGGCAAGCCGATTTCCCACGGTATATTCGGCGCGGTGATCCTGGTGCTCTACGGTGTCATTCCCACCCTGCAACCGGCCCACTTCGGGCGAGTTTATGCCGCCTACGGCGGTGTGTTCATTGTTCTGTCGATTTTGTGGGGCTGGCGAATCGACGGCATCGCACCGGACCGCTTCGACGTGATCGGCGGCGCCATCGCCCTTATGGGCGTGGCGGTCATCATGTACTGGCCGAGGGCATGAAGCGCGCTTCACCGTGGGTCATTTCAACCTGTATTTTTTCAGTTTGTAGCGGAGCATCCGCTCACTGATGCCCAAGGCTTCGGCGGCACGGGACTGGTGGCCTTCCGTTTTTTTTAGAGCGTCTTCGATATATTGACGTTCAAGATTCTCTATGCCTTCTCTGAGGGGGCCTGTATTGGCCGGCGGCTGAATGGAGGTTTCCGGGTTTTCGGCCTGAAAAGGCAACTCTTCCCGGGTTATCAAAGGCGTGCGGACGATCACGACCGCGCGCTCGATGATGTTTTCCAACTCGCGGACATTTCCCGGGTAGTCATACCGTTGCAGCATGGCCATGGCTTCGCGGCTGACGCCTTCAATGGCTTTGCGATTTTGAGCCGTGTATTTTTTTCGGAAATGACCCACCAGGGCGGGGATGTCTTCCCGTCTTTCCCGCAGTGGGGGCAGATCGATGGAAATGACATTCAAGCGGTAAAGCAGATCCTGTCTGAAGGCGCCTTTTTTTGCATCCGCCTCGAGGTCCCGGTGGGTGGCGCTGATCAGCCGGACATCGGATCTGAGGGTTTGATCGCCACCCACTCGCTGAAACTCGCCTTCCTGCAGAAAGCGCAGCAGCTTGACCTGAATGGCCGGCGACAATTCGCCGATTTCATCCAGGAAGAGAGTCCCGCCGTCGGCCTGTTCGAAACGACCGGTTCTTTTCTGATGGGCTCCGGTGAAGGCTCCTTTTTCATGACCGAACAGCTCGCTTTCGATCAGGGACTCGGGCAGCGCGCCGCAGTTGACCGTGACGAGGGAGCGGTGGGCGCGGGGGCTCAGCGAGTGGATCAGCCGCGCGATCAGCTCCTTGCCGGTGCCGGTTTCGCCCTCGATCAGCACGGATGCCTGGCTCTCGGCGACCCTGCCGGCCAGGTTGATCAATGCCGCCATCTTCGCGCTTTTGAAAATGATCTGATCCTGGGTGATGGACTTTTCGTTCAACTGCTGCCTCAGCATCTCGTTCTCGCGCACGAGGGTCTGATGGTCACCGGCCCGCTTGACGAGCAGCAGCAGTTCGTCCAGGTCGATGGGTTTGGTGATGTATTCCATGGCGCCGGCCTGCATGGCGTCCACGGCCGTTCGAATGGTGCCGTAGGCGGTCATCATGATGACGGCCACTTCGGGATCGAGCCGCTTGACGTCACCCAGTACGTCCTGGCCGTTTTTCCCGGGCATTTTAAAATCAACCAGGACGATATCCGGGGGACTATGCCGTACCAAATCCACCGCCTCGTCGCCGTTTTGGGCTTCGCGAACCCGATACCCCTGCTTGGCGAGAAAATCCCTGAGCAACTCTCTCTGGGAGCGTTCATCTTCGACAATCAATATCGTCAGTTCCTTCATACGGCAACTCCCTGGCGGATCGCTCGTTGCTATTTTCCTGCCCGGACAGGCAGAATCATTTCCACCCGTGTTCCTCCGCCGGGAACACTCTCAAGACGCAGCTCGCCGCCATGGGCCTGGATGATCTCTTTGGCAAGGGGCAGACCGATACCCAGTCCTTTCTCCTTGGTGGTGTATTCGAAATTCAAAATCTTTTCGATCTCATCTTTTCCAATGCCGACGCCGTTGTCCCGGATGGTGATCGAGACATGCCGGGAATCGGTGGATCGGGCGACGATGGCAATGGCACCGGATCCCTCGATGGCTTCCATCGCGTTTTTCAGCAGGTTGAATACGGCCTGGTGCAGGCGGGCAGGGTCCATGGGAATTTCCACTTCCGGGTTCGGGCAGCGGCATTCAATACGGATGTTCCGCGAGGCGGCTTCCTCCCGCGCCAGGCCGACCACCTGCTCCAGAAAATCGGCCAGCCGCCGGGGCTGAAAATTCTCCCGTTTTACCCGGACCGGCCCCAGGAAGTCCTCGATGGTCCGGTCAAGGCGGCCGATTTCCTCCCGGACCGCCGAGATGAGAAGGGTAAACTCGTTTTTGCTTTGCGGCGCGGAAGGTTCAAATTCCCGCTGGATCCGCTGAACGGCCATACCCACGGCATTGAGCGGGTTTCGGATCTCGTGGGCAAGCCCGGCCGCGAGTTTTCCCAGCGAGGAAAGCCGCTGCGTCCGATGAAGCACCTCCTTCATTTCCTGAATCTTGCGCAAGTGCCGGCCTTGCAGGCGATAAAACAACCCCACGGCCAGAACCGCGGCCAGCATCATCGCTCCAGTGGTGACGATAATGCGGCGCAAGTGGGCCTTGCTTAGACGCACGGCATCTTCTATTCCCATACCGATCCTGGCCATGCCCACCTGCCGTCCGTGGACCGTGAAAGAGGCGTATACTTCGAGGCTGTCCGGCGGGTCTTCAATCAGGCGGCGGCCGGACGCGCTGGATCCCGGGGGCGGGGCATCCGGGAACGACGACGCTTCACCGGCCCGGGATTCAGGCATGTCGCCCGCGCCGGCCAACAAAACACCCCTGGGATCGGCCACCATGAAATAGTGGACCCCTTTTCTCCAACCGCTTTCCTCGATCGCGCTTTGAATGGCGACTCTTTCGGCCCAGTACCTGAATCCTTCCGTACCCATGACCAGCCCGACGAAGCCTTTCAGGTTTTTCCGGCGCACGGTCACCAGATAGGAAGCGGTAGGCCCCGTATTCCGAGCATCCGAATCGACGGCGATTTCATCACCACCTTCGATCAAACGTCTGATTGCGGCGGCCACCGTCTCGGAAACCGGAGCGCTTTTCAGGATGGGTCGTCCGTTCGGGTCATACACAACAATGGCCTGCAAACCGGCTTCGGTCGCCAGCCGGGTGAGGTCTCTTGGAGCCAAGCCGTCTGTCTCCTCGCGCCGGTCCACCTCGCGGGCCAGGTCGATCAATCGGCCCAGGATCGCCTCCCGGGTCCGAAAACTTTCATCCATACGATCAAGATCCTGAAAAACGACCTGAGCTTCTCCCGTGGGCCCCAGCACCCCCCTCAGTTTCTCCCCGGCGATGTTCTCGACCGTCTCGATGATATTCAGACCCTTGTTTTCAAAAACATCCACCAGGGTTTTCTGGATGCGGCGCGCGTCCATCCAGGCGGTCCCGAAAAAGAGCGCAATCAGAAGAAAACCGAGCATCGCAAACATGAAAAACTGAAACGGCTGCGGCTGCTTCCCTGGATTCAAATTCATCGCTTTACTCCCGCATCCGCCGGAAACCATCCCTTTGTTTCCATCCACCATGGGAAGACGGGTTCTGGATCATGGTGCACCATCGCTTTACCTGCTCACGCGTGAGAATTTTCCTGATCTCGAGCTGGTAGGAAATCATCTCATGGTGCAGCAGGCGTCGTGCTTCTTCGAGTTCCCCGGATTTTACCCGGATGTGTGCCTCGGATGCCTGGGCATTTCGAAACAGATCCCGAAGCGCCAGTCTCTTGATCATGAGATCCTGCCGATAGGCGAGAATTTTCCCCCGGTAGCGCCCCTCGATTCGGGTGACGGCTTCACGCTGGTCATATGAAAGCATGAGCTTTTCCAGGGAAGCGCATTCGTCCATCCAGGGCGTGGAATGCATCCCATGCTCCAGGGGAGGGTCTTGTGCCAGGGCCGGCACGACCATGATCCCCACTGCAATGAGAGCCGCCCACCCGAGTAAAACAAAAGACTTGTTCATCCTTTCTCCTTTTGGCTCTCGATTTGTTGACCGAAGATGGAGTGCAAAAACCATTCCAGCCAAGACCCATCCCCGAACCGAGTGAATGGACCCTATAACCGATTCATATCTTGCAGCTCAAATCTTTTCCAGCACCCGCGGCGGGGCCGGTTCGACAAATTTGTCGAAACCGGGTAAAGTCCGACATAAGTCGCTAACATTTCGTTTTCAGGGTTAATTGCCACAGTTGGCATCTTTTTTCGACATTTTTTGCCGAAGACGGTCCGGTTTCCCCTTGGCTTCGAGATTTCCGAATAATCTATTTAATTCCGGTTGGTTGCGTCTGACCGAAAAGATTGGGATGTCATTGGCATACGATTTGCTCAAGTCTTATGAACAAAGAACCCGTTTTTACGTCTGACGAGATTTTTCATGGAGCGTCGACACAACATGAAACCGCCCGGCCTTCACGAAGACAAGGACCTTGCCCGTGCAAGTGGATTCTTCGAGAAACGGTTACCCATGGATTGGATGATCTTGATCTCCATTTTCATATTTTTCGGCGGCGCCCTGGGCGGCATCCTGTTTTGCGGGCACTATGCCCACGACCCGCTGGCCCCGGTTTCCGGTTCCGTGGCGGAGACATCCAGCCAGGATCAAATCGAACGGCTTGGACAGGAGACCAGAAACAATCCCTCTAAATAAACCCATCGGCCATATCGGGCCCGGATCTATCCGTCCGGGAAATGCTTCGGCAATATCAAGCCCGCTCGGGGGAGCCCTGAGCGCCGAGGAACCTTAAGGATGACGATGACAACCCTATCAGAAAGGAGATTAAAATGAAGAAAAGACTACTTGCAGCAACCGTGACCCTGGCAATCCTGTTTTGCGGTTCACTGGCCCTGGCCGGGCCGCGGGGATGGGGCCACCGCATGGGGCCGGGCACTGGCAATGGTTATGGCATATCCAACCTTAACCTGACTGAAGCGCAGTCCGCCAAGCTCCAGAGTTTGAGGGAAAACTACCTCGCTGCAATCACGCCCCTGCAGAACCGTATGTTCGCCTTGCGCTCCGAATTGCGGTTGTTGTGGAACGCCGCCGCCCCGGACCGCGAGAAAATCACGGCCAAACAAAAAGAGATCTCCGCAGTTGAAAGCCAGATGGAAGAAAAGGCCACCACCTACCGGTTGGACTGCCGGGCGGTGCTCACCCCGGAGCAGCAATCCCAAATGGCGGCCGCCGGTCCGCAGATGGGGCGCGGCTACGGCTGGCGGCATCACGGGCGAGGGTGGTGAAGAAGTCAAAGGTAACGCAATCATCCCGGGTCCGGGGCTGCAGTCCGCCCCGGACCTGAAACCACTTTGATTGGACATTTCACGGCCTGATCGTTAGGGGAAGTCGATGAAAGATCGAACTCATTTCAATCGCGCCGCGTGCATGCCGGATAAAAATGATCACACCGTATTGATTGAAAAGAGTGTTTGGGGCCTATGATAAAATTGATCCCTTGGATAATCCCCGATAGCGACATTTGCAAGGAATTTGATGTGTTTCGGATAGCAATAGATTCAGAAATGGAGACAAATGTAGCAGTTGAAGAAAGAAGAAGGTGTCAGATGCATGAATTATGCATACCATTGCGCTGATTACGTCAATAAATAAAAGTGAAAAGGTAAATAGTATTATGGTGAAATTTGAAGATGTTTCAAAATCCTATCGGATGGGAGAGGTGGATGTGGTTGCGCTTTCTCACGTCAGCCTCAGCATTCCCCAAGGGGCATTTACCGCCCTGGTGGGTCCTTCCGGGAGCGGTAAGACCACCGCGCTGAACCTGATCGGCTGCCTCGACCAACCCAGCGAGGGCAGCGTGACCGTGGCCGGAAGGGCCATCGGCCCCATGAAACGCCGGGAGAGTGCGGCTTTCAGGGGAGAACATCTGGGTTTCGTGTTCCAGGATTTCAATCTGCTGCCCGTGCTGACGGTATATGAAAACGTGGAGTACCCCCTCTTCATGATCCGTGATGCACCCAAGGGACAACGCCGGGGGGCGGTGGAGCGGGTGTTGGCGGCCGTGGGAATGGAAGACCAGTCCGGCAAATACCCGGCCCAGCTTTCCGGCGGCCAGAAGCAGCGCGTGGCCATCGCCCGGGCATTGGTGGGCGAGCCGGCCCTGGTATTGGCCGACGAGCCCACAGCGAACCTGGACGGCGCCACGGCCCACCGGGTGGTGGAACTGATGAAGCGCATGCGCGATGAATTCGGCACCACGTTCGTCTTCTCCACGCACGACCCTCGCATCATGGACCAGGCGGAGGTGACCTTTCACCTGGAAGACGGCTGGTTGACCGGCGGACCTGCCATCGGAAAGGAGGCGGATCATGCTTAAGGTCATGCGCCTGGCGATGAAAAACCTGTTGCGCTACAAGCGTCGAACCCTGCTCACAGGCATGTTGATCGCCGTGGGCGTGGTGGCGGTCATCGTGTTTGTCGGCTTGAGCGGCTCTTTCAAGCGGGCCATCGTGGGTCAGATCACCGATTCGGTGCTCAGTCATCTCCAGGTGCACCGCAAGGGGTACATGGCGAGCATCGACAATCTGCCCCTGGACCGAACGCTGCCTGCCAAGGCGTTTGACAAGCTTTCCGGCATTCTGAACCAAGCCGACGGGGTGACGACCTTTTCTCCGCGCATCAAGTTCGGGGCCATGTTGAGCAATTACGCCCAGACCACCAACGTGCGATTGAACGGCGTCGACCCGGCAAAGGAACAGGCGGTTGTACCGCTCCTCGCGACACGGATCAAGGACGCCGCCCATGATGACACGCTCCTTGAAAAGGGGGAGGTGCTGCTGCCGGAGGTGTTGGCCAAGGGCATGGCGGTCAAGACCGGCGACACGATCGTCCTGGTGGCCAACAACAAGGACGGGTCGGTCAACGGGATGACGTTCGAAGTGGCCGGTGTGGTGGAGAGCCTGATGGGGCCGGGCGGTCGGGACGGCTACCTGCACATCGAGGACGCCGCCGCCCTCCTGCGCATGGAGACCCTGGAAGTCAGCGAGGTGGCGGTGCGGACGAAGAACTTTGAACAACTGACGGCGGTGTCCACACGCTTGCGGGACCTTCTGGAACGCATCACCAACAAGCAGAACAAGCCCATGTTCGAGCTGCACACCTGGGATCAGCTCACCCCGTTTTACAATGTCGTCCGCATGATCGACGTGATGACGTTGGGCATCAAGGTGATTCTGATTGCCGTAGTATTGATCAGCGTTCTCAATGTCATGATGATGAGTGTCTATGAACGGGTTCGAGAAATCGGAACCCTGGCCGCCATGGGCACGCGGCCGGGCCGAATCATGGGCTTGTTCGTGGCCGAAGGCTTGTGTTTGGGGCTTGTCAGCGCCCTGGCCGGCGCAGCCATAGGACTTGGCGTGCTCTGGGTGCTGAACCTGACGGGAGTGGATATCGCGTTCGGACGCGCCGGCCAGGTATTTACCCTGGCGCCGAGCGTCGCGCCCGGCGAGGTGGTTTCGGCCTGCCTGATCGTCTTGGGAGTTTCGATCCTGGCCAGTCTGCAGCCCGCGGCCAAGGCGGCGAGGCTGGAACCGGTGGAGGCCCTGCGTCATGTCTAAGTTTCTTTCCATGGAGTCCATCATGAAACATACAAACGTGATCAGCGCACTTTGCCTGCTGCTGATCCTTATCGCACCGATGACCGGATTCACCGAACCATTGTCCGGCGAACAAATCCTGGAGGCTGTGGATCGGAACCTGCAACCGGGTGATCTGGAGATGTATCGCAAGATCATCAACATCGAGCCGGACGGAACCCAAAAGGAGTTCGTGCTCTGGTTCTTGAAAAAGGACCGGGACAAGGTCATTACGCTGTTCGTATCCCCAGCCAGTGAAACGGGGCGCGCCACCCTGCGGCTCGGCGACAACATGTGGCTTTACATTCCCAATGTGGGCAAGCCGATCCGCATCACCAGCATGCAGTCGGTGGTGGGGGGAGTGTTCAACAACGCCGATATCATGCGCCTGGATTACGGCGTCGAATACGCTGTGTCCGCCCTGGCGGAAGACCAGGGCCAACATCTTCTGGAACTCAAGGCCAAAAGCGGGGCCGTGGCCTATGACCGGCTCGAGATGTGGGTCCTCAAAAAAGAGCTCGTGCCCACCCGGATCGACTGCTACGCCGCTACGGGCATGCTCATCAAAACGCTCCATTTCAAGGAGATCAAGGACATCGGAGACGGCGTCGTGCGCCCGGCGGTGATGGAAACCGACAGTCCCCTTTACAGAGGCTATCGATCCATCATGATTTCGGCCAACCTCAAAAAGCGAAGTCTTCCCGACGAGGTTTTTACCTTGAATTATCTTTCCAGGGCCAAGGAGTTGCGTTGAGCCATGCGCTTTGGAACCTGCCTTGTGATGATGCTTTTTTTATTGGGGCCAACGGTTCATGCCGGAGAATATGACTTCGCCATCCCCGAGGCGGAAAAAAAGCCTTACGAGCTCGGCGGCCGGCTGGAAACCCGCTATATCTATCACCGGCTGGACGAGGAATCGGCCCGATACAGACTCATCTATCACCAGGAAGATCCCGGCGCGGACACCCATGAATGGCGGGGGCTGGCGGAGCTTTCCGGCAGTTACCGGCAGGGCATTTTTCAGGCCAACCTGCTGACCCATCACGAGTATGTCGATTCCTACCAGGAGGACGAGTGGGATAACGAGATCTACGAGGCCTTTCTTTCTCTCACACCCGGTGCTCACTTCACCCTGGACGTCGGCAAAAAGCGGGTTCTATGGGGCAAGGGCTACGCCTGGAACCCGGCCGGCTTTCTCAACCGGCCCAAGGATCCGGACGATCCGGCCTTGAACCTGGAGGGACGACCCCTGTTGGGGCTGGACTTGATCAAAAGCTTCACCGCCGCTCGCCTGGCCAACATCGGATTGACAGGTCTGCTGCTGCCCGTCATCAATGACTGGGGCAACGAAGATCTGGGGGAGGAAGACGACTTGAACACCGCACTCAAGCTCTACCTGCTCTGGTATGACACGGACCTCGATTTCATTTACTTCGACGGGCCGGATCAGCCGCGCAGCTTCGGGTTCGACTTTGCCAAAAACCTGGC
>CAYYVD010000197.1:0-9357 GCA_964475045.1 uncultured Desulfobacterales bacterium | reverse complement strand
GACCCGGCCTGCAACCCCTACCTGGCCTTTGCGGTCATGCTGGGCGCCGGTCTGGAGGGCATCGAGAAGAAGTACGAGCTCCCCACACCCATCGAGGAGGACATCTTCGAGATGAACCCGGCCGAGCGCCGGGCCAACGGCATCACGGATCTGCCGGGAAACCTGTACGCGGCCATCCTGGAGGCGGAGCAGAGCGACCTGGTGCGCAAGGTGCTGGGGAACCACATCTTCAACAAGTTCATCGAGAACAAGAAGATCGAGTGGGACATGTACCGCACCCACGTGAGCCAGTTCGAGATCGACCGCTACCTGTCCATTCTCTGAGCTCTTCGGCGCTGAACAAGGTCTGCACGGACCGACCCCGCGGAAAGCGGGGTCAACACTCCGGCCGTGAAGGATCGCACACACGGGACGGGGCGTTTCGGGCGGTGAACGCCGGGCGCTTCGGCCTGGGGGGGTGTATGAAAGACGAGACCATGGTGACCATCGGACAGAGCCTCTTCGGGTTCCAGTCCGCGCTCATTCAATCCGGGTCCAGCCTCGAGGAATACCTGAACCGGTACTATCGGGACAAGTGGATGGGAGACGCGCTCTACGCGGCCCTGTCCCTGAGGACCACCTTTGTCACGGCCCTGCACGAGTTTCTGGCCGGAGAGGGTTTGTTCAACCTGGAGCGGGTCCAGCTGAGCCCGGTCACGGACCCGCTGGCCCACGACGTGGAGTACGTCCCCAACATCCACTACAAGGGACAGCACTACGTGATGACCCACAGCATGATCTACAGCAAGCTGATGGCCTGCCTCAACCCCAGGATTCGGGGGATCTTCGTGGACTCCCCCAATGTGCGGCTGGAGATCGAGAGCCCGGATCGCTCCCAGCGCGGACGGTACCTGATCGATTTCAGTCAGATGGACGTGGAGGTACGCAGGAACCGGGGCATCGACCTGAGGACCTACCTGGTGAAGCCCGGCCGGGTGCGGGAGGTTCTCGCAGAGGACATGGAAACGGCCCTGGCCTTTTTCGAACGGCTCATCGTGCATGCGGTGACCCGCATGGTCGAGCGAAACGACGAGGACCTGAGGACCCTGGGCGTGGCCCTGGAGGTGCCGAAGCGGCCTTTTCCGCGCTTTCGCCAGGACGAGGCCCGCCGACGGTACGGGCGCGGAGCCGAGGCCAGGCTGGGCGAGGAGACCGACGCGCCCTTCTTCTGGATCACAGGGCTTCTGAGGGAAAACTACGACCTCGTGTACCCCTATCTCCAGGCCGAGGGCAAGGTGGCGTTGAGCGCTGTCACCTCGGAGATGATCTACAACTATGACATCTGCGCCAAGAGCATCGAGCGGGACACGGGCAAGCATTCCCCGGGGCTGGAGATTCTCTCCGGAGGCATTCGGGAGTGGATCTACGAGGCCATTGTGGAGCGTCTCCTGGACAACGGGGTCCTTCCGGCCAGGCCGGTGATCTTCGAGGGCAACATCAAGAACATCGACGAGATCGGCGGGTACGGCCCGTTCCTGCTCATGGCCTCCCAGAAGGACGAGGAGGGCCGGCGCGTCTTTCCCGAGACGTTCGGCGGGGGCATCGGGATCGAGCGCGCCCTCTACGCCATAACGCGCGGGCCCGTGCTGGAAAAGATCGACGACATCACCTGCTTCGGCAAGAACCCGGACAGCCACCCGATCTACATGTTCTAGACCCTCCCGTGCTTCGAGCGGCCGCTTCCGCAGCGTGCGTGAGCGCGGCGACGACAGGAAGGAAGATGCCATGACGGGGCAACCGAGCGATTGGAGCACCATGGGCCGGCCCCCGGCTCGAGGTCTCTACGACCCCGCGAACGAGCACGACAGCTGCGGCGTGGGCTTCGTGGTCCACGTGGACGGCACCCGAAGCCACGAGGTGATCGAAAAGGGGATCCAGGTCCTGGTCAACCTGCAGCACCGGGGGGCCGTGGGCGGGGACCTCATGACCGGGGACGGCGCAGGCATCCTCTTCCAGCTGCCGGACGGCTTTGTCCGATCCGAGTGCCGAAGCCTGGGGATCGCCCTTCCCGAGGCCGGGGCCTACGGCCTGGGCATGCTCTTCCTGCCCCGGGAGGACGGACTCCGCCGGGAGTGCGAGCAGATCGTGGAGCGGTGCGCCTCCTCGGACGGTCTCGCCTTCCTCGGTTGGAGGGACGTCCCCGTGGACGACGCGGTGATCGCCGGGCAGGCCAAGGCCCAGCAGCCCGTCATCCGCCAGTGCTTCATCGGCGGCCGGGGGCGCCGGGGGGACGCCCTGGAGCGAAGGCTCCACGTCCTGCGAAGAGACGTGGAGAAACGGGCTCGAGACGCCGTGGGGGCGCAGGACCGGTTCTACGTCGCCAGCCTCTCCTGCCGAACCGTGGTGTACAAGGGCCTCTTCACGGCGAGCCAGATTCGGGGGTACTATTCGGACCTGATCGACGCCCGCGTGACGAGCGCCCTGGCCGTGGTGCATCAACGCTACAGCACGAACACCTTCCCGTCCTGGGAGCTGGCCCAGCCGTTCCGCTACCTGGCCCACAACGGGGAGATCAACACCCTGCGAGGGAACCTCAACCTCATCCGTTCCCGGGAGCCCCGGCTGGAGAGCGAGCTCTTCGGGGAAGGGATGCAGCGGATCCTACCGGTCGTCGACGAGCAGGGGAGCGACTCGGCCTGCCTCGACAACGCCCTGGAGCTGCTCCGCAACGCAGGCCGCTCCCTGCCCCATGCCATGCTCATGCTGGTTCCCGAGGCCTGGGGCGTCAAGTACCCCCTGGGTCCGGATCAGCGCGGGTTCTTCGAGTACCACGCCGGACTCATGGAGCCCTGGGACGGACCGGCCGCACTGGCCTTCACGGACGGGACCCAGGTGGGGGCCATGCTGGACCGCAACGGCCTGCGTCCGGCCCGGTACACTCTCACCAAGCAGGGATTCATGGCCTTTGCCTCGGAGGCGGGCGTCCTGGAGTTCGACCCGTCCGACGTGGCCGAGAAAGGGGCCCTTCGGCCCGGGCAGATGTTGGTGGTGGACACGGGCAAGGGGCGCGTGCTCAAGAACGGAGAGATCAAAACCCTTTGCGCCCGCAGGCAGCCCTATCGGCGCTGGGTGGAGGAGAACCGCATCACCCTGCGGGGGTTCTACGGGAGCGTTTCCTCCTTCACCCCGGACTTCGAAGGGCTCCTGCGCCGCCAGAAGCTGTTCGGCTACACCCGCGAGGACCTGCAGATGGTCATCGAGCCCATGGCCTCAAGCGGGTACGAGCCCGTGGGCGCCATGGGCGCGGACACGCCCCTGGCGGTGTTTTCGGATCAGAACCCGCTGCTCTACGGGTACTTCAAGCAGCTGTTCGCCCAGGTGACCAACCCGGCCATCGACCCGGTCCGGGAGGAGCTGGTCATGTCGCTCATGACCTTCATCGGAAACCCGGGAAACATCCTCACCGAGGTCCCCGGGCACAGCCGGCTCATCAAGCTGCTCCACCCCGTTCTGTCCAACGAGGATCTCGTCCGTCTCCAGCACCTGAACGTGCAGGGGTTTCGTCCCCGCGCCCTTTCCATGGGGTTTCCGGCCGGGGGAGGAGGAAGCAAGCTGGCCGCGGCGGTGGAGGATTTGTGCGACCGCAGCGAGCAGGCCCTGGCCGAGGGCGATTCGCTGCTCATTCTCAGCGACCGGGATCTACCCGAGGGCACCGCACCCATCCCGGCGCTCCTGGCCGTCTCGGCCGTGAACCAGAGACTGGCCGGGCGAGGGGTGCGCACCAGTGCGGGGCTCATCCTGGAGACCGGAGAGGCGCGTGAGGTGATGCACACGGCCCTTCTGTTGGGCTACGGGGCCACGGCTGTGAATCCTTACCTGGCCTTCGACACGGTGGCGGCCATGGACCTGCGCCGGGAGCTCAGCCGGCCGGTGAGCGTGGGCGTGGCCCTGGAGAACTACATTCAGGCCCTGTGCAAGGGGCTGCTCAAGATCATGTCCAAGATGGGCATCTCCACCCTGCGAAGCTATCGAAGCGCCCAGGTCTTCGAGGCGGTGGGGCTGAACCGGTCCGTGGTGGACCGGTACTTTCCCGGCACCGCCTCGCGCATCGGCGGCATCGGCCTGGAGGAGATCGCCCGGGAGGCTAACGCCCGCTACGATGCGGCCTACGATAAGACCCCCGGGGCCCCGGAGATCCTCCCGAGCGGCGGCCAGTACAGGCTCCGGCGGGACGGCGAGCGGCACCTGTGGACCCCGGAGTCCATCACCCTGCTCCAGAAGGCGGTGCGCGACAACGATCTCGGGGCGTACCGGTCCTACGCAGCCATGATCAACGAGCAGTCCGAGCGGCTCTTTACCCTGCGGGGGATGTTCCGGTTTCGATCCGCTGCACCCGTTCCTTTGGAGGAGGTGGAACCCGCCTCGGAGATCGTGAGGCGCTTCGTGGCGAGCGCCATGTCTTTCGGCTCCATCAGCCGGGAAGCCCACGAGACCATTGCCGTGGGCATGAACCGGATCGGCGCCAGGAGCAACAGCGGGGAGGGCGGGGAGGACCCGGCCCGTTACCGGCCCCTCCCCAACGGCGACGACCGGTCGAGCACGGTCAAGCAGGTGGCGAGCGGCCGTTTCGGGGTGACCACCGAGTACCTGGTGAATGCCCGGGAGCTCCAGATCAAGGTGGCCCAGGGCGCCAAGCCCGGCGAGGGCGGGCAGCTCCCGGGGCACAAGGTGAACGAGGAGATCGCACGGGTGCGCTACTCCACCCCGGGCGTCACCCTGATCTCCCCACCGCCCCACCACGACATCTACTCCATCGAGGACCTGGCCCAGCTGATCTTCGACCTGAAGAACGTGAACCCGGACGCCCGCGTCTCGGTGAAGCTCGTCTCCGAGGCCGGGGTGGGCACGGTGGCCGCGGGCGTGGCCAAGGCCCACGCGGACACGGTGCTCATCAGCGGTTACGACGGCGGCACAGGGGCTTCCCCGCTCTCCTCCATTCAGCACGCCGGGGTGCCCTGGGAGCTGGGGCTGGCCGAGACCCAGCAGACCCTGGTCCTCAACCACCTGCGAAGCCGCATTCGAGTCCAGACGGACGGGCAGATGAAGACGGGACGCGATGTGGTGGCGGCGGCGCTGCTGGGGGCCGAGGAGTACGGGTTCGCCACCCTCGTCCTGGTGGCCCTCGGATGCGTCATGATGCGCAAGTGCAACACCAACACCTGCCCCGTGGGCATCGCCACCCAGGACCCGGACCTGCGCAAACGTTTTGCCGGGCAGCCCGAGCACCTGGAGCGTCTCTTCACCATGATGGCCGAGGAGGTGCGGGGGATCATGGCCCGGCTGGGGGTTCGACGCATGGACGACCTGATCGGGCGCACGGACCTCCTGGAGACGGACCGGGCGGTGAACTTCTGGAAAACCCGGGGTCTGGACTTCTCCGGAATCCTCTGTGCACCCGAGGATCTCACGGCCCGAGGTGAAGAGGGAACGGCGGGGCTCGCGCGGCGCTGCGTCGAGCATCAGGAGCACGGCATCGACGACGTGGTGGATCGGAAGCTCATCACGCTCGCCCGGGACGCCCTGGAAGACGGCCGGCCCGTCGAGATCGAGCGGGATATTCGAAACGTCCACCGGACCACCGGCGCCATGCTCTCCGGCGAAATCGCCAAACGGTACGGTTTCAAGGGGCTTCCCGATAACACCATCGTGTGCCGGTTTTCCGGGGCCGCAGGGCAGAGCTTCGGGGCGTTCGGGGCCCACGGCCTGACCCTGATCCTGCAGGGGGAGGCCAACGACTACGTGGGCAAGGGGCTGTCCGGAGCTCGGATCATCCTGAAGCCCTATCCCGGGGTGGACTTCGACGCGTCGAGGAACGTCATTGCGGGAAACGTGCTGCTCTACGGGGCCACGGCCGGAAGCCTGTACGCCAACGGCATGGTGGGCGAGCGGTTCGCCATTCGCAACAGCGGGGCATGGGCCGTGGTGGAGGGCGTGGGCGACCATGGGTGCGAGTACATGACCGGGGGCCGGGTGGTGGTCCTCGGCGAGACCGGCATCAACTTCGCCGCCGGCATGAGCGGGGGCATCGCCTACGTGTACGATCCGGAGCGACGGTTCGACAGCCGCTGCAACCTGGACATGGTGGACCTGGAGCTGGTCACCGAGCTCAGGGACGTGGAGGAGCTTCGAGGCATGATCGAACGCCATCTGGAGCTGACCGGGAGCTCCCGAGCCGCATACGTCCTGGGCTGCTGGGATGCGTGCCTGCCCTTCTTCGTCAAGGTGTTTCCCATGGAGTACCGGAGGGTGCTGGGCAAGATGAGCAAGGAGGACGAGGCCACCGAGCGGGAGGAGTTGGAGCACAAGTGAGCCGGTGCGGCCGATCGGCCGTGCGTGGACGAGAGCGCCGTCCCTGTGGCTTTGGGGTTCGGTGGACCCCTGGGACGAGGAAGGCGTGAACCGACCGGGATTGGAGGCGGGGCATTCCATGGAAAGCAGGGAACGAGGATTTCTGGACATCCCCCGGGTGGATCCCGGTTACCGGCCCGTGGAGGAACGGGTGCGGGACTTTCGGGCCGTGGAGCGCCAGCTCGGCCACGAGCAGGTTCACCGGCAGGCCGCCCGGTGCATGGGGTGCGGGACCCCCTTTTGCCACGCGTACGGGTGCCCGCTCGCCAACCTGATTCCGGAGTTCAACGAGGCGGCGTTTCGAGGCCGGTGGGAGCAGGCCCTGGCGATCCTCCTCTCCACCAACCCCTTTCCCGAGTTCACCGGTCGGGTGTGCCCGGCCCCCTGCGAGGCGGCCTGCGTGGCAGGACTGGACGGGGACCCGGTGACCATTCGCCAGATCGAGCAGACCGTGGCCGAGATGGGCTTCGAACGGGGCGTCCTGACGCCTCGTCCGCCCTTTGCACGACGGGAGGCCCGGGTGGCGGTGGTCGGCTCCGGGCCGGCCGGGCTGGCGGCGGCCGATCTGCTGAACCGGCACGGATACCCCGTGACGGTCTTCGAGAGCGCGCTTGCCGCGGGCGGCATCCTGCGGTACGGCATTCCGGACTTCAAGCTGGAGAAGTGGGTGGTGGACCGGCGGATCCGTCTCATGCAGGAGGAAGGCGTGGCGTTCGAGCTGGGCGTGGCCGTGGGGGAGGACGTGTCCCACCGCTACCTCCAGCGTCGCTTCGATGCCTTGTGCGTGGCCTGTGGCGCCCGGGAGCCCAGGGACCTGCGAATTCCCGGCCGGGACCTCGAGGGCGTTCACTTTGCCATGGACTACCTGGCCCGGCAGAACCGGCGGTCGGCCGGGGAGACCGTGGAACCGGGCCGGAGCATGGAGGCCCGGGGAAAGCGGGTGGTGGTGATCGGAGGCGGAGACACCGGTTCGGACTGTCTGGGAACCGCGCTGCGCCAAGGTGCGGAGCGGGTCGTGCAGCTGGAGATCCTGCCCCTGCCCTCGGACCGGCGGGACCCGTCTACGCCCTGGCCCCAGTGGCCTCGACAGCTCCGTCTCACCCACGCCCATCACGAGGGCGGGGAGGTCCTGTGGTCCGTGATGACCACCGAGCTTCTGGGCCGCGAGGGACGCGTCACCGGGCTTCGGGGGGTCCGCGTGGACTGGGAGGGCCGGGGCGGCGGCCCGCAGCCGGTTCCCGGCACCGATTTCGAGCTGGAGGCCGATCTCGTGCTGCTGGCCATGGGGTTCACAGGGCCGAGGCGAAGCGCCCTCGTCGACGGCCTCGGCCTGGAGCTCGACGAGAGAGGCTGCATTCGGACCTTCGACCACAACCGGACCTCGGTGGAAGGGGTCTTTGCCGCCGGGGACATGGCCATGGGGCAGTCCCTGGTGGTCCGGGCCGCGGCCGACGGCCGGGGGGCCGCCCGGGGGATCATGGCCGAGCTGGACCGGCAGGGAAAGACGGGGTTTCAGTCGAATCCGTGAGGCTCGAAGGGGCGGGGCGGCTACATGGAAGCCAACGACCAAGAACCCTGGAGAGGAGTCAGCGTCCAATACGTCCGCTGATTGGAATATTGTTTTTTCGGTGTTCGTACTCGTACTCAGCGAAGCGGCACTCGTAGTCGGGTTTTCCGCTCACGGGGATACGGAGTCGTCGAGTACGAGTACCGTCGATGAGTCCTACGACGCCCCTGGGGAATGTCTTGCAAAACGGGGCGTGATGCAGTAGGTACCCCCATTCAACCGGATCCCGAGGAGGCCGCCTTGTGGGGGCCGGGACCGAGGCACCGAAGACCGGAAGCGCCTGCATGATCGCCATTGTGGATTACAGAGCGGGAAACCTGCGCAGCGTGGAGCGCGCCCTGAACCGGCTTGGGGCCGCCTGCCGGGTCACCGGGGACCCGGACGCCATCCGCGGGGCGGAGCGGGTGGTCTTTCCCGGGGTGGGCGCTGCCGGCAGTGCGGTTCGGGACCTGAGGTCGGCGGGCATCGACCGGGTGCTTCGGGAGGTGCTCGACCGGGGGACGCCGTTTCTCGGCATCTGCCTCGGGGCCCAGATCATCCTGGAGCGGAGCGAGGAGAACGACGCCCCGTGCCTGGGGCTCCTCGCCGGGACCGTGGTGCGGTTCCCCAACCCGCTTCACGACGCGCGCGGCGAGCGGCTGAAGGTCCCGCACATGGGGTGGAACCGGCTGCGGATCCGGCGTTCTCATCCGGTGCTCGAGGATGTGCGGGAGACGGACGCATTCTACTTCGTCCACGCGTACCACCCCAGGCCCGCTTCGGAGGGAGACGTCATCGGAACCACCGAGCACGGGGTGGAGTTCCCCTCGGTCATCGGAACGGGGAACCTGGTGGCCATGCAGTTTCACCCCGAGAAGAGCGGAGAGCCGGGGCTGCGCATCCTGGAGCGCTTCACCCGCTGGGACGGGCGCCATGCTGAGTAAACGGATCATTCCCTGCCTGGACGTGCGGGACGGCAAGACCACCAAGGGCGTCCGCTTCAAGGGGAACAAGGACATCGGTGATCCGGTGGACATGGCGCGGTTCTACTACGAGCAGGGCGCCGACGAGATCGTCTTCTACGACATCACGGCCTCGAGCGACCGGCGGGACATTGTGATCGATGTGGTGGACCGGGTGGCCCGGGAGATCTTCATCCCCTTTTCCGTGGGCGGGGGGATTCGATCGCTGGAAGACATGCGCCGGGTGCTGCTGGCCGGGGCGGAAAAGGTGAGCGTGAACAGTGCAGCCGTCCGGGACCCGTCCATCATCGAGCAGGGGGCGGAGGCCTTCGGCAGCCAGTGCATCGTGCTCGGCATGGACGTCCAGCGGGTCGAGCCGACCGAAACAGTCCCCTCGGGCTACGAGATGGTGATCCACGGCGGGCGGACCCGGACCGGACGGGACGCGCTCGTCTGGGCGCT
>CAYYVD010000196.1:0-9503 GCA_964475045.1 uncultured Desulfobacterales bacterium | reverse complement strand
CGGGAACGCGCACGCGGCCGTGACCGGGGTTCTGGAGCGGTTCGGCCGGCTGGACGGGCTGGTGAACAACGCCGGCATCGTAGAGCCCCTGGCCATGGTGGCGGATTCGGACCCCGAGGCGTGGCTGCGGAACCTGCAGGTCAACGTGTTCGGACCCTATGTGCTGGCGCGGACCGCCCTGCCCGAGCTGCGTACCCGCAGGGGACGCGTCGTGAACGTGAGCAGCGGAGCCGCTCAGCTGGCCCTTCCCGCTGCGAGCGCCTACTGTGCCTCCAAGGCGGCCCTGACCCACCTCACACGCGTCCTGGCCGCCGAGGAGCCGGAGGTGGTCTGCGTGGCCTTTCGCCCCGGCGTGGTGGACACGGACATGCAGGCGGTGCTCCGCAAGGCCGATGCCCACGGCATGCCATCGGAGCAGGCCGCCTACTACCGGGGGCTCCAGGAGCGGGGCGAGTTGCTTCATCCGAGCGAGCCGGCGCGATCCGTCGCATGGCTGGTGCTGAAGGCGCCCAGACACCTGAGCGGCCGATTCGTGAGCTGGGACGACCCGGAGATCGCCGGTCCGGCCGGGACGGACCTGGGCGGCCCCTGAGGCGTCGGCAAGCCTCGGGCGAGCCGTTCACGTCCGAAGCAGCCGACCTCCGGAGCCTGCATAACGTCTGTTGGGTTGCGGGCGTCAGCCCGCCCTGGAGAAGGAACGAGACAGATCCATGGAAACGTGCAAACACCTCAAGCTCGTGCTGGTGGCCCCGGACACGGACAAGGTCCGGTGCCGCCGGTGCAACCTGACCATCTCCCGCAGCGAACTCGACGGGGAGTGCTGCCCCGAGTGCCTGGAGCTGCGAGGCGAGCGCCACGCGGACCTCGAGCCCGTGGCCCCCGAGGACATGCCCGGGACCCACTACCGGTGCGAGACCTGCGGCGCGTACATCGACAGCGAAGGCGGGGAGCCCCGTTCCTAGCCCCGGGGCTTCCGTGTGAGCTTGAGGGTGACCGCGTTGTCCCGATCCGGGCACTCCAGGACCAGCTCGTCCGCAGAGGCCCACGGGTACTTCCCGCCGAACTGCATGACGCTCAGGCTGGGAAAGATGTCGTGGTAGAAAAACCCGCAGAGCCCCCCGCTGTCGTAGCAGCTCACGGAGAGGACATCCCCTTTCCGGTGACCGGCGCTGCAGTCCCCCTTGACGTCCAGAACCTCGGCCCGAAAAGGAGCCGGTGTTTCATCGGCCATGGTGCTTCCCTCCTTTGGGGGCGCCCCCGTGCGATTCACTGGGCGTCGGACAGGGTCGCCCGGTCGATTTTCAGGGGCTTGAAGTAGGAGATGAGTCCCTCCTGCGCCAGCCGCTCACCGGCGGCCCGCGCCGCCTTTTCGGATTCGTACTGACCGATGTAGACTCGAAACCAGTGCCCGCCGGCAAGGTCCTCCTCCACATAAAAGGCCTTGTGGCCCGCCTCCTCCAGCCTTCGGGCCTCGGCCACGGCGTGCGGCCGCTCCTTGAAGGAGCTGATGTGCAGCAGGTAGACCACGTCTTTTTCGGGCCTGGCGGAGGGTGCGTGGTCCTTCGCGCGCTCGAGGGCGCCGGAGGATCGGGGGGGCTCTTTCGGCGCCTTTTTTGCGGCCGGCGCGGAGGATCCGTCCTCGAGCCGCCGGATGTCGTGGTCCTCGATGAGCTCGAGGTCCCGCAGCACCCGGGCCTTTTCCCTGGCCTGCTTTCGCGTGGGAAACCGGTCGATGTAGACCCGGTACCACTGGCCCTTGCCCCGGACGGTTTCGTACTGGTAGAAGGCGTTGTATCCCAGGCGCTTCAGGTGGTTGACCCGGTCCACGGCGTGATCGAGATCCTGATAGGCCCCCACCTGAATGCCGTAGGAGGTTTCAGCGCAGGCCGGATCCCGGCACATCAGGGAGAGGACCAGGAGCGGAGTCAGGAAGAGAACACTCCGGACCCGCCGGGCGATCGTTCCGCACAGCATGGGTCTCGATGCGGTCATCATTCACCTCGCCTGTGCATTCTGGCCCATCCCCGTCCGGGAGTCAATGGGGAATCCGGGGTGAAAACGCCGAAGCACGGGACCGGTCCGCGATTGCCAAGGCTTCCCGGCTGTGCTAGCAATGCAGGAGCGGCGAATGCAGGGTCGCGGACGCGAAGGATGGAAGGGGGATCGGCCGATGAAGCTCAACGAGCGACGCATCCTGATCCGCGGGGCTGGAGACCTGGCCTCGGCCGTGGGGTGGCGGCTTCGCATGTGCGGTTTTCCCGTGCTCATGACCGAGGTGGAACGGCCCCTGGCCGTGCGAAGGCGGGTTGCCTTCTGCGAGGCCGTGTGGGATGGATCGGCCGAGGTGGAAGGCGTTCGGGCGGTGCGGATCGACGGACCCGAGCAGGCCGGGGCGGCGTGGACACGCGGGGAGATCCCCGTGCTGGTGGACCCCGAGCTGGATCGCCTCGAGGAGATCGGGCCTTCCGTCCTCGTGGACGCCACCCTGGCCAAGAAGAACCTGGGCATCCGCATGGACATGGCGCCCCTGGTGGTGGGCGTGGGCCCGGGGTTCTGTGCCGGGCGCGACGTTCACATGGCGGTGGAGTCCAAGCGGGGCCACAATCTGGGGCGGGTCTTGACCGAGGGGGAGCCTTCCCCGGACACGGGCGTGCCGGGCGTCATCGCCGGGTACGCCCGGGAACGCGTGCTGCGGTCCCCGGCCGACGGGGTGTTCCAGGCCCGGGTCGCGCTGGGGGATCCGGTCTCTCCGGGCCAGGCGGTGGCCGAGGTGGCGGGCGTCCCCCTGCGCTGCGAGATCTCGGGCCTGGTGCGGGGGCTGATCCGGCCGGGACAGCCGGTGTCCCGGGGCATGAAGGTGGGAGACGTGGACCCTCGAGGGGACCCCTCCTATCTGGACACCGTATCGGACAAGGGGCTGGCCGTGGCCGGAGGGGTCCTGGAGGCCGTCTGCCGGGTCTTCAACCGGCCCTGATCCGCCGGCCTCAGTTCCGGCCCCTTCCGTAGAACTTGCCGTCCCGGAACTTCCCCTTGATCCGGCTTCCTCCGGGCCGGATCAGGACGCCGTCTCCCACGGGAACACCGTTTTCGAATCGGGCCTCGTACTGCTTGCCGTCGGGGAAGGTCATCACCCCCTCGCCCTGAATCCGGTTGTCCTCGAAGGCTCCCTCGTACTTGCGTCCATCCGGTCTCGTGAAGATTCCCCGACCCTGGAAGGCCCCGTTCTCGAACTCCCCCTCGTAGCGGGCGCCGTCGGGAAAGATCCGGACGCCCCGGCCCTCGATCCGGTCGTCGCGAAACTCGCCCTCGTAACGGCCGCCGTCGGCAAAGGAGTACACTCCCTGGCCGTGAAAGGCGCCGTCCTGGAACTCCCCCTCGTAGGTGGTGCCGTTGGGGTAGGAGAGGGTCCCCCGGCCGTGGTAGCGGCCGTCCTGAAACTCGCCGCTGTAGGTGGAGCCCCCGGGCAGCTTCAGGGTCCCCCGGCCGTTCTCGCAGTCGCCTTCCACACACTCGGCCGAGACCTGGGTGAAGGCAAGGGCAAGCAGGACCGGCAGGATGAGCGTCACGCGAACACAATGTGCCATGGCAACCTCCCTTCGGAGTGAGGTGGGTCAACCCGGTTCGGCCCCATGATAGCAGGAACCCGGGAACGAGGCTACACCGTCCTGGGGGCCGTTTGATTCGCCGCGCGTTGCCCTGCCGTGAAGATGCTCCGGAGTTCTGCCGTTTGCCGGGGCCGGAGGCGGAGGTGGCTGGAAGCGGCGAAGCGGAAGGAACCCTCCACCAGCGGGGCCAACGACAAGGTTTCTCCTCTTTTCATCCTCGGGAGTGAGCAGAAGCGAGCACCTGCTCATGTGGTTTGACACCATGCTTCCGTTTCCCTATACTCCGGGCGTCATGGCCGGAACGGCTTTTCTCCCCATGGACAGCATCCTCCGGGGATCGGAACGCCCCCCCGGGAACCGGTCCGATCGGCAGGGGGAACGATGAGGCGGACGAAGCACAGGAGACGGGATCGGTGCATGGTCTGGATGCTGGCCGTGCTCTTCTGCGCATCCTGCGCCGCCTCCCGGACCCAGGACCCGGAGGCCGGGGCGCCTCTCGAAACCCTCCTGCGCGAGCCCGGCTCCAGGATCGCCGTGGTCCTGCCCTTTGAGAACCGGGCCAAGGATCCCGAGATCGGTGTCGTGGCCCGGACGGCCTTTTACAGCCACTTCAGCCCCAAGCGCTATCTCGACATCGAGCCCAGCCTGGTGGATCAGCGCCTCGGTTTTCAGGAGGGGTCCCTCGACGAGGACTGGCGGGACCTCTCACCCGTGGAGCTGGGCAAGCTCTTTCGGGCGGACTTCGTGATCTACGGGCGGGTCCTGCGGTTCGAGCGGGTCTTTTTGGGCGTCTACGCCCAGATCGTGCTCACCCTGAGCCTGGAAATGGTCTCCTGCCGGACCGGGACCGGCGTCTGGCAGAAGACCCTCACCCGGCGGTCCCACGAGGGGGGGCTGCCGTTCAGCTTGCTGGGCGTGGTGCCGGCCGCGCTCCGCTCGGGCCTGCACATGCAGCAGGAACGGACCGTGGGGCTGGCGGACCAGGTGGGCCGGGAGCTCGCCGCGGCCATTCCCGAGCCGGCCCCTCCTTCACCGGGGCCGTCTCACTTCGAGATCCAGGTGGCGTCCTTCCTCGATCCGGTGCGGGCCGAGATCACGGTGCGCCAGGTCGAGACCGCGGACTGGAAGGGGCGGATCGAAACGGTGTCGCTGGAAGGCCGCGTGCACCATCGGGTGCTTCTGGGCCCTTTTCTCTCCGCGGTGGAGGCGGAGGAGGCCCGAAAGCGCATCGCCGCAGAGACGACGTTCCGCCCGATCGTCATTCACCGGAAGACGGAGACGGTTCGAGAGCTGGGGGGGTGATGGCTTCGATGGTGTCCTCGGTGACGTAGAGCAGCGTGAACCGTCGCTTCAGGCGTCCGACGAGCCGGTTGCGGGTGGCGTCGTCCACGGGCTTGATCCGAATGAACACGTGGCGGAAGCCCGGCTCCGCCGTGTCCGTCATGCTGAGAATGCTCACGATGTGCCCGTGCTCCTCTCGAATGACGTCCGCCGCCAGCTTGATGGAGCCGGGGCTGTCCTCGAGATTGAACGCGAACTGCACGCCGCCCTGATAGATGCCGGTGATGGCGATGAGGACCTTGAAGACGTCCCCCTGGCTGATGATGCCCACCAGGTCGCCCTCGTTCGTGGTCACCGGCATGGCGGTGATCCGGTTTTGCAGCATAACCGCGGCGGCCAGCTCCATGGTCTGGTCCGGCCGAATGGTGATGGGATCCCGCTGCATGACGTCGTGGACCTTGACCTCGGAGAGGAGATAGTAGAGTTCCTGGGCGCTCAGCCCCGAGGATCGGGACGGGAGCGCCTCCTTTACGTCAGCGGCTCGAATCAGTCCCACCAGGGCGCCTTCCCGCGTGACGGGCAGGTGCCGGATCTGATGGTCCTCCAGGATTTTGGACACCCGGACGATGGGCATGTCCTCGTCCACGGCGACGATGTTCGTGGACATCCAGTTCTGTACCTGCATGCGTCCTCCTGAGGGTCCTTCCGTTTCCGGCGCCCTGCACGCCTCGACCCATGGAGTATGGCAGAGCGGAGAGGGAAAGGCAACGCCGCCGCGGAAACGGATCGGGGCGTCGGGCCGATGTCTCGCCCCGATTTTCGGAGTTGACAGGCCGCCTGTTTTCCTTGATAGTCTAGCGGGTCGACCGAAAAACCCCGCAGCGATCCCGCCTGATCGTCTGTGAAGGAGCCGGTGATGTCCCGCTCCTCGCGCACCACCCACTCGAGACAGAAGGCGAAGAGACCGACGGAGCCCGGGGTGCACCCCCGGTGCGCGTGAACGACAGCGCACGGGTGCGAACAAGCCAGCACGAGGAACAACCATGAACAGCTACAGCCACCTGATCGGCACCGGGTCGGCGGCCCCGGAGCGCGTCCTGACCAACCGGGACCTGGAACGGATCGTGGACACCTCGGACGACTGGATCGTCCGCCGAACCGGGATTCGGGAACGACGCATCTCCTCTCTCAAACGACCCGAAAGCACGGCCGAGATGGCCGCGAGCGCAGCCAGGCGGGCCCTGGAGTCCGCAGGGGTGGATCCGTCCGAGCTCGACATGATCGTGGTGGGGACGGTCACACCGGACCGCCAGTTTCCGGCCACCGGATGCATGGTCCAGACCGCCCTGGGTGCGGACCGGGCCGCGGCCTTTGATCTTTCCGCCGGGTGCTCGGGGTTTCTCTTCGCCCTGAACACAGCCCACCAGGCCATTCGGTGCGGCGCGATTCAGAAGGCCCTGGTGATCGGCGTGGAAAGGTTGTCCTCGGTGCTCAACTGGGAGGATCGGGGCACCTGCGTGCTGCTGGGGGACGGCGCCGGGGCTGCGGTGCTCGCCTCGGGGCCGGAGGAGGGGGGCATCCTGTCCACCCACATCCGCTCGGACGGCCGGTTCTGGGATCTCCTGTACGCCTACTACGGGGAAAACCACATTCCCGCGAGCCTGGATCACCTCGACGCCAAGCCGTTCAAGCTTCGCATGGAGGGCAACCGGTTGTTCAAGCGGGCCATCGGGTGCCTGACCGACATCGCCGTGGAGGCGCTCGAGCACAACGGCATGACCCCTGAGGACCTCCGGCTCGTGATCCCGCATCAAGCGAACATCCGGATCATCCAGGGCATGGTGCGAAACCTGCGCATCCCCATGGAGCAGGTCTACACGAATGTGGATCGCTACGGAAACACCTCCTCCGCGTCCATTCCCATCGCCCTGGACGAGGCCCAGCGAAGGGGGCTGCTCGGGCCCGGGGACCACGTGCTTCTCGTCAGCTTCGGGGCCGGGCTCACCTGGGCCTCGGCGGTGGTTCGATGGGACATCGAGGCCGCGCTGCCGGCGGAGAAGGACCTGGTCTGCACGTCCGGGGATCGAGAGCCTTCCGTCATGACCTCGGTGCCGTCGACATAGCCCCGCAGATCTCCGATCCAAACGACTCCCGCTGCCATCGCCGAAGGGGCTCGATGGGGAGCAGGTCCTCGGGTCCGGCCTCGGCGACGGCTTGGATTTGTGCGTTGGTCAGGAGGACCGACGAATCCAGGCGCAGCTCGGCGGACCGTCGGTCCCTCCAGGCCTTCAAGGCCCGCACCCGCTTGGCCACCAGCGAGCCCCGGCGTCTGAAGGTCCTGCGGGGGTACACCGGCAGGGCGTCCTCGGGGAGCTCCAGGGCGCCCTGGACGACCTCCAGAAGACCCGCGCCCAGGGTTCGACGCTGCCCCTTACTCAGCCCGGGCACCGTGCGAAGAGCATCCCACGAGGTGGGCGGCTTGCGGGCCATTTCGAGGATGGCGGCGTTGGACAGGACCTTGAACGGAGGCCGGTCCCGCCTGCGCGCCACATCCAGGCGAAACCGAAGCAGCGCCTCGGCCACGGCCAGCCCCGTGGCATCGAGCTCGCCGGCCCCCCGCAGACGCAGGAAAAGCGGACTTCCGTCCGGGGCGGTGTGGCGTACGAGGCTCAGGATCTCGCACTCCTCCTCCACCCAGGACAGGCGCCCCAGGGCTTTCAGCTCCTCGCGGAGCATGAGGTAGAGCGGAACCAGGTAGGCGGCGTCCTGGGCGCCGTACTGAAGCATCGGCTCCGGGAGCGGCCGCACCGACCAGTCCTTTTTCTGGAACTTCTTCTCGGCCTGAACCCCGAAACGCGTCTCCAGGAGGTTGGCGAGCCCGGTCTCCTCCAGCCCCAGAAACCGGGCGGCGATCTGGGTGTCGAACAACGGGCGGATGCGGATACGGAAGTCCCGGTCCAGGGAGCGGATGTCGTAGTCTGCTCCATGAAGGACCTTGGTCACGTCGGGAGACGCGCACAGGGGCTTCAGCGCGGAAAGGTCCGGAAGGGCCAGGGGGTCCACGAGAAAGACGCGGTGGGAGGCCGCCAGCTGAATCAAGCAGACTTTTTCCTGAAAGTGGAACAGAGAGTCCGCCTCCAGGTCCATGCCCACGGCGGGCTCGGCCGAGAGCGCGCCGACGAGACGCGGGAGCTGCTCCCGCTGATCGATCCATTCAAAGGTGCCGGAAAGTTCAGGTTTCAAGGCCTAGGGCTTTCATGGAATCCCGTCCTGGCGGGGGCCGGAGTGTTTCACTCCTTGCGGACGCAGGACTGCATGTACCGGTTCAGGGCTTCGTGCAGGGCGGCCACGGCGAGATCGGCGCAGTGGGCGTCCTCCCCCGGGAGACCTCCTGCGCGCTCGCGGATGTCGTCCGCCGTGATGTCGAGCACCTCCTCAGGGGTTCGTCCGTGGGCCAGCTCCGCGGCCAGGGATCCGCAGGCCACGCTGGAGCCGCAGCCGTCGGTCATGAAGGAGGCGCGAGAGACCCGGTCGTCTTCGAACACCAAGTACACGGCCATGGAGTCGCCGCAGGCTCCTCGAAGGAGGGCCTGCCCGTCGGGGTTCTCCAGCCGCCCCATGAACCGCCTGGACTCCCATCGCTCAAAGGCCTCGCCGCCGTAAGCCTTGCGCATCTCCTCTTGGATTTCGTTCGTGATCCCCGAAACAAAGGCTTCCAGATCCGTGGTCATGTCGTGATCCCTCGTCGCTCGATTCCGCCGCCTTGCGGAAACACCCATTGTGCCCGCTCATCGCCTGGGATCGCAAGCAGAAAAATGGCCGGACGAACCGCCGAGCAAATGCATTGACATTTGTACCAAGACCCATTTTAATTCGTCGCGGACCGTCGCGGACCGTCGCGGACCGTCGCGGATCCTGAGGACCCGGACCGGGTCCCTTCGCGAAGCCGCCGCACCCGTTGTGAGAAGGCCGCCCTCTTGCGACGAACCTCCCTGCGGCGGGCTCGAGAACGGAGACCGAAAGGCATGGAACGGATACCGATCACGAAAGAAGGACTCGAGAGGCTCAAGTCGGATTTGCACCGGCTCGAGAGTGTGGATCGTCCCGAGAACATCCGCGCCATCGAAGAGGCCCGCTCCCACGGGGACATCAGCGAGAACGCGGAGTACCACGCGGCCAAGGAGCGCCAGGCTTATCTCGACGGGCGGATCAAAGAGCTGAAGGACGCCGTGGGACGCGCCGAGGTGATCGAGGTGGAAGCCGGTCCGGCGGACCGGGTCTTCTTCGGCAAGACCGTTCTCCTCTACAACGTGGAGAAGGATGAGGAGAACGAGTATCAACTCCTGGGTCCGTTCGAGTCCGATCCGGAACAGGGGAGGATCTCGGTCACGTCCCCCCTGGGCAAGGCCTTGATCGGGCGAGAGGTGGGCGAGGAGATCCGGGTCCAAGCCCCGGGCGGCTTGCAGTCTTACGAGATCGTCGAGATCTACTGACCCGGATCCGCCGGCCGGCGCAACGCCGCAGCGCCTTGCGGAGAGGCGGCCCGGCCCGCCCGCCCGCTCCGGCCTGGCCCGGCTTGACACCCCCAAACTTCCCCCAATGTCACCAGATCCAGTC
>CAYYVD010000195.1:0-9514 GCA_964475045.1 uncultured Desulfobacterales bacterium | reverse complement strand
AGGAGATGGCTGGAACCCGCCTAGAGGTGCCCAGCTACTACGCCGACGAGGAGAGGCGCTGGAAAGCGCTCCTGGAGCAGCCGTTCAACGAGGAGCTGGTCGCCGCTTACCCTCACGGAAACTGCTTCCGGGCCGCAGCAGCGGATCATGAGCTCCCCTTGCCGCTGGTCCTGGGCCTGGCGGCGTACTTGTCCAACTTCGACCCGGAGATGCGATTCGACAAAGGATGGGGCGTCATGCGCGTAGGATGGCCCTCTCCGGCAAAGGATCTCGGGGCGGTAACGAAGGAGGCGCTGGTGGACGAGCCGTGCAGGAACATCCAGCTCGGCTCTTCCCTACTGGCTTCCCTCCTGGAGGAGGCAGACGGTGAGGTGGTTCCAGCACTGGCCGCCTATCGAGACCAGAGCATCGCTCCGCACATCGAGCAGATGGACAAAACCGACCTGGCGTTTTCTGCGGCCGTCAGACGCAAGGTCGAAGACGTGCTTGCAGGCCCCTATCGGCCACTTCAAATGGTTCCCCTTCTGGCTTTTGATCGCAAACAAACCGCGTGGGATTTCATGAGTATGGTCCGGGAGCAATCGGAAATCGAGCTCTGGATGGGCCAGGAGGAATACCAGTACATGGTGTACCTGCCTGAAAGCGGACAGGAGGACAGCCAGGATAAGCTTAAGAAGATTGAAGAGGCAACAGGACTCTCTTTGAGAAGTCATGATTAGGTCGAGAAGGAGCCATGGAAAGGAGGCCGAACGTGCGTCGAACCCCTCGTGAAACGAAATGGACAATTTCGGTGAAAGCCTGCCGCATGGTTGGAATGCGATGTCTGGTCGTTTGGTTTCTCGCATGGTGGCTCTCCGGATGCAGCGTGTGGTCCGCCGTGCCCGTGACCCTCAAAGAGGTCAAAGACTACGTGGTGGGCCAGGAACAGAGCTTCTCCAATCCGCTGAACCAGGTGCTGGCTGCCACGGTCTTCAGCTTGAAGAAAAGCCGTTTTACCGTGGTGCGGATTGAGCACTTCAACAAGAAGGGTCTCGTTCGAGGGGACTGGGACGAGGCTTCAGTCAAGCTTACAATGGAAGCGATCACCCCCGGAATGACCAAGGTGTCAAGCAAGGTTCACCGTGGAGAAGCGAGCCGGGAGTTTTCCTCCGAGATCGAAATTTTTACTCAAATCAGAAGGATACTCGAGTCACAGACCCCACTGCAATGGGAAAAGCTCGTGCATGGCATGGTCACGGTCCATACGGAACCTCGGGACTCAGCCCCGGTGATCGCCTACCTGGGAACCGGTGCAACCGCTGGCGTGATCACGGATCATGACGGCTGGTCCAGGATCTCGCTCATGGATGAGGGGGCCGGATACATCCTCTCCAGGCACCTGGGGCACGAGAGATAAGAGACAGGAGAGAAAAGCCCCTGTCAACGTTGCGTCCATGGCCTCTGGGCAACAGCAAACTTCTCTGGACATTTGCTACAGGGACTCAGCCACTGAAAAGGAACCCGACCAGCAGCCCCGCTCCTGCTCCATCCCTGACGAAAATGGCGTCGTCAAAAAATCAACATCAGTTTCACAGGAGGTCATTCATGTCGGATTCTGCGGAATCTACAGTTTGGGCCAAACAACTGAAGGAACACAATGATTTAGGAAAGGCGATCGGCCATTCACTAGACGATCTCGCCGATGCCATCCATGGCTCAGATTGGCGGACGGCATTCATGGAGGGCCGCGAAATCACAGAGTCTTTGCTACTATTTTTGTTGAGGGTCAACGGAAGAAAGGAGCCTGAAAAGCGTATCGAACGGACCGTCAATCCGCTACTGCAGGCATGCAAAGGCCTCATAGGGGATGATTTGGCTTACGACTATGTGGACAACCTGCGATTGATCTTCAACCGCTATGTCGGCCACAGTGTCAAACGCCGCAAAGATCTGGATGAAGAGGCCCTTCAGGCATTGCGGGAAGAAGACTTGAACGAGATGTCACGAAAGCTGGTTTACGTGCTGGACAGTCTCGGTTCTGAGTACCGAGGGGTGGTTCAGTCCACTGCGAAACGGCCGGAAGGGGAGTTCGCAGGGCTGGACCTGCCCGCTGGTAGCATTGAGCGCGGTCTTGTGATCCTGCTCCTCCTCATTGAGGCCATCACGGAAGAGGACGCTCGAGTCTTCGCATCCAGCTGCATTCGCGACAAAGCAAATCGAAAAGCCGGTGCGGAAGACGTTGTCTTCGAGCGCATCACCAGGGAGGATCCACATGGCCGACTTTCAGTTTTGCCGGAACTCGCCGCCTGTCGTACGAAGCATCTTACCGATCCGGGGGTGTATGATCAACGACTGGTAAAGAGCGCGGTTGGCTTCATCCTTGGCAGGTCACAGCAGTACCTGGAATCACTTTTTCGCACGCTCACGGAATTGCTTTCTTCAAAGCATTGGAGTGCCGCAACATTCCGGTTGGTTTCGTGCTGTCTGGAACAGATTCACGAGAGCTCCATTGACCGCAAGCGGTATCCTTACCCGGTCGGAGCATTTCTGGAAAGCCTGCCTTATCGTTGCCGGCATCGCATTCAGGAGAGCTTGTCTCGAGTCTCTCTCTCCAGTCTCTACGGGCTCTGCGAGGAAAACGGAAACCTCGAGCACTTGGCCGACTTGGTCCTTGTGATGAGGAACTTGCCGTGTTCCACTCCGGTCATGGAGGAAAGCTTGAGGGTGGGACGCAGCATTGCACGCACCTTGTTACGCGGCAACCGGACAGAGCCTGAGCAGGAGCGCCTGCTGATATTCGCCGATCTGCTGTCTGCACTGCAGGTGCAAGATGGTCTCTGCTGCTTTCAGTTCGTTCAGGAGCAGCTTCAAGAAGGCCCGCTGTCCGATTACTTGAATGAGCTGCACAATCGACTGACCGGCGGCATTGCGGGGGCGATTGAAATATATGCACTGAAGGAACTCGCGAGTGAGATCAACCTTTTGATGTGTAGACTTCTCTCCACAACTGTTGAGGTCGGACCATTTCTCTCGTCATTTTCTCAATTGCTCCAAGCATACCTACATACGCCCGGCATTCCGGAGGGGCTGGTTGAGTTCATACACCGGGAACTCGAGTTTGCCCGCAGATACTCAATATTGCTTCAGTTACACAGACGCGCTCTTCTGGCTCCCGACGTGGAAATCAACGTCTCTTCGAAAATGGGCATGATTGAGATTGTGGACAATGACCGTGGCGGGCGCAAACGGGAAAAATACCGGAATCCGGTTTTGCTCAACGAATGCAGCTGCAACGTGCCGGAGAGCTGGCGAGCCAAGAACTGGTCTCAAGAAAACTGCTCACTCAGCCTCCATCGATCGGACGGCCCGAAGGCCTTCAGACCGTTTGGCCATTTGACGTTGGTGCGGTATGACAATACCAAGGTGTTCTGCACAGCAGATGTCTGGCCTCCTGCCATCGACTCGCTTTTCATGGCCCGCGTGTTGAAGAAGCGTTACGCCGGCAAACAGACAATCAGGGTAATGCTGGATTTGGGAGCTGGGACGGGTTTTCTCGGGATCTACCTTGGCCGGAATATCCCGAGCATCGAGAAGGTGTACTTCTCCGACGTGTCGTTCTCGAGTGCACTGCTCACGTATTACAATATACACGAGAATGTGGACGGAGATGATCTTGAAAGATTCGGCCATGTATACAATGGACAGGGTGGACGTTGCTATGTGTCGTCCGGGTACAATATGATGACTCGTATCGGTTACGATATATCAAATTATGTGGAAGAGTACGGTCTACTCGATCTTGTGGTCTGCTGCCCCCCATACCTTCCCAAGTATTCTTGGCTGACACACGGGGACCGCAGCACCACTGGAACGGCCCTCATGGAGCGCGCGTTGCTCGAGGCTCCACTCTTCACCAAGCGGCTTGTTCTCGCGGTTTCCAGCGTCTCTGAGCCGGAGCTTCAAGCGTGCAGGGAGGAGATGAAGGGGCGGCTCGGTGTCGATGTCGGAGAGAAGCTCGACATGCTCGAGATGCCCTTTCGCGTGCCCTCAGCGCTGGCGCACCATCCGCCTAGAGGGAGCTCAGTGACCCCCACCCCGATGGAGGAACTGCAGAAGATGCATGAAAGATTCAAGGAAAGTGAACTCTACCGTGAAGCACTGCTTGAACGCAACGGGCTTTTCGAGAAGCAGGGGGCAAACCGTGGCTTCAGGTACTGGCACCGCGTGTCGATCTACGAGTTTGATTTCCGGTCGGTGAGGAGATGACAGATGCCGCGCAGCAGTGAAAGCAATACCATCCGTTTGCGGCGGTATATCCAGCTGATCCCCCAAGCCGACCGCAGCAAGGTCAAGGAACTTCTGGAGGACGAATCGCTGATTACGGCCGATGCTCTCGCCGGGCTCGACATTGCCCATGTGAGTATGCTGAGCAGCTTTTTCTCCCACCACCTCAACCTCATGAAATCAACGCACCAATATTCCCATGTAAAGCGGTGCATACTGGAATTCTATCTCGACAGCCGAGCCCTTCATCTAGCTCGCAAGGTGTTGAATGAATTGCAGGCTGTGACCTTGGCGGATTCCAGTATTACGATGCTCGAGGCGCGTTATCACCTTGCGACGGGGGATGATGAACACGCGATTCAGGCGCTGAGCCATGTACTGGGGCGTGAACCTCAGAACATGGAAGCGATGCTCCGGCTTTCATTGCTGTTCTATCGTAGGGAAGATTTCGCCAAGGCGGTCGAATTGCTGGAACGGTATGAGACCATTCTTGACGGAAAGGGCATGCCCCCCCAAGTCTACGAACTCCTCACCGTCAGCCTCAAGAAGCTGGGGCTCATCCACCGCGCGCGCGATGCCTCCATACGTTATCTCAAGTGCTATCCAGAAGATGCTGTCGCCCAATCGCTGGCCGGGGAGTTTGAGGTTCCCACGCTCGATCTGGATTTCAGCTTTGCCTTCGCAGGGCGTGAGGCCAACACGATCCGAAGGAAGCAGAAGCACATCACTCGGTATGCCGAACAGATCATCGAAATTCTGGGCCTGTCCAACCTTGTGGCGATGATCGTGATTGGACAAGTAAACCGGGCGACCATTGCTGTTATCACGAACAATGTCTGCGACGAGGAGGATCGTCCTGTCAACTTCAGGGGGCTGAAAAGAGAAGAGCTCGAAGCGGCGAATCTGGCCGAGGTCCGAAGGCGGATTCAGGTGATCGAGAAACTCAGGAGCCTTTCCCGGCACAAGACGATCGAGATCGAAGTGTTGCACTTTGCCGAGTTCCAGAGGCTATTCGCGGACAACATTCGAGATTCGAAAAGAGCTGACATTGAACGCTATTTGCATTCCGTAACCGTTTACGACAACGGCACGATCCGCGTTTTGAATGCCCTGTGGCTGTTGCGGCAGAGAATCCTGGACAAGTTCAGCCCCTATGTCGTGAGCTTCGTGATATCAGGGTCTTTTGTCCAGAGACGGTCTTCGGTGCTCTCGGATCTCGATCTATTTATCGTCGTGCAAGATACCGATGTCAAGAGCATGACCCTCCCTGAATTGAAGAGCCGCCTCCTAGAGATCATCTCGTCCAAGTGCCTGGAAATTCAGCGCTCAGTCCGACAGCGTGCTCGAATTCATCCGCAAGTATACCTGCTGACCGACTTCATTGAAGGCATTCAGGAAGGAAATCCCGTCTATGAATCCCTCGTCTTGAACGGTCTTCCGCTGTATGATGAGCGATGGTACACGCCATGGGTCAAGGTTCTGGAGCGGAAACGGCGGTCCTACCCCGAGCTTGGGGAACAGACATGGGAAAGCTTCCAGCAATTGGGAAATAAGATCAGAAAAGAAACAGAGGAACTCCACCAGACTCTCTACTTCTATATGACGACTCCCATCCAATCGTTGTTCTACCAAATCGGCATCTCACCGCCTCGTCCCAAGGAGATGTCGATTCGACTTCGCGAGGAGCTAAGCGCATTGGGCATGTTGGATGACGAGATCGAATGGGTACTGAGTATGTACCAGAGGTTCATCAGATACCACAAAGACATAGACTACGGGATCGGTCGAATTGATCTCTCCATGTTCCATTTGATCGAGTTGAGAGAGAAGTTCGAGCGGTGCCTGGAGGTGTTCAGGGAGCGGCTGGAGAACCGAATCGCGTCTGAAGACATCCCCGGTCTTGTCGCTGAGCTCTATCGTGAGATCACGGGTACGACGCCGGCCCGAGGCGAGCCGGGCCGCGCAGCGACACGGAGCCTGGGGGAGGAGCTCGCAAAGAGTGTTTTTGTGGAGCTGGAAATCCGGTCCGGCCTGGAGTCCCTGCTGCAGCGTCTGGGGGCCTCCGACAACAGGGAGATTTCGCTTTTGGATGCCATTCGACTGGCGGAGGACATCACCGAAATTGCCGAAAAGGCAGGGCGAGGCGGGGCATACTGCCATGACGACCTTCTGCCGTTTCCACTCGTCGCTACCTCTGGATTGGGAACGGATGACGCCATCACGGCTGCCTTTTACGCCAGCGAGGAGCTTTCGGGGTGGCTGGTCGTTGGACACAAAACTGCTGCATCTGAATCGAATGCCAAATCCATCCTTGCTGGTGGCTCGGGCCGGGCCCAGTGCCTGCTGGCCGTCCACCAACGGGGAAGGTGGCGCAATGTGAGGGTTCCTCCGAAACACCATGACTATGTGAACGCGGCCCCTCCGGAAAGCCTGGTCCGGAGTCTCGGCGAATTCCTTGCAGAGGAGTGAGACGATGGCAAACAGCAGTCATAAGATCCCAGTGGACGCCATGAACGCATTTCTGAAGAGCAGTAACGAGTTCTTCTATTTGGGATCCAAGCTGACAGACCCCGAACCAGACGATACCGATATGGTTTCGAAGCACATACCCCAGGCCCTGTCTGTGTCCGAAGCGCTGATCGAAACTGCACCTGGGGTCGTTCTGGTGGACGGGATCGGCCGCGCTGAGCTGCTGGGTATCATGAAAACCGTCGCCAGATTCGCCAACCCATCGGAGAGCCTCCTTTTCGGGATCAAGGGCCTCTTCGATGAGAACGCAGAGACTGATCTGCCGGAGCTCCTGCGTGAGCTGGAAGAGCTTCGGGCACTCTGCGATGAGGTTCCCGCTGTCCTGTGCGGTGTGCTCAGAAGCTCTCGGGAGATGCCCGTCATTGAGGCGTTGGTGCGGGAGCGAAGGCTGGTTCTTGCCGTCCGAGGCGCGTCGGCGGCTGTCCCGGATCTCCAGGGGGTACTGGACGGGGAACCCCTGGTTGTGGTCGATGCCCTGCAATCAGATCAGGGAGCGGAACCCAATCGCCTGGTGCAGAAGCTGAACCACTTCAGACCGCTGACAGCCGACGAGGACGACGGTGCCCTGCTGTACCTGACCGGCAGGCAGCAAAACATATTGGACATCGTCAACGCCTTGTCCATGGAACGCAGGCAGACCTTGTGCCTCACCAATGCGCCGCCCCACGTACAGATGGGGATTGTCAGGCTTGTGATCAAGCTGATGAACCTCGGCGCCTACCGCGAGCTCTATCGCGAACCGGTCTTTCTGAAGCTCGAATCGCTCACGCGGCACATGCAGCAACAGTTCTTCTCGGAGTTTCGAGAGGACCTGAACGTCTTGGAAAAGCTGCAGGAGACCCTCAACGTCGTGATCTTGGTCGAGGAATACGATGCGCGCCGGTCGGGGGGCGAGATGGACGGTTTTCTGAATGCGATCGCCGGCATCAATCAGGATTTTTCTCCCACATATGAGAGTCTTTTTGGTCGATATCACATGCTGTTTACCAGTCGGTACGCCGACCACAGCACGATCAAGGAGGACCTCCGGGATGCGCAACCAATCATCCTGAGAGAACTCGGAGATGAAGACGTGAGGGCTTTCGTCAGCGGACACGCTGAACGGCTTGCGGAGATCGAGCAGATCGAGATCTCTTCTCAGATGGTTTCCACCATCATCGATATGGGGCGGGTATACATTCACAGCGATCCTCCACCCACCAACATGATTCGCCTGCTGCACGCCGCCGCGCAGCAGGCGGGTCGCACCCAAAGGAGCCGATCCCGCTTGGAGACCGTGCTGTTTGGTAAGCGGAAGTCCACGCAGCCGCCGGTGGAGAAACCAGTCCTGGGCCTTACCCACGTCTACCGGGCGCTGCAGGAAATCACCAAGCTCCCCTTGACCGATGACATGGTCGAGGCCAAGAGTTTCGCTGGCAGCGACCCCTCGAAGACCTGTGCGTATCTGGACCGGTTCGTGGCGGGCCATCGGGACGCCAAGCAGCAGCTTGCGGTTGCGCTGAAGAACCACATTCTGAGAGTGATGTACGCCGACGTTCCGAAGTCGAATGTTCTGTTGGCCGGTCCAACCGGGACCGGGAAATCATACCTTATTCAGCGTATCTCCGAGTACATCGGAGTGCCGTTTGTCAAGTACAACTGCAAGGGACTCACCGAGACCGGATATGTCGGTAAGGACGTGGACGACATCCTGCGCATCCTCTTGGCCAAGTGTCAGTATGATATCGATAGAGCGGCTTTCTCGATTATCTATCTGGATGAGTTCGACAAAATCCGCACCGAGCGGGCCGGCGGACAACGGGACGTGGCCGGGCTGGGTGTGCAGCAGTTGCTCCTGAAGCTTCTGGGAGGAGAGGTGATCCCCGTCAGGCCGACCCTGTTGGGCAATGAGTTTGGTCGGACTTATGACGTGGACTGCTCGAGGATGCTGGTTGTCTGCGCCGGGGCATTTCACGAGCTGTTCAATGCCCAAGATGATCTGTCCTTCGGCTTGGATGCCTACCTCCATCACGGCAGGTTCGCCAAGCGGGATTCTCTTCTCAGCCGCCAGGACATCATCGACTATGGATTCATTCCTGAGCTCATTGGCCGGATTGGAACCATCGCAGTGCTGGCATCGTTGAACAAGGACGACATTGTTTCGATCATGCGAGATCGTGAGGACAGCCTGGTCAGCCACTACAGACGGCGATTCAAGTACGAAGGCCGCTCGTTGACCATTCAGGCCGATGCCTATGAGCCGATTGCGGACTATGTCCTTTCCCTGGGGATGGGAGCCAGAGGGATTCAAGATGCGATGGAGAAGCTTCTATTCAGCTACATGTTCGATGATCATGCGAAAAAGATTGTCATCACTCCCAAGAAAGTGCGTGAAACGCTTCATCGCCCAGAGAAAGACTCTCTCCTTGCCTAAACATGGGTGATGCCGATTCGCGTGGAGAGGCCAACGGGAGCCTTGTGCTATCCCTGTTGACTGATAACCCTATGATCGAGCTATCGTATATTTTTTTATTTTCAATTTTCTTGTTTGAACATTGTTTTTTTACGGGTACGATAACCTACTTCTAATGGCTTGAACGAATCTTCTGGATGTCGTAGGCTTTGAAAGCCCATGAGGGGTTGGCGGAAGCAAGACGTTCAGGCGTCCACCAGAGGGCTGCCCTTGGAAGAGCACTACTACATTGTCTACAACCCCCTGACCTACGACCTCATGGACCTTTCC
>CAYYVD010000194.1:0-9614 GCA_964475045.1 uncultured Desulfobacterales bacterium | reverse complement strand
AAGGTCTTGATCATCCAGTCCAGGTCGTCCCACTCCTCCTCCTGGGCCGTGAAGAGCACCATGGGCAGGTTGGCGCCGGCCGAGAAGTTGGTGCCGTGGTTGGCGATGACCAGCCCGTCGAAGTCCTTGGACACGATGTCCGCGGACTTGTAGACCATGCTCACGATGTCGTCGCCCATGGCGTTCATCTTGGTGTGGAACTCCAGGCAGGCGACCCCGTCCCCCAGGTCCACCAGGGTGGCTCCCTTGTTTTCGGCCACGGTCATGCCCCGGTCCTTGAGCGCGGGCAGCAGGATGATGCCCGGCTTCATGGGCACCTCTTGGTAGGACCGGCTCGCCGGGTCGTAATACAGGGACCGGCCCGCCTCCATCTTGTAGAAGGTCTCGTGGCCCTGGTCCAGCATCTCCTGGACCCAGGCCGGGACCTCGAGGCCCGCGGCCTTCATCTTCTCCACGCTCTTGGCCACCCCCAGGGCGTCCCAGGCCTCGAAAGGCCCGAGCTTCCAGGCGAAGCCCCACTTCATGGCGTTGTCCACGTTCACGATGTCGTCGGCGATCTCGGGAATGCGGTTGGCCGAGTAGATCAGGGTCTCGGCGGTCTGGCGGAAGGTGAACTCTCCGGCCTTGTCGTCCCCGTAGAACAGGCCCTTGATCTTGGCCTCGGTGCCCGAGACGTTCTGGGCCGCCTCGAGGGAGGCGAACTTGACCTTCTCCTGGGGCGTGTACTCGAGGATCTCCGGATCGATGGACAGGATCACCTTCTTGCCTTGTTCGTCCTTGCTCTTCTTGTAGAACCCCTGCTTGGTCTTCTCGCCCAGGAGCCCCCGCTCCAGCATCTTCTCGAGGATCTCGGGCGGCTTGAACAGCTCGCGCTTCTCGTCGTCGGGGGCCCCGTCGTAGACGTTCTCCGCCACGTGGAGGAGCGTATCCAGACCCACCAGGTCGGCCGTGCGGAAGGAGGCGCTCTTGGGGTGCCCGATCACCGGGCCGGTCAGCTTGTCCACGGCCTCGACCGAGAGGCCCAGATCCAGCATGGTGCGGATCACGTAGAGCATGCTGAAGACCCCGATCCGGTTGGCGATGAAGTTGGGTGTGTCCTTGGCCCACACCACGCCCTTGCCCACCACGCGCTCGCAGGTCTCGGAGAGGGTCTCCAGGACCTCGGGCAGCGTGTCCTCGCAGGGCACGATCTCCAGGAGCTTCATGTACCGGGGCGGGTTGAAGAAGTGGGTGATGGCGAAGTGCTTGCGGAAGGTCTCGCTTCTCCCCTCGCTCATGGCCGCGGCCGAGATGCCCGAGGTGTTGGAGGTGATGATGGTCCCCGGCTCCAGCACGCCCTCGAGCTTCTCGAACACCGCCTGCTTGATGTCGAGCCGCTCCACCACCACCTCGATGATCCAGTCCACCTCCCGCAGGCGCTCCAGGTCGTCCTCCAGGTTGCCGATCTCCACCCGTTTGGCGTAGTCGGAGATGTAGAAGGACGCAGGGCGGCTCTTGAGTGCGGTCTCCAGGCCCTGCTGGGCCAGCTTGTTGCGAAAGGCCTGGCTCTCTTGGGTGAGCCCCTTCTTCAGGTCCTCTTCGGTGGGCTCGGCCGGAACGATGTCCAGGAGCAGGGTCTCGATGCCCACGTTCGCCAGCTGCGCGGCGATGGTCGCTCCCATGACACCGGCTCCGATGACCCCGGCCCGTTTGATCTTGCTGCTCATAAGGAGACCTCCTTCTCGATCGTGGTTGCCTGACATATACTGAATGAGCATTCATTCAGCCCAAAAGTACCACACCCCGTTTTTTCGAGTCAACCCTTTTTCCACCCCCGGCGCAGAGGGGCCGAACGCGCTGAAAACAGGCGTTGCGCCGGGACTTACGCCAGTACCCCGCCGTCCACGGTGAGCACCTCCCCGGTCACATAGGCGGCCCAGGGGGAGCAGAGAAACAACACGGCACCCACCACCTCCCCGGTCTCGGCGATGCGGCCCATGGGGATGCCGGCGGTCAGGTCTCGAAGCAGGGCCTCGTTGCTCCAGAAGGGCTTGCTGAACCCCGTCCGGATCATGCCCGGGGCCACGGCGTTCACGCGAATGCCGTCCACGGCGAGCTCCGCGGCCAGCACCCGGGTGAGCATCTCCACCCCGGCCTTGGCCACGCAGTAGACGCCCATGCCCGCGGAGGCCTTGCGCGCGGCAATGGACGAGATGTTCACGATGCTCCCCGCACCCTGGGCCTTCATGAGGCGCACCGCCTGCCCGGCGCCCAGGAAGGCGCTCTTGAGGTTCCCCTCGAGGATCTTGTCCCACAGGCCCTCGTCCACCTCGGCCGTGGACGGGGTCGGCAGGTTCATGCCCACGTTGTTCACCAGGATGTCCAGGCGGCCGAACGCCCCTCGAACCGTCTCGAACAGGGCCTCCACCTGCTCGGACTTCCCCATGTGGACGGCCCGGGCCAGCACCGTCAATCCTTGGGCCTCGAGCGCCCCCACGGCGCGGTCCAGGTTCTCCTGCTTGCGGCCGCAGACCGCCACCTTCGCCCCCCGCCGGGCCAGCGCCGTGGCGATGTCCAGCCCCAGTCCCCGGCTGCCTCCGGTGACCAGGGCGGTCTTCCCGCTGAAATCGAGATCGAAATCGCGTTCATCCATGGTGCCTCCTTTTTCGTGAGCATCGTGTGCCTGTCTCGGCGGCAGGGCGGTTCCCTGAATCCGGACGACACTGTATCATGGATGCCCGGGCCCTCCAAACGGCGTTCCCCGTTTCTTCTTGAATCGAACGCGCAACCCCGGTTATGCTTGGCCATTCCATGGAGCGCACACGCGTTCGGTTCAATCCGTCCACCGCAGCCACCGCGGGTTGCGGCCCGGGCGGCATCCATCGGAGGAGGCACCCATGCGATTCGTGATCATCGGAGGCGACGCCGCCGGCATGAGCGCGGCGAGCCGCGCCCGGCGCAACCAGAAGGACCTGGAGATCGTGGTGTTGGAGCAGTCCGGAGACGTGTCCTACAGCGCCTGCGGCATGCCCTACAACCTGGCCGACCCGGACCGGGACATGGACGACCTGGTGGTCCGTCAGGCCTCGGTCTTTCGAGAGAAGCAGGGCATCGACCTCCGACTCGGCCACCGGGTGGAGGCCATCGACCGCGGGTCCCGCACCGTCCGCGGCCGCACCTCCGACGGCCGGCCCTTCGAGGAGGCCTACGACAAGCTCCTGATCGCCACCGGCGCCTCGCCCGTGATCCTGGACATCCCCGGAAAGGACCTCCCCGGCGTCATGCCCCTCAAGTCCCTGGAGGACGGCCGCCGAATCAAGCAGTACCTGGCCGAGCACCCGGTCCGTCAGGCGGTCATCGCGGGCATGGGCTACATCGGCATGGAGATGGCCGAGGCCTTTTTCGAGCGGGGCGTGCGGGTGGACATGGTCAAGCCCCGGCCTCAGCTCCTGCCCTGGATGCCCGAGAAGCTCTCCGGCATGGTTCTCGAGGAACTGGAAACCCATCTCGTGCATGTGCACGCCGGAGAGCGGATCCTGGCCATCGAGCAGGCCGGCTCCGGCCTCGAGGTGTCCTGCTCCAACCGCACCCTGGAGGCCGACCTGGTGCTCTTCGCCGTGGGCGTTCGGCCCAACAGCGAGGCGGCCGCCCAGGCCGGCCTGGACCTGGGACCGGGAAACGCCATTGCCGTGGACCGGGCCCTTCGGACCTCGGACCCGGACATCTACGCGGCCGGCGACTGCGCCGACGCCTTTCACGTGGTCACGGGCGAGCGCACCTGGATCCCGCTGGCCCTTCGGGCCAACCGGGGGGGACGCGCCGTGGCCGATCACGTGACCGGCCGGGAGGTGTCTCTTCAGGGGGTGGCCGGCACGGCGGTCTTCAAGGTGTTCGACCTTCAGGTGGCCCGCGCCGGGCTCTCGCTGGAGGAGGCCCGGGAGGCGGGGTTCGATCCCAAGGAGGCGACCGTGTTCGTGCGAAGCCGCGCCCACGCCCACCCGGGCGCCTCCCGAATCGGCGTGCACATGATCGGGGACCGCGCCTCCGGGAAGCTCCTGGGGGTCCAGATGGTGGGCAAAGAGGGTGTGGTCCACCGCATCGACGCCGCGGCCGTGGCCCTGCACGCCCACATGACCGTGGAGCAGTTCCACGAGTGCGACCTGGCCTACGCGCCGCCCTTCGGGGCCACCTGGGACCCCCTGCACATCGCGGCCCAGCAGGTCATGAAGTAGCCTTCAGGATCTTGGCGTCCACCCCGGACACGGGAAACCGGGCCCGGTCTCTCGGGAGGACCCAGGCCCAGGCGTCGCAACCCCGAGCTCGAGGTCGTCCGAAGACCCGGTCGCAGGCAAAGGCCTCCAGGGTCAACCGGAAGTGGGTGTAGGTGTGGTCCACCGAAGCCAGGGCCGGACCCCGGACCCGAACGCGCATCCCCACCTCCGCCTCCACCCGGCGCTCCAGGGCCTGCGCCGGGTCCGCCCCGTTCGGGGTCTCCCCGCCCGGCAGCTTCCACAGGCCCCCCAGGAGACCGTGATCCGCCCGCTTCACCAGGAGCAGCCTCCCTTGCTCGTCCCGAATCACCGCGCCGGCCGCCCGGCGATGGGGAACGGGCTTGCGCTTTTGCTTGACCGGGACGGCCTCTGGATCGCCTTCCGCTGCCGCCCGGCACGCCTCTTGGAGGGGGCACACTCCGCACCCCGGGTCCCGGGGCGTGCACACCCCCGAGCCCAAGTCCATGAGGGCCTGGTTGACGTCCCCGGACCGCTCAGACGGGACCAGGGCCGCGGCCCGGGCCTCCACCCGGCGCAGGGTGGCCGCCTGGTCCAGGGGATCGCGAATGCCGTCGAGCCGGCAGATCACCCGCCGGACGTTCCCGTCCACCGCCGGCTCGGCCCGGCCGAACGCCATGCTCAGGATGGCCCCGGCCGTGTAGGGACCGATGCCCGGCAGCGCGAGGAGGGCCTTCTTGTCGGAGGGGATCTCCGCTGCGTGGTCCTCGACGATTCGGCGGGCCGCTTTGTGCAGGTTTCTCGCGCGGGTGTAGTAGCCCAGGTTCTCCCAGGCCTTGAGCACGTCCTGGAGATCGGCCCGGGCCAGGGCGCGCACGTCGGGAAACCGGGCCATGAACCGCTCGTAGTAGGGGACGGCGGTCTCCACCCGGGTCTGCTGCAGGATGATCTCGGACACCCACACCGCATAGGAATCCGGCGGGCTCCCGGTTCTCCAGGGAAGCGCCCGGCGGTTTCGGTCGTACCATGCCAGCAGACGCCCTGCGATGCGCGGCTCTCGAGCGTTCATGGCTCCTCCGTCTCCTTGACCGTCGCCCGCTTTTACCATATACTCCGGACCGAATGCATCCAGGGATTCACCCTCTTCCAACACGAGGACCGGTCATGGAACAGGCGGACGTCGACGGCATCCTGACGGAGCTCATCAAGCTCACCGGGGAGGTGTCCAGCGGAAATTACGACAACGCCCGGGACATCTTCGAGTTCACCAAGACCGGCACCTACCCGGGGCTGATCTCGGATCTGGCCGAGTCCTTCGGCATGATGCTGGTGCAGATCGAGGCGCGCGAGTACCGGCTCGAGCAGATGATCGAGGACCTGGCCCAGAAGAACAAGCAGCTTCAGGAGACCCTGCAGAAGGTGGCCCTGCTGGAGAACATCAAGACCCACCTGGGCAAGTTCGTGCCCGAGTCCGTCCGCAAGATCATCGAGAGCACGCCGGACGCCCCGGACCTGGAAAAGAAGGAGGGGGACGTCTCGGTCCTGTTCCTGGACATCGCCGGGTACACCCACCTGAGCGAGACCGTGCCTCCCGACCGCATGAACTACCTCCTGGAGACCTACTTCTCGAGCTTTCTGGACCACATCCACCAGAACAAGGGGGACATCAACGAGACGGCCGGCGACGGGCTCATGATCATCTTTCAGGACCCGGATCCGGTGCAGCACGCGGAGAACGCCGTGAACACGGCCGTGGCCATTCAGGAGCGCACGGCCCTCATCAACCGGGACCTGGAAGGGCGCTTCGAGCCCGTGGTGGTCAACATCGGGATCAACTCGGGCACGGCCTCGGTGGGCTCGACCCGGTTCGAGGGCATCACCGGCACCCGCTGGACCTACACGGCCTCGGGAACGGTCACCAACGTGGCGGCCCGCATCGGGTCCCAGGCGCGGGAGGGCCAGGTCCTGATCGGGGCGCCCACCGCGGTGCGCATTCGGGAACGGTTCCCCCTGCTCTCCACGGGCTTTCACAACCTCAAGAACGTCCAGGACCCCATCGAGATCTTTCGCGTGGAAACGGCCGCATCCTGAACCGCCGAGCGGCGGCCTTCCCGCTTGCCAAGGCGGTCCCCGTGTGCCACAATGCGCCCGTTCGGCCGCAGCGGATTCGCCCGAATCACCGGTGGACACTTGCTTGAACGAAAGGACGAACCCATGGAAATCACGGATCGAAAAGAGGGAAACGCCCGGATCGTCTCCATTCACGGGCGCATGGACGCGGTGACCGCCCCGGAGTTCGAAAAGGCCCTGGAAGGGCTCATGGGCGAAGGCGAGACCGTCTTCGTGGTCGACCTGGCCCAGCTCGACTACATCAGCAGCGCCGGTCTGAGGAGCATCCTGGCCCTGGCCAAGAAGCTCAAGACCAGCGGCGGCGTGCTGCATCTGGCCGCCCTGCAGGACGTGGTCAAGGAGGTCTTCGACATCTCGGGGTTCAGCTCCATCATCCCCATCTACGACTCGGTGGCCGCGGCCTGCACCCAGGGTTGACCCGAGCGGGCGGCCTCTTCCTGAGGACCGGGGATCGAACATCGTCGAGACCCCTTTGCCTGTGAACCCCTGCACGAGGCCGCCATGGCCGGCATCCGTCTCCCAGCCAAGCTCGAAAACCTGGAACCCCTGATGGCCTTTGTGGCCGACTGCGCACAAGCAAACGGCTTCGAGGGCAAGCGGGCACACGAGATCCAGCTCGCCACCGAGGAGGCCCTGGTCAATATCTTTCATCACGCCTACCCCGAGGGGCAGGCCGGGGACGTGCACATCCTTTGCGAGCGGGCCGAAGAGGACCGGCTCGTGGTGGAGTTTCGAGACCGGGGCGTCCCCTTCGCACCGGTAGAGACCGCCGAGCCGGACCTGAGCACCCCCATCGCCGACCGCCCCATCGGTGGTCTGGGAATCTTCCTGATTCGAAAGATGATCGACGACGTCAGGTACCGGAGGGAAGGCGAGGAAAACGTCCTGACCTTTGTCCTCCACCTGCCGCCCCCTTCCGGGGATCCCTGATCGGAGGCATCGCTCCATGATGCGGCCTCACCCCGACCCTCTTCCCCGTCTCTTGAGGCCCTTCCAATGGGTCCTCGGCCGACGTCCGGCGGCCGTGCTGGTCGCGGTCCTGATCCTGGTTCTTTCGGCCCCGGTCTCCCGGGGGGAGGACCGTGCCCTTCGAAAGGCCACCTTCGTTCCCCAGTGGGTGCCGCAGGCCCAGTTCGCCGGGTACTACACGGCCCAGGAGCGGGGTTTTTACCGGGAGCGCGGCATCGACTTGACCATCCTCTCGGGCGGGCCCAACGCCCCGGGCGACGCCCTGCTCGAGTACGGCACCGCCGACTTCGCCACCCTGTGGCTCTCCACCACCATTCCCATGCGCGCGGAAGGGGTGCCGGTCATCAACATCGCCCAGATCATGCAGCGCTCCGCCCTGATGCTCGTGGCCAAGAAGCTCAGCGGCGTCCACAAACCCAGGGACCTCAACGGCAGAAAGGTGGGCCTGTGGGGACCGGTGTTCCAGATTCAGCCCCGGGCCTTTTTCAGGAAGTACCGATTGGACGTGGAGGTGGTGCGACAGTCCTACTCGGTCAACCTGTTCCTGCGGGACGGCGTGGATGCGGCCTCGGCCATGTGGTACAACGAGTACCACACCATTCTGAACGCGGGGCTCAACCCCGATGAGCTCACCACCTTCTTCTTTCACGAGCACGGGCTCAACTTTCCCGAGGATGGCATTTACACTCTGGAGGAGATCGCCAAGCGGTCCCCCGGGCTCTGCCGGGACTTCGTGCAGGCCTCCATTCGAGGATGGCGCTACGCCTTCGACCATCCCGAGGAGGCCCTGGACATCATCATGGCCAACCTCCAGAAGGCCCACATCCCGGCCACGCGCGTGCACCAGCGCTGGATGCTGAACCGCATGCACGATCTGATCCTGCCGGAGAGCGACGAGAGGCCCATGGGCACCCTGGACCGGCGGGACTACCTCCGGGTGTGCGAGGGCCTCCAGGCCAACGGAATGATCGACCGCCCCCCCCCATTCGAAACCTTTTACCGGAACTGCACGGGCCATGCTGAACAATAGAGGACTGGCCTTCAAGCTCACCCTGCTGATCCTCGCGAGCATCACGCTCATCTTTGCCGGGGTGTTCTATTACAACTACACCGTCTCCCGGCAGATCATCGTGGACAACATCGAGCGAAACGCCCGCAACCTGGCCCTGGCCACGGTGAACCGCATCGACAAGGTGCTCGGCTCGGTGGAAAAGATCCCGGCCAACACGGCCTACCTCCTGGAGAGCGTCTCCTATGACGGGGGAGAGCTCATCGACGTCCTCCGCAGCGTGACCGACCGAAACCCGGAGATCTACGGCTCGGCCATCGCCTTCGAGCCCTATGCTTACAGCCGCAACGCCGAGCACTTCGCACCCTACGCTTACAAGACCGCCGGCCGCACCGAGTTCACGTACATTCCCTACGACTACTTCTTCTGGGACTGGTACCAGATCCCCCGTGAGCTGACCCACGCCGTGTGGAGCGAGCCCTACTTCGACGAGGGCGCGGGGAACATCGTCATGGCCACCTACTCGGTGCCCTTCTACAAGACCTCATCGGGAAAGCGCGAGCTCAAGGGCGTGGTGACGGCCGACATCTCCCTGGCCTGGCTTCAACAGATCGTCTCCAACATCAAGATCGGCCGCACCGGGTACGGAATGCTGATCTCCAAGAACGGCACCTACGTGACCCACCCGCGGGAAGACCGGACCATGAACGAGACCATCTTCAGCGTGGCCGAGGCCCAGGCGGACCCGAGGCTCCGGGAGATCGGCCGGGCCATGATCCACGGGGAATCGGGCTTCGTGCCCTTCGAGAGCTACCTGGCGGGGAGCTCCTGGCTGGCCTATGCGCCGCTCTCCAACGGGTGGTCCCTGGGGGTCGTGTTTCCGCGGGACGAGCTCATGGCCGACCTCACACGCCTCAACCAGATCGTGATCGTCCTCGCCTCGAGCGGGTTTCTCTTCGTGCTCTTGGTGATCGTCCTCATTGCACGCTCCATCACCCAGCCTCTGCGGGTCCTCTCCAGCGCGGCCGAGGAGATCGCCACGGGCAACCTGGAAACGACCCTCCCCGCAGTCCGGTCCGGTGACGAGGTGGGCCGGCTGACCGGGTCCTTCGCGTACATGCAGCGGTCGCTCAAGCAGTACATTCAGGACCTCACCGAGACCACCGCCGCCAAGGAGCGCATCGAGAGCGAGCTCAAGATCGCCCATGACATTCAGATGGGGATCCTGCACAAGACCTTCCCCCCCTTTCCGGACTGCCGAGAGCTCGACATCTACGCCACCCTGGTTACGGCCAAGG
>CAYYVD010000193.1:0-9615 GCA_964475045.1 uncultured Desulfobacterales bacterium | reverse complement strand
CAGACGGCCCCTCCGGCCCGGTTGGTGAGTCCGGCTTGACGCGCTCTCCGGTTGCACTATCTTACCAAACAGGGCAAGAGGGATCCGTCTTTCAAAGAGGTTCAAAGGAAAGGACCCATGGCAGCCATGGAGAACCAGTACAAGGTCGCGTTCGAGCAGGGACCCATTCGCCCGCCGAACGAGGCCCAGAGTCTGCTCCTGCGATTCACCCGGAATTGCCCCTGGAACCAGTGCCTGTTCTGCCCGGTGTACAAGGGCCGAAAGTTCTCCCTCCGCTCGGTGGAGGAGATCAAGCAGGACATTCAGGCGGCGCGCGACCTGGCCGACGAGATCAAGGCCCTGTCCTGGAGGCTCGGGGAGCGGGGGGAGGTGAACGACCGGGTCGTGAGCGCCCTGTTCAACGACCCGGGCGCGTCGGACGCCGCACGCAGCGTGGCGGTGTGGCTCTACTACGGGACCGGCGCATGCTTCCTCCAGGACGCGGACAACCTGGTCATGAAGACCCGGGACCTGGTGGAGGCCCTCCGGTTTCTGCGGGAGACCCTGCCGGAGGTTCGGCGGGTAACCACCTACTCCCGTTCCCGAACCATCGTGCGCAAGTCCGTGGAGGGGCTCACCGCCATCCACGAGGTCGGGCTCGACCGGGTGCACGTGGGGCTCGAGACCGGGTACGACCCCCTGCTCAAGCTGGTCAAGAAGGGGGTGTCCAGCGATCAGCAGGTGGAGGCCGGACGCAGGGTGGTGGAGGCCGGCATGGAGCTCTCGGAGTACGTGATGCCCGGGCTCGGCGGACAGGAGATGTGGGAGGAGCACGCGCTGGCCACGGCGCGGGTGCTGAACCGCATCAATCCGCACTTCATCCGCCTTCGCAGCCTGCGGGTCCCGAAGCGCGTCCCCCTCTACAAGCTCATCGAGGACGGCACGTTCACGCCCCAGACCGACGACATGCTCGCCGAGGAGATCCGGGTGTTCATCGAGACCCTGGAGGGCATCACGAGCGTGGTCGCGAGCGATCACATCATGAACCTCCTGGAGGAGGTCTCGGGAAAGCTTCCCGAGGACAAGGAGAAGATGCTGGAGGTGGTCCGGCGCTACCAGGAGCTCCCGGACCGCGAGCGGCTGATCTATCGCGTGGGCCGCCGGGGCGGGGCCTATCGGTCCACCGGGGACCTGGAGCGGGACCCCGCCACATACGAGAAGATTCGAAACCTGGTGGATCAGGTCCGCGCGGAGCAGGGAGACGAGGGGGTGGACCGGTTCATCACGGAGATGGTGGACCGGTATATTTGAGGAGCTCGAATTTCGGGGACACCATACGAAATTGCGCGGGACCACCCGGCTGAGAGGCCCGCGTTCCCGTTTCAGGCAGCAGGTTGCCGGCATGGGCTACTATCCCATCCTCATGGAGCTCGATGACCGCCGCGCCCTCGTGGTGGGAGGCGGCGGCGTGGCCGAGCGCAAAGTCCGGACCCTCCTCGACTGCGGCGCGCGGGTGGAGGTCGTCAGCCGGGAGCTGAACGCGGGGCTGAAGGCGCTGGCCGAGGGAGGACACCTGCAGTGGCTGGGCCGGGAGTTCGAGGAATCCCGCTTGGATGGGGCCGTGCTGGTGATCGCAGCCACGAGCGACCCGGACCTGAACCGTTTCGTCGGAGGCGCATGCCGGGACCGGGGGATTCCGGTCAACGTGGTGGACCAGCCCGCGGACTGCACCTTCATCGTCCCCGCTGTGGTGCGCCGGGGGGACCTCCTGCTGGCCGTATCCACCTCGGGAAAGAGCCCGGCCCTGGCCAGGGCCGTTCGACGGGAGCTGGAGGAGCGGTTCGGGCCGGAGTACGGGGGGTTTCTGGTGCTCATGGGAGACGTCCGGGAGGCTGTGCTCTCTCGGGGAAGGGGCCGAAAGGACAATCGGGACGTGTTTCGAGAGCTCGTCCAGTCGAGCCTCCTGGAGGCAATGCGGAGCGGAGACTGGTCCAGGGCCGCCGGAATCCTCACCGAGGTCCTGGGGACCGAGTGGCGTGCGCGGGATGTCCGCGCGCGGGTGGAGGCCGGCGAAAGGAGGACGAACCCATGGCCCTGACGCTCTATGGGCTCGCACTCGCGCTGATTCTTCTGGCCACCGGCGGCATGATCGTGTTCATCGTCGGCCAGAACAAGGCGGTGTTCACCTGGTCCTACCGGATCCTGGCGGCCGGGTTTCTGGTGCACACGGCGTTCCTGGCCCATCAGTACGCCGTGCTCGGCACGGCGCCCGTGCTGGGCCTCAAGGCGGCGCTCGGCTTCTTCGCCTGGGCCGTCACAGGAGTCTACCTCCTGGTGCAGCTGAAGGTCCGCCTCATGGTGCTGGGCTCGTTCATCGCCCCGCTGGCGGCCGTCCTGCTGATCGTGTCCACGTCCCTTCCGGGCGTCGAGGTGACGGTACGCCCCCTGTTCAAGAGCTTCTGGCTCGTGGTGCACGTGGTGACCGTGTTTGCCGGAGACGCCCTGTTCGCGGTGATGTTCGCAGCGGCGGTCATGTACCTCCTCCAGGAGCGGCAGATCAAGCGGAAGCGGTTCGGGTCCCTGTACAGCCGGCTCCCCTCCCTGGCCACCCTGGACGCCATCAACCACCAGACCCTGGTGATCGGGTTCCCCCTGCTGACCCTGGGCATGGTGACCGGGGCCATCTATGCCCAGCAGGCGCTGGGAAGCTTCTGGCGCTGGGACCCCAAGGAGGTGTGGTCTCTCATCACATGGCTCGCCTACGCGGTGCTGCTGCACCAGCGGCTCACCGTGGGCTGGCGGGGCAGGCGGGCCGCCCTGATGTCCATCTTCTGCTTTCTCCTTCTGGTGTTCACCTTCGTGGGGATCAGCCTCTTGTCCAGCGACTACCACAGCTTCAAAAGCCTCGAAGGACGGGGCGCTCCGTGATGATGCGCATTGTGACCATCGGTATGAACCATCAGACCGCTCCGGTGGAGCTGAGGGAATGCCTGGCCCGGGACCCGGGGAACGTGAACCGGGCGCTCGCCGCCATGCGGGACCACGCGGCCTTTCGAGAAGGGCTCTACATCTCCACGTGCAACCGGGTGGAGGCGCTGTACACCACGGACCGGCCGGAGGATGCCCGGGAAAGCGTCTTCGGCCTCTTCACCACCCTGGGAGGGCTCGGCCGGGAGGACCTGGCTTCCAGCCTGTACGTGCTCGAGAACATGGACAGCGTGCGGCACGTGTTCAAGGTGGCTTCCAGCCTCGATTCCATGGTCGTGGGAGAGCCCCAGATCCTGGGGCAGATCAAGGACGCCTACTTTCAGGCCACGCGGGAGAAGACGTCCGGGGTGGTCCTGAACCGGCTCATGCACCGCGCATTTCACGTGGCCAAGCGCGTGAGGACCGAGACGGGCGTCTCGGACGCGGCCGTTTCCATCAGCTACGCGGCCGTGGAGCTCGCCAAGAAGATTTTTCACGACCTCACGGGCCGCAAGGTCCTGCTCATCGGGGCAGGGGAGATGGCGGAGCTGGCTGCACGCCACCTTCTGGCCCAGGGGGTGGAGGAGATCTCCGTCGCCAACCGGACCTTCGAGCGGGCCGTTCAGATGGCCGGGGGATTTCACGGAAAGCCCGTTTCCTTCGAGGAGATCGACCCGGAGCTCCTCACGGCGGACATCGTCATCGCCTCCACGGCGTCGGCGGATTACGTCATTCAACACGGGCAGGTCAAGCAGTCTCTCCGAAAACGAAAGAACCGGCCGCTGTTCTTCATCGACATCGCGGTGCCCCGGGACGTGGAGCCGAGGGTGAACGATCTCGGAAACGCCTACGTGTACGACATCGACGACCTGAAGGGCGTCGTGGAGATGAACCGGGCCCAGCGCAGGGAAGAGGCCGTCAAGGCCGAGCGGATCGTCGAGGAGGAGGTCCTGCGGTTCGAGGAATGGCTCAAGACGCTCGGGGTCGTCCCCACCATCGTGCGCCTCAAGGACAAGGTCGAGGCCATCCGCGCCGCCGAGCTGCGGCGCAGCCTGTCGGGCCTGGGGGATCTCACTGAGGCCCAGATGGAGGCCCTCGAGGTGCTCACAAGATCCATCGCCGACAAGATCGTTCACGATCCCATCCTCACCCTCAAACGAAAGGCGGACCGGCCGAGCCGGGATCAGGTCCTGGACCTGACCCGGCAGCTCTTCCGCCTGGACGACGAGACGTGATGACCGGCCGGAATGCACCGGCAGAAACCAGATCCCGGCTTTCGCGTCCCGCGGGAGACCGGACGGAACGGAGGCCGTCATGGGCATACAGCAGATGATCGACCGGCTTCGTCACCACCCCGAGTCCCGGCGCATCGGCATGATCGCCAGCCATCTCGGCGTGGTGCGGGGGACCAGCCTGAAAGGGTTTCAGGTCCGCGCCATCGAGGTGGTGTACGACCAGGACACGGTGAGCAGGATCGTTCAGGACACGAAGGCGGCGGAGGGAGTCGTGGAGGTGCTGGTGGAGACCCACGGCGGCCGGCTGAACGTGGGGGACGAGATCCTGGCCGTGGCGGTCGCCGGGGAGACCCGGGAGGCGGTGTTTCCCGCCCTGATTCGAACCGTGGACCGGATCAAGGCGGAGGCGGTTCGAAAGCGGGAGGTCCCCGAAGGGCGTGGGAACGAGCCCGAGCCGGCGTGAGCCGCGCACCCCGGCCTCCGAGGTCGGACAGAAGGAGAACGTCATGGGGATGATCGATGTGGGGGACAAGCCCGTGGTCCTGAGGGAGGCCGAGGCCCAGGGGAGGATTCTGCTGTCCGGGAACGCCCTGGACGCCATTCGAAACCACCGGGTTCGCAAGGGAGACCCTTTTCCGGTGGCCGAGGTGGCGGGCATGCAGTCAGCCAAGCAGACCGCCTCGCTCATCCCCCACTGCCATCAGGTCCCCTTGGACACGGTGGACGTGGTGTGCACGCTCACGGAGGACGGGGTGGACGTGTCCTGCCGGGTGCGCGCCCGCGCCCGGACCGGGGTGGAGATGGAGGCCCTCGTGGGAGTGACGGCGGCCCTGAACACCCTCTGGGACATGGTGAAGTACCTGGAGAAGGACCCGGCGGGCCAGTATCCGCACACGCGGATCACGGACATTCGGGTGGTTCGAAAGCAGAAAGGGACCTGACGGTCTTCACCGGCTGCCGGTGCCTGCCTCTCCGCGTTGGTTCTGCGGGATGCGCAGTGGAAGGCATTTCCCGATGACGAGGCTTGAACATGGACCCGGCCCGGCCGCCTTCCAGGCGGGACTACCTGAAGGAGCAAAAGCAGAAAGGGCGCCGCATTCTGGGCGTGTTCCCGGGGCGCTACCCCCGGGAGCTCTTCTGGGCGGCGAACGCCGTGCCCGCGGAGATCTGGGACCCGGCGCGGGGCTCGGACCTGGCGAGCACCCACCTCCAGCCCACCATCTGCTCGGTGGTGAAGGCCGGGCTCGAGCTCGCCCTCCAGGACGGAGGCCGGCTCCTGGACGGCTTCGTCTTTCCCCACACCTGCGACTCCATTCAAAACCTGGGCTCCCTGGTCCGGGACTACCTGGATCTGGACCGGCCCTGCCTGTTCTTCTACCCGCCCAAGGCCCCGGCCGGGCAGGCGACCCGGAGGTTCCTCCGCAGGGAGATCGAACGACTCCGGGAAGCCCTCGAGCGGATCTGCGGACCCATCGACCCGCGAGAGCTCGAACGCCGGGCGGCGCAGGGGAGGGAGCTGGCCGGGATCCTGTCCACGCTTTACGCACTGAGGGCCCAGGGGCGGATCGCCGCCTCGAACCGGGCGTTCTACCGGGCGATCCGTGCGGTCGAGTACATGCACCCGGGCGACCTCCTTCCGGATCTGCGGGCCTTCCTGAAGGAGCATGAGGCCCAGAGGCCCGCGAGCGGGGCGCGGGTGGTCCTGAGCGGGGTGCTTCCGTCCCCCGAGGGTCTGCTTTCCCTCCTGGACGAGCTGGGCGTTCTCGTGGGGGATGACGACCTCCTCTCCTGCGGGCGACGCATCCCGGGTCCGTACGATGCGGCCGGGGACCCCCTCGAGACGATGGCCGAGGCCATCGCGGCCATGCCCGCCTGCTCCACTGTCAGCTGCCCCGTGCGCGAGCGCCGAGAGCAGCTGGGGCGAAGAGTTCGGGGCTGCGGGGCCGGGGGCGTGCTCTTCAACGTGATCAAGTTCTGCGAACCGGAGCTCTTTTACTTCCCCGGGCTGCGCGACGCCCTGCGCGGGGAGGGCCTTGCGACCCTGCTCCTGGAGCAGGAGGTTCAGGGGGACCTCTCCGGCCAGGCCCGGACCCGCATCGAGGCCTTCGTCGAGCTGCTCGGGCAGGGAGACGGCCGATGAGATCGTATGCCGGGCGCGCCAGGTACGGCTTCATGAAGGAGGTTGGGGCACCCGTCCTCATGGGGGCGGCCCGCGCGGTGCGTGGACGGCGGCGGAAGCCGCGGCGCCCCGACCCCGGTCTGGGCCCCCCGCTCGCCTGCAGCGGGCGCCTGCGGGAGATCATGACCCGTCACTACTTCCTGGCCCGGTACGCCCAGGGGGCCCGGCCCGTGGCCTGGGTCACCAGCGGAGCGCCGGTGGAGCTCCTTCGGGCGTTCGGGTTCTACACGGTCTACCCGGAGAACCACGGGGCGCTCTGCGGGGCCAAGGGCCTGGGATCCGAGCTCTGCCGGGTGGCCGAGGAGAGGGGGTTCAGCCAGGACCTGTGCTCCTACGCCCGAATCGACCTGGGGAGCGCCCTGTCCGGAAGGACACCGGCGGGCCGGCTTCCCCGGCCGGATCTTTTGTTCGCGTCCAACAACATCTGCCAGACCGTGGGCTACTGGTACCGGGTTCTGGCGGACTGGTGGGAGATTCCATTTCTCATGCTCGACACCCCCTTCAACCACGAGGGCGAGCCCGGGGAGGCAGAGGTGGCGTACATGGCGGGGCAGCTGGAGGCCATGATTCCCGAGCTGGAGCGGGTGAGCGGCGCCGCCTTCCGCATGGACCGGCTGCAGGAGGCCCTCCACCTGTCCAAGGAAACCGCCGGGACCTGGGGCGAGGTCCTGGGAACCATGAAGGCGCAGCCCTCACCCATCACCATCTTCGACGCGTTTGTCCATCTCGCACCGGTGGTTTCCCTTCGGGGGCTTCCCGTGGCCCTCGACTACTACCGGGTCCTGCTGGAGGAGCTCGAGCAGCGGGTGGCGCAAGGGCAGGGGGGCATTCGGGAGGAGCGGAGGCGGCTCCTGTGGGACAACATCGCTGTGTGGTACAAGGTGCGTGATTTTTCGACCCTTTTCGCCGAACAGGGCATGAGCTTCGTCACGGCCACCTATACGAACGCCTGGGCCGAGACCGCGCCGTACATGAACCCGGAACGCCCCTTCGAGTCCATCGCGAGGGCCTACAGCCGGGTGATCCTGAACAACAGCCTGGACCAACGGCTTGGGCTCATGGAGCAGCTCATCCGCGACTTCCGCGTGGACGGCCTCGTGATCCACTCCGCACGGAGCTGCAAGCCTTACTCGGTGGGCCAGTACGACCTGAAGCGTCTGCTCATGGAGCGTCTGGAGGTCCCCTCGGTGGTCATCGAGGCGGACATCGCGGACGATCGCGCCTTTGCCGAGGAGCAGACGCGAACACGGCTGGAAGCGTTCTTTGAGACGCTGGAGTCTTGAAGCCGGGAAAGGAGACGCCTCGACCTTGAAGCTCGTGGCCGGCATCGACGTGGGGTCCCTGAGCACCGATGTCGTGATTCTCGATCCCGAGGGCCGCATCGCGGCCTACAGCATCGTCCGCACGGGCGCCAGCAGCACACGGGCGGCCGAGGCGGCCGTCGAGCAGGCGGCGGCCGCCGCGGGCATCGAGAGGGACGCCTTGAGCCGGGTGGTGAGCACGGGCTACGGTCGGTCGGGCGTCGCCCTGGCGGATCGGGCCGTGACCGAGATCACGTGCCACGCCCGGGGGGCGTGCCACCTGTTTCCGGACACAGGCACGGTGGTGGACATCGGCGGTCAGGACTCCAAGGTGGTGCGCGTGGGAAGCGGAGGAAAGGTGCTGGACTTCACCATGAACGACAAGTGCGCGGCAGGGACCGGACGCTTCCTGGAGGTCATGGCGGAGAAGCTCCAGGTGGGACTCGAGGAGATGGGAGAACGCTCGGTTCGAGCCGGCGGCGAGGTCACCATCAGCAGTGTCTGCACCGTGTTCGCGGAGAGCGAAGTGGTCTCTCTGGTGGCCCGGGACCACCCGCCCGGGGAGATCATTCGGGGCCTCCACCGGGCCATTGTCAACCGCATCTGGGCCATGGTCCGCTCTGTCGGCCTGAACGGGGAGCTGACCATGAGCGGCGGGGTGGCCAAAAACCGGGGTGTGGTCGCCATGGTGGAGGAACTGGCGGGAAAGCCGATCCACGTACCTCCGGAGCCTCAGATCGTGGGGGCCCTGGGCGCCGCCCTCATCGCCCTGGGCGGGTCGTGAACGGGGCCCCGGGGGGGTGTTTCACAGGCCGCTTCCGTCGATTTTTCGCTCCCTTCGCGATGGTGCGTTTCAATTTGAACCTGTTGTTATTCTGTGTAAAATTGTTCCGTCAGTAAATCCCGGCCGGGCTCGAATTTTTCCTTTACACCCGGTGTGAATTGCGTTATATGTTCCAATCTTCACAAGGTCAATGTAAGGCTGAGGGGGCGCAGAAGGGAAAACCACAGGCCGACTGAGAAGGAAGGGGCGCGAGATCGTCTTCGATTTCAAGAAGCACGGCCACTGGTACGACGACATCGCCATCGTCAGTCAGCTCGGCCTGACCATGGCGGGCTCCATTTTGTTCTGCCTGGCCATCGGCTACGGGCTCGACAAATGGCTCGGCACGAAGGCGTTCTTCACCATCGCCTTCATCATCCTCGGGATCATCGGGGGGGGTGTGACCGTGTACCGCCAGATCATGAAGGTGCTCGACCCCGAAAGAGACCGTTCGACCGAAGGGTAGCAGGGAGATGGAAGCGGTTAGAGCGATTCAGAAAACGACCTGCTCTCGGGCCATGCTGGCATCCATCGCGGGGGCCGTAGTCCTGATGCTTGCCGGGGAGAAAGCCGTCGGGAAGGGCCTGGTGCTGGGAACGCTCTTCAGCTGTGCGAACTTCGTCGTCATGGGGCACCTCCTGCACCGGACCCTGGCCGGCTCGAGAGCGAGGTCTACAGCGGCCGCGCTCGGCTCCATTCTCATCCGTTTCTCCCTGCTGGCCATGCCTCTCGTCATTTCCCTCAGAACGGACGCCGTTCACTTCGTCGGCGTGGTCATCGGGCTGTTCATGGTCCAGTTGATCCTGCTGCTCGGCACGTACCTTCAGACCCGCCTGTCCTCCACCGGAAACACCTAAAGCGGATATCACGCCATGGATGAACTGACCCATCTGCCACAAATCGATTTCAATTTGTTCGGGCTCCATCTCATCGTCAACACGGAGACCGTGATCATGACATGGATTGTCATGGGGCTGATCATCTTGTTCGCTTTTTTTGCGACGCGGAACATATCCCGTCTGCCCAATCCCTTCCAGATCCTGGCCGAGCTGATCGTCGGCGCCTTCTGGGGGCTGACCAAGGACGCCCTGGACGAGGGCATGGCCCGGAAGTACTTTCCCCTGATCTGCA
>CAYYVD010000192.1:0-9640 GCA_964475045.1 uncultured Desulfobacterales bacterium | reverse complement strand
GCCCTGGTGCACCACCTGGCCGTGCCCAAGATCTACCTGAGGCACGGCGGCATGGTGGAGCTCCCCTCCATGCCCTTTTCCTACTACCCCATGAACCTGGAGCTGCTCTACTGGGCCTCTCTCGCCCTGGGGAGCGACATCCTGCCCAAGTACATCCACTTCGCCTTTGCCCTGGCCACGGCCGGGGTGGTCTTTCTGTACCTGAGAAAGCGGTTGTCCTCGGTCTACGGGGTCCTGGGAGCCCTGTTCTTCCTTTCCGTCCCGATCATCGTGAAGCTCTCCATCACGGCCTACATCGACCTGGGGGTGATCTGCTTCACCACCTGCTCCATCCTGCTCCTCTTTCGATGGCTCGAGCAGGACTTGCGGTTCCGGCACCTCGCGGCCTCCGGCTTGTTCTGCGGCCTGGCCCTGGGGACCAAGTACAATGCGCTCATCGCCCTGTTCCTGCTGACCCTGTTTATTCCGTTTCTGTATGTCCGCAGGGCCCGGCCCGACCGCGGACGCTCGATGCGGGCCCTCGGGTGGGGAGCCGCCTTCTTCCTCATCGCGGTGCTGACCTTCTCGCCCTGGCTGGTGCGCAACCACCAGTGGACGGGCAACCCCCTCCATCCGCTGTACAAGCAATGGTTCCAGGCTTCCGGGAAGGGTCCGAGCGAAAAACCGACATCCACTCTTTCCAAGGCGGCGGTTCCCCAAAAGGTGGGGCACGGGATGTTCACCTACCGAAGAGAGGTGTACGGCGAAAGCGGATGGGAGATCGCCCTGCTGCCTTTGAGAATCTTCTTTCAGGGGCAGGACGGGAACCCGCAATACTTCGACGGCAAGCTCCACCCGTTTCTCCTCATCCTGCCGTTCTTTGCCTTTCTACGATCCCGCGAGCGCCCTGTGAACGTGCGCACGGAGATGTGGACGCTCCTGGCCTTTGCGGTGTTGTTCTTTGCATTCGCCCTGTTCAGCAGGACCCTGCGCATCCGCTATGTGGTCCCCATGATTCCACCGCTGGTGATCCTGTCCATGTTCGGTGTTCGCAATCTGGTGGCCTGGGTTCGGACGGTGCAACGCCCTTTGAAATACCCGGCCGGGCTGGTTCTCTGCCTGGCCATGCTGGCTGCTGCGGCTTACAGCACGCAGTACCTCGTCTCGCAGTTTCGAGATGTCCGTCCATTGAGCTACCTGTCCGGAGATCTGGGTCGAGATGCCTACATCGGGGCCTTTCGGCCCGAGTACCCCGTGGTACAGTGCGCCAACCGGAAGGCCCCGGCCGATGCGCACATTCTGCTGGTCTTCATGGGACGGCGGGGGTACTATCTGGACCGGGGCTACGTTCCCGGTGTGGCCCGGCTGGGGCACATGGCCGGGCAGGCGACAAACGCCGAAGACCTCTTACAGCGGTTGATGAACAGGAGCTTCACCCACCTGTTGGTGTTCCTGCCCATCCTTTCACAATGGGTCGAAGGCAACTTGGGGGCGGAGAACAGGCACACCCTGAGGCGATTTTTTGAGAGCCACACGGAGCTCGTTTGTCTGAACAAAGGGTATGCCCTGTTCGCCCTGAAGAGAGGGGGGGCGAGGGGGCATGAGCGCCGTCCTCCCGGAAACGGCTTCCATCCGAACGCCAGACACTGAAGATGCAACGACCGATTTCCAAGAGGTGGCTGGATATTTGCGCGATTGGGCTGTTGTTTTTCGTGGCCCTCACGCTGAGGCTCACGTATCAGCGCGAGTCCGTGATCGATCATCCCATTCGGGCGGATGCCAGGGAGTACTTCTTTGCAGCATACAACCTCCATCGATTTCAAGTGTACTCGACCCGTCCTTCACCTCCCGGTTCGAACGTCCCCCCGGAGCCCGACTTCAAGCGCCCGCCGGGGTACCCGCTCTTTCTCTACCCCTTCATTGCGTCCAGCAGGGAGGCACCACAGTTTCTGCATCGTGTCGGTGTGGCTCAGGCCATACTGGGCGCTCTGACCGTGGTCCTCGCCTACGCCCTGGCAAGGCTCTTCTTGGGCATCCCCTTTTCCACCGCCGCAGGGCTGTTGACCTCCTTGAGCCCTCATCTGATTGCCATGGACCATTTCGTTCTTTCAGAATCCTTGTTCACCTTTATACTCGTGACATTCGCGCTGTGTATCTCTCTGTCGTGGAGGTACGCCAGGCCGTCGCTTGCGTTCGTATCGGGCGGTGTTTCCGGTTGGTTGATCTTGATCCGTCCGATTGCCTTGCTTCTGGGGCCGTTTGTCGGGGTGATTTTTTTACTGCATCGGAAGCAACCCAAGCTTCGTTTCAACCGGTTGGTCTTTTATCAGATCTCATGCCTATTGCTTGGCTATTGCGCTGTCTATGGTAGCTATCTCTATGTGAAGAACGCAACGACGACAGGTCCTATTCAAGTTTCTCATCAGCCGATATGGAAAAAGGTCGTGAATGGATTCGACATCCGTCTCAGTCAATTCGTCGAATCAAAATACAATATGAAGCTCAAAAAAGAGCGGGAAAAGATGTGGAAAAACAAATCCTATGCATTGGATGAGTTCAAAGAGCGATTTCTGAGAAATCCGCTTGAGTATATCCAGTGGTATTTGGGTGGGAAGCTATTTTTTATGTGGCGATGGGACAACATTTATATCGGTGATGTCTATCAGTATCCAATGACAAGAAAAGGCTTCGAGCACAATCGGGTTCTTTCACTGATTCACACATCGATGCAGATCCTTCACTGGCCGCTATATGTGGTGAGCTTGATATCATTGCCGATTGCCTGGGTGTTTCGAAAACACTCCGTTTTGAATGGGAAAAGGTCCGTTTGGGTTTTGATGGCTTGCTTTGTCTATTTCGCATTCCTGCTGACGGTTTTGACGCCCTTGCCTCGCTATGCGCTTCCTGTTCGCCCTTTTTCCTACATCATGGCGATGTTCTCCGTCCTCGTGCTCGGTAAGCTTTTGGTGTCGTGGACGGCTGCCAGGAAACCTTGATTCATTGGGTCCGGCCATGAAGCTCCTGATTCAGATTCCCTGCTACAACGAAGAGGACCATCTCCCCAAAGTCCTTTCCGCGCTCCCACGCGAGGTCCCCGGCGTGGATCGGGTGGAGTGGCTGGTGGTGGACGACGGCAGCCAGGACCGAACCGTGGAACAGGCCGAGGCCGGAGGGGTGGATCACATTGTGCGCCTCCCGCATCACCAGGGTCTGGCCGCGGCGTTCATGGCCGGCATTCATGCGTCCCTGCAGGCCGGCGCCGATGTCATTGTCACGACCGATGCGGACAACCAGTATCGTGCTGAGTGCATTGCAGACCTGGTGCGGCCCATCCTGGAGGGGGGTGCGGAGATGGTGATCGGTGCCAGGCCCATCGAGCGAGTGCGGCATTTCTCCAAGACCAAGAAGTGCCTTCAGCGGTTGGGTAGCTGGGTGGTGCGGCTGGCGAGCAACACCCAGGTGCCGGATGCCCCCAGCGGATTCAGGGCGCTGTCCAGGGAGGCCGCCCTGCAGCTCAATGTGTACAATCACTACACCTATACCCTGGAGACCATCATCCAGGCCGGGCAGAAAGGCATTCGGGTCACCTGGGTGCCGGTGCAGACCAACGAGGACCTGCGCCCGTCCCGTTTGCTGAAAAGCATTCCCTCTTATGTGCGAAAGTCCATTTTGACCATTCTGAGGGTGTTTGTCATCTACAAGCCGTTTCTCTTTTTCATGAGCATTGGGTCAACATTGCTGATTCTGGGCACTCTTATCGGCATACGGTTTCTATTCTTCTATTTTTCCGGTCAAGGAAGCGGACATGTGCAGTCGCTGATCCTGGCCAGCATTCTGATCGGGATCGGTTTTCAAAACATGCTTGTTGCATTCATTGCCGAGCTGCTCAGTGTGAACAGAAGGCTTCTTGAAGAATCTCAGTATGAGCGCAGGAGAGATCAACTCAATTCATAGATAGCCATCATGACTGCTCCCTGGTTTCAGTGGTGAAAACACTCATCAGAACGATCAAATGGTCCATTAAGCTATCGGTCGCTTTTCTCGCGATTTATTTTCTCGCCAGTGCATTTGTGGGTACATTCGACCAAGCGACTGATCTGGAAATCGGGTTGGAACCATCCATCGTTCTTGTCACCGCGCTACTCGTTTTCCTCTGGTTGTTTCTCTATGAATCCGCATGGGAATATGTCCTCCGGAATGCCTTCGAGATCGAGGTCCGCGCCGATCGGACGTTCACTCGGGCGGCCTTCGCCCTCTCACTCGCATACCGCTACATTCCAGGAAAGGCGTTCCTGCTCCTTGCGAGAACAGAGTATCTCAAACGCCACGGGTTATCGAGGACGCATGTCGCAGCGGCGACGCTCCTGGAGCAGGTCCATTTCGCTCTGGCCCCCATCTTGGTGTTTCTGATCGCAACGCCCCTGTTTCCATCCTCCCCCCTTTCCATGTTGGAGCCCTTCCGGCCCGTGCTTTTTCCGCTTGGTTGCGCCCTGGGCCTGGCTCTCTGGTTTGCTCCGCATGTCATGGACCCCTTGGGGGCCCGTTGGCTTCGAACCCGTTTGAAAGGGCACACAGCGTACCCGTCTCTCAGGGGCCCGGCCGCATGGAAGAGGTCGATGATCTCGCACGTTATCCTGGGCGCATTTCAGGGTCTTCTTCTGGTCCCCATGATCGCCGCATTGCCGGCTCCACCTCTTCGGGTGTCCGTATGGGTCTACCTGATCACGGCCTATCCCCTCTCTAGGGTGATCGGGCAGGTGGGGGCCGTTACGCCGGGCGGTTTGGGCATTCGTGAGGGCGCGTATGTGTTTCTCGCGGGCCCTGTTCTGGGCGTCCAAGCGGCGCTGATCCTCTCTGTGGGCTTCCGGGTCGTCTCCATGGCCACGGAGGCGCTGTATGTGGTTTCCGTGTTGGGGCTCGCGCATCTTCGGACCCCGCAACCGACCGGTCGGCCTGCAGAGGGGGCGCCGGAGCGGCACGGGTGCGGGCTCTCTGAAAGCCGCGTTCCTCGAAGCGATGCAGGTGGTGGGCGGCCCTTTTTTCTCGTGGGTTGCGGTCGATCCGGAACGACCCTTCTTCGGACCATGCTGAACCATCACCCCGAGGTGGCCATCCCTTTGGAGTCCTTGTTTGTCATCGACTATCTGCTCGCCGAGCCCCGGCAGGACCTGCACACCCTCAAATCCCTCCTCGTCCGGGAGTACGAGCTGAAGGAGTGGGGGATGACGGTGTCGAGCGAAGAGCTTCGGCGCTTCGAACGGATGTCTGAGGTCATCCGATACCTTCACGAAACCTACGCGGCTCGTTTCGGAAAACCACGCTGGGGCCAGAAGACCCCCAGGTTCGTCCGATTCATGGAAGAACTGGGCCGTGCCTTTCCGGATGCCCTGTTCGTTCACCTGGTTCGAGATCCCCGAGCCGTGGCTCTTTCCCTCATGCGGTCGCCCGCCCACCGCAGCAACGCCCTGTTTGCGGCCAGGCGCTGGGACAGGGACGTACGCGCGGGACAGGACGCCCGGCGCACCCTGCGCGATCGTGTCCTGGAGGTCGCTTACGAGGACCTGGTTCTTGACACGGAGCCCTGCCTGAGGGAGATCTGCCGTTTTCTGGGGATCTCCTTTGACCGGCGCATGCTCCGTTATCCGGAAACCGGAACCGGGGAGTACAACGACGCCTACTATCGGTCCCTTCACCGGAAGCTGGGGGATCGGCCGGATGCGAGCCGAATCCAGGCCTGGCGATCTTCCCTGACCCAACGCCAGCAGCAGGTCATCGAGGACATCTGCCACCCCACCATGGCGGCGTACGGCTATCCCAGGGAGACCCCCCCGGGGGGCATTTCCATGGGGACGAAGATCTTATACCATGCCCAACGCGTCCTGGGACTGCTTCTGCAGCTGGCCCACTACGTCCGGTTTCGAAGGGGGTACATCCGGTCCTTCCTGCGTCGCAAGGTCCGTTTGGGGCTGCTCCGGGACCTCCGCCACATCCATGCGTGAGTCCACGTCCTGTCCGAAGCAATTTGACTTGTTTTCTTGATGTTCTTTTGAGGAAAAGCCATACTGACATATCCATGCATTCAGTCATACATGCAAAACAAGGAAAACCGATGACCTTCCCGGATCCCGATTTGATCCACCTAGCCGATACATTTCATCTGGACACGATCCATGCCTTCGGCAGCCGCGCACGGGAAGCAGCGGATCGCATGGAGAGGGCGCCCGTTCGTGCCTGCAATCAGGCCGGAACGGACCTGGACATCGGAGTGAAGCCCATGCCCGGGTGCCGGTTGTCCGTACGGGAAAAGGCCCGGCTGGCCTGCGCCTTGGAGGACCTCTTCGAGGTGGGCCGGGTGGATCTGGTGGTGCTCCCCGAATGTGATCCCTTTCTGGCGGCCAACATCATTCGCGGTGAGCGGCTCTTTGCGCGGCACGAGCACCGCTCGGAAGAATACGACCTCTACGTGCTGAGAAGGGCCGGGGACCTGGCCCCGTTGGAGCGGGAGCGCATCGCGCTGATCATGGAGGGGGACCCGTGAGTCCTGGGGCCATCTTGGAAGAGGTGCTCCCTGTTCGGCTCGAGCCTGTCGCTGGTCCAGTGTTACGGGGATTCGGACTTTCCTGTAGGGATGTTTTTCCGATGATGGGGAGGCGGAGATGAAAAAGGAATTTTTGACGAGAATATTTTCGGATCCCCAGGTGAGGGGCGGGGAGCCATGCATCAAAGGGACACGTATTCCAGTGAGCATGATTGTTTCGAGCATCGCTCAAGGTTTGACAAGGCAGGAGATCATCCGTGAATATCCCCAGCTCGAGGATCAGGACATCACGGCAGCCCTCTTGTATGCCTCCGATTCCGTCCACCAGGGATCGATCTATGCTTTGGGTACCTCGCCTTGAAGATCAAGATCGATGAAGATCTGCCCGAACGTTTGGCTCCCGGCATCCCGCCGAAAGAAGGGAAAAACCACCATGGGCGAACGCGACGTTTCCGTGATCATCCCCGCCTGTAACGAGGGCAAGAGCATCGGCATGCTGATGCGGAAGATTCGAAGCCTGCACCCGGACTACGAGGTGATCGTGGTCAACGACGGGTCCACCGACGACACGGCCGATGTGGCGCGCGAGTCCGGGGCCATCGTGTACAGCCACCCCTACAACGTGGGCAACGGCGCGGCGGTCAAGAGCGGGATCCGCATCGCCTCGGGCGAGATCCTGGTGCTCATGGACGCGGACGGACAGCACGACCCGGAGCACATCGCCGGCATGCTCGAGCACTTTCCGGACTACGACATGGTGGTGGGGGCCCGGCCTCGAGGCCAGCAGACCTCGGTGCTGCGCGGAGTGGGGAACCGCTTTCTCAACTGGCTCGCCTCCTATGTGGCCAAGTTTCGCATTCAGGACCTCACCTCCGGGTTTCGGGCCGTGAAGGCGGACATCGCCCACCGGTTCCTGACCCTCCTGCCCAACACCTACTCCTATCCCACCTCGTTGACCCTGGGCGTGCTGCGTGAAGGGTGGTGCGTGAAGTATGTGCCGGTTCGGGTACAGCCCCGCACCAAGGGAAAGAGCCGGATTCGATTGATTCAGGACGGGTCCCGGTTCATCATGATCATCGCCAAGATCTGCACCCTGTACTCGCCCTTGCGCATCTTCCTTCCGGTGGCCTTCTTTACGTTTCTACTCGGTCTCGGCTACTACATCTACACCTTTGTGACCACGGGCCGCTTCACCAACATGAGCGCGCTCCTCTTCACCACCGCGGTGATCATCTTCATGATGGGCCTCGTCTCGGAGCAGATCACCCAGATGCGCTTCGAAGGGAACGAGCGGGATCAGTTCAACTGACCGTGAAAAAAGAGGCCATGGTCCAATTCACCAACATGAGTGTGCTGCTCTTCACCACCGACGTGATCATCTGCATGATGGCCTCGTCTCGGAGCAGATCACCCGGATGCGCTTCGAAGGGAAATGAGCGGGATCCGTTGTTACCGTTTTTGCTGGTCTTGCAAGAAATCGAGGCCGACGCTGTCGGCGACGACGATGCCGTTTTTTGTCAGACGCCTGCCTCTGGCCGGCGTCACAATGGATTTTGAGATGATTCGTTCGGTTGATACGAGCTTCTCGATTTCCTCGAAACCGCTCTGCTTCACCGATGGGAACTCGGCCCATTTGCATTCGATCAGCTCGAATCGCTCGCCGGACGGGATGAGAAAGTCCACCTCATGGCCCCAGTGGTCGCGGTAGAAATAGACCGGCACCCGGACGCCCCGATTCGCGAAATGCCTGACGATCTGTCCGAGCACATGGGTCTCGAAAATGGCACCGACCATGATGCTTTTTTCTAAATCCTCGGGGCTTCGCATTCCGATGAGATAACAGACGAGTCCGGTATCCAAGAAGTACAGCTTCGGGCTTTTTACGATGCGCTTGCCAAGGTTGGAATAGTAGGGCTCCAGAAGGTGGATGATACCCGATGCCTCCAGGACGGATATCCAGCTTTTGATCGTGTTCGGGCTGACACCGAGGTCCGTTGCAAGTGCATTGTAGGACAGCAGCTGGCCTGTACGGGAAGCGCACAGCCTCAAGAACCTGTCGAAGTCCCTCAGACTCCTGACCTGCAGCACGGACCGGACGTCGCGCTCCAAATAGGTTACCAGGTAGTCGGAATAGAAGCGATCGGGACTCAAATCGTTGGCGCAAAGCTCGGGATAGCTTCCTCTGAACATCCATTGAATCAATTGCTTCCGCTCGATCGCTTCTCCTGTCCAACGTTCATACTCCCTGGCGGACAGGGAATGCAGGTCCAGTACCGCCGCTCTGCCGGCGAGGCTTTCGGTCACACCCTGCATGAGGGGGAACTTTTGAGATCCGGTGATGAGAAAGAGCCCCTTTGAATCGCGATGAGCGTCTATGCTCGCTTTGATATGCCTCAGGAGAACTGGGGCGTATTGGACTTCGTCCACGATGAGTGGCTGGGGATGTTTGGCCAAAAAGTCGTTCCCTGAAAGCTCGGCTTGTTCGGCCACGGTGGGAATGTCGAGGGAGACGTACGTATGGCCTGGGAATATTCGCCTGAGCAGGCTCGTTTTTCCAGCTTGGCGGCAACCGGTCAGGATCAGAGCAGACCTCAGATGGACGATATCAGAGAGGGTTTCCTCTATTTCTCTTTGAATCCACATAGATGGGTAATTTGCAATACAATTCATGAAATGTCAACAATCTTTTAGAAAATTTTTCTTCAGCCTTGACGCCGGTGCCATCGAGAGGTCATGATTCGACATGCTGAAGCCGATCGCAGGAGGGGAACGGGGGTGTCTGTGGCCGATGCCATGATCATGCCGTTCGAGTTTGCCACCGCCGGCGCCGTCGTCTTCGGGCCGGGCGTGTTTCGGTCCTCGGTCCAGCGAGTGGCCTCCCTGGGGCGCCAGGCCCTCGCGGTCACCGGGAAACACCCTGACCGCCACGCGGAGGAGCTGGAGAGGATGAGGAGGGAAGGGTTGTCCCTTCACCTCTTTTCCGTCGAGGGCGAGCCGACGGTCGCTGCAGTCGAAGCGGCTGTGCAGCGGGCCCGCGGGGCGGAGTGCGACCTGGTGCTCGCCGTGGGCGGCGGAAGCGTGCTGGACACCGGAAAGGCCGTGGCCGCCCTGCTGACCAACCCC
>CAYYVD010000191.1:0-9686 GCA_964475045.1 uncultured Desulfobacterales bacterium | reverse complement strand
GCACCATTGACACGTGACTTGCCATGCGGAAAGCGTGTATCATGGAGGCTTGCCCGTTGTAGACGTAGGAGGACGGAGCGAAGAGCATGCTCAAAACCGCACTGGTGAAGGTCAGCCTGAAAGAACCCCCAGATCGGGTGGCGGAGATGTTGGCCGCCCTGCGGTCCTTCGGTACGCAGGAGGTGCATCTGGTGCATGTGCGCACCTCCGCAAGCCGTGTTTTTCCCGTAAAGAAACGCGCTCGTTTGGAGCGTTTGCGTGAAAGGGCCGAGGCCCTGGGTCTGATTGCCGAGGTGCACATCCTGCAGGGGCATGTTCCGTCACGCGTCCTTCAGGCCGCCTGGCATTTGGACGCGGACTACGTGGCCATCGCCTGGGTGCACAAACCCGTGCTGCGTCAGGCGCTGCTCGGCAGCATCGACGGCGACGTCGTGCGCATGAGCGATTCGCCGGTGTTCATCTTCAAGCGCCGCTTTCTGGGCCGCACCGAATCCCTGGACAGCGTGCTCTATGCCACGGATTTCCAGGCCACAGACCGTAAGGTCATGCCTTACCTGAAAAACAAGGAGTTCCAGGCCCGGGCGCTGTACATGCTGCACGTGGGCGAACGTGCTCCCGACCCCGCCACGGACAAGGCGAGGCGCGGGGAGGTTCTCGCCAACCTGAGGAGGCTGGCCAATGATTGCACCCAAGCCTACGAAAGCGTGGAAACCCTGGAGGTCGTGGGCTCCGTGGGTCGAACCATCGTCAAGGCAGCCAAGGCCACGGGGGTGGACCTGGTCATCGTGGGTAAGGTGGATCACCCCGACATGTTCAAGAAGTTGACCGGGTCCGTGGCAGATCAGCTTCCCCACCGCGCACCGTGCAGTGTGTTCATCATTCCAGGGCACAGCTCGGACAGCAATTCCGGCAAGGAGGGCGCATGAAGGGTCTGCTGCAACGGAACCTCGTTTTCATCGTTTCTCTAGCCATTGTGCTGACCCTGGCAGCCGTCGGGGTCGTCGCGCCGGGAAGACTGGACGCGTGGACCGCCTGGTTGCACGGCGCCATCATCGAGCACTTCGGTTGGTGTTACCTGGTGGCAGCGTTCTTCTTCCTGCTCTTCAGCCTGTGCTTCGCCTTCAGCCGCTACGGACAAATCAAGCTGGGACACGACCACGAAAAGCCCCGATTCTCCCTTTTCGGCTGGTTTTCCATGCTCTTTGCAGCGGGCATGGGCATCGGGCTCATCTTCTGGGGTGTGGCCGAGCCCATGAGCCACTACCTGCACCCGCCGCCTTACCTGACCGGCGAGTCAGGAGAGGCAGCCAAGTTTGCCATGCGCTTCGCCTTTTTCCACTGGGGCTTCCAGCCGTGGGCCATCTACATCATCATGAGCCTGTCCATCGCCTACTTCTCGTTCCGGCGCGGCATGCCTCCGCTCATCTCCAGTTGCTTCTACCCGCTATTGGGCGAGCGGATCCACGGTGGGATCGGGTTGTTCATCGACACCCTGGCCGTGTTCGCCACCGTGTTCGGCATCGTAACGTCCCTGGGATTGGGCGCCATCCAAATCAACGCCGGGCTGGGCTCGGTTTTCCACTTTTCAACCGGGTTCGGCACCACGCTGGCCATCATCGCAGTGGTCACGGTGCTGTTCATGATCTCTTCCATGACCGGGGTCGACAAGGGAATCCAGATCCTCAGCAAGGCCAACGTGATGCTGGCTGTGCTGCTGCTGGCATTCATGCTGGCCGTGGGACCCACAACCATGGTGCTCAACATCTTCACGTCCACCCTGGCCGACTACCTCTCCTCGCTGTTCAGCATGAGCCTGTCCACCAACCCGTTTCGGGGCTACGAATGGACGCAGTCCTGGACCCTGTTTTACTGGGCTTGGTGGATCTCCTGGTCGCCTTTCGTGGGCCTGTTCGTGGCCAGCATATCCCGCGGCCGCACCATCCGCGAGTTTGTGCTGGGCGCCATGCTGGCGCCGACGTTGCTTACCTTTCTGTGGTTCAGCGTGTTCGGCGGCGCCGCTTTTCACCTGGAGCTGCAAGAGGGTGCCGCCATCGCCGAAGCCGTGGCCCAGGACGTGTCCACCGGCCTGTTCAAGGTATATGCACACTACCCCCTCAGCAGTGTGCTGACCATGGTCACGGTGCTGCTGCTGGTTGTGTTTTTCGTCACGTCGGCAGACTCGGCCACGTTCGTGCTGGCCATGATGACCTCGGGCGGAGTGGAGACGCCCTCGGCGCTGAAGAAACTCACTTGGGGCGTCACCGTCTCGGTCGTGGCGGCGGTGCTGCTCTTCTCCGGCGGGCTCGAGGCGCTGCAGCGCATGGCCATTGCGGCGGCCCTGCCATTCACGGCCATCATGCTGCTCATGTGCCGCAGCCTGCTCAAGGGCGTGCGCTATGAGTTCCGGCACGAGCGGGACGAAACATCACAGAAGGACTGAAGCGAAGACGGCGGGTCAATCTGGGGACCAGGGTACCCACGCCCGCGTAGAGGAACCCGCGGGTGAACCCCACCACGTCGTCCCGCTCTCCACCCTTCCCGGGCCGGTCTCGCAGGCGCTCAGGCACACCAGGTCCGCATTCAGCCATGAATCCCATGGGGCCGATCCCCCATTCGGCCTCCCACGCGGCAGTAAGCCTGAAAACAAACCAGGGAACTGCGCCCAGGCGGCCGGCCTGACGGTGGATTTCGATCCGGGATGCCGATTGTGCTGTGTATGGGATACAGCCGGAGGATCTCCGAACGGAAAGCCGGAGACATTCGGCCTCGAGGCCCTCCTGATGAAGCCCGTCACACAGCTGGAGATGGCCTGGGCCGTCTGGAGGGTCCTGCGGGAAGAGCCGGGGGGAGGGGCCTTGCGCGGGCCCGGCGCGAGGGAGGAGCGCCCCGTCCGTTTCAGGGGCCTGGCCGGCGGCGGGCCACCGGGTACAGAGACGCCAGGGCCTCGGGAGGACGCCCCAGGAGCAGGCCGGCCACGATGCGCTGGTTGATCAGGGTGGTGCGGAGCACGCCCAGGCGCCGCCATCGCCGGGCCGAGGTGGTCACGGCCTCAGGAACGGTCCGAATGCGGCCCAGGCGGGAGAGACGCCGGACAAGGAGCAAGTCCTCGGCAATGGGCACCTCCGGGAAGCCCCCCGCCTCGTCGAAGGTCTCCCTGCGAAGGAACAGGCCCTGGTCGCCGTAGGGCAGCTGAAACAGGCGGGAGCGCAGCTGGGTCAAGCATGCCACGGCCGCCATCATGGGACCCCGGCCGTCCGTCCGGAACCGGAAGGCCCCGGCGGCTGTGCTTCGATGAAGCAGGGTTCGAAACACGGCCCGAGCATACCCGCCAGGGAGCACGCTGTCCGCGTGTAGGAACAGGAGAACGCGTCCCCGGGCCTCGGCTGCGCCCCGGTTCTGCTGCCGGGCCCTGCCGCGGGGAGCCTGCAGGACGCGGGCTCCGGCCCGGGCCGCACGCTTCGGCGTGTCGTCGTCGCTTCCGCCGTCCACCACGAGCACCTCGCTCGACGCCCCCCGGGCGGAGGCCACCGCCCGGACCACGTCCCGGGCCTCGTTCAGGGCGGGAATGATCACCGTGACATAGGGCCCTTCGAAGGGGGCGGCGAGCCCTTCCGCCCGGAGGTCCTCCAGACGATCCACGTCCCGTAGGGGCTCCAGCTGGTGCACGCGCAGGTCCAGTGCCCGGGCCCGTGCCAGGGTCCTCTGCAGCACTACGTCCGTGCCCCAGGGGATGCCGGAGAAGAGGTCGGCCGGCCGGCCCAGCCCCACGAGCCAGTAGCCCCCGTCCAGGCTGGGACCGAGCACCGCGTCGGCTCGGTCGAGGGCCTCGAAGGCACGGTGGAAACGGGCGGCTTTCAACCCGGGGATGTCCGTTCCCACGAGGACCACCCGTCGGGCTCCGGACGCAAAGGCCTCCTCGAAGGCCCCGGCCATGCGGTCGCCCAGCCCTCCGGGCCGCTGTGGCGCGTATCGGGGCCCGGGGCCGAGCCATCGCCGCACGGCCCGGGACCCGCCTCCGGTGTAGGACACCACGAGACCGGCCCGCCTCTCGAGAGCCGCGGATCGGGCGCGGCTCAACGTGTCTTCAGCGAGGACCCGGTGGACCTCAGCCGCTCGAATTCCTCCCAGGTCCCGGGCCAGACGGATCTTCACCCGTCCGGGAGCCGGGTAGCGGCAGAGCACGACGATGCGCTCTTTCGGTCTTCTGTTTTCGAAGATCATGAGACCCTTTCGGCGGGCTCCTTCGAGGTCCTGCGGTGGTTTCAGGACCTGGAGTTGGTGGCGTGTGTGGTCGATTCCCTCGAAATCACGATGAAAATCCTGGTATCCATGGATGCGCCGCCGGCTCTGTGCTGTGACATGGGATCATCGAACGCAACGCCGTGGCGGGAAGGCGCGAACCCTTGCCGAAACTTTACCACCGGCGAAACGCCGTTTTCAAGACACCGGCGAAGACCGTCCTCTTCCGCCATGCCCGCCCTGGGACGTCAACGGCCTCGGAGTCCCCCTTCGTGCCTGTCTTCTCGGGAAACAGGCGTTTCCTGCGAGCTGGAGTGTACGATGCATGCGGGTCCACCGGCTCTTTCAGGTAGGCATGCTGCAGGGCACCGCGGTTCAGGTGAATGCCGGAAAGGAGCTGGGCCGGATTCAGGCCCCTGGCGACGTGCTCTCGCCGAGCCTGATCCTCGCCTTTGATCTGCGACGTGCAGGCCTGCGGGGGCTCCGGGCCCATGGTCTCCGGAGACGGGATTGGCGTTGCCCTGCCGGCTGTGGTAGCATGAAGATCGAAGCGAGGAGCACGGGGACCGCGGGATCCCGACGTCAAGAAGGGTTGGGCAAAGCATGCACCAGGACATGACCGAACGGGTCGTCCGTTTTCTCGAGGCCTCGGGTTGGGTCGAGCGGGTGGATACGGTGTCGTTTCTGGCGGCGGGCGAGTACAACGCCAACTACCTCGTCCGAAGCGGCGGGGGACGCTTCGTCCTTCGCATCAACCACGGCAGCCAGCTGGGGCTGGGGGAGGGCCAGATCGCTTACGAGTACGAGGTCCTTCGGGCCCTGGCCGAGTCCGGTGTCACGCCCCGGCCTCTGGCTCTGGAACCCGGTCCCGGTCCGCTCGGAGGCGGGGCCCTGCTCATGGAGTACCTGCCCGGGCGGCCCCTGCGGTACGACCGGGACCTGTCCAGGGCCGCCGCCGTGTTCGCCCGGGTGCACACCACCCCGGTTCCGGACGGGTTGGTGGTCCAGGCGGATCCGGTGCGGGACATCGCCCGGGAGTGCCGGGGGCTCCTGGACCGGTTTCCGGACCACCCCCTGCGCAAGGAGCGGGAGGCCATCGAGGACTACTTCGAGTCCGTGGAGCGGTTGGCCGGGGAGACCGCGCCTCAGTTCCAGGGGGAGGACCTCTGCCTGGTGAACACGGAGGTCAACTCGGGCAACTTCCTGATCAGCGACCGGGGCGCTTTTCTCGTGGACTGGGAAAAGGCCGTGGCCTCCTGCCGGTACCAGGACCTGGGACACTTCCTCGTGCCCACCACCACCCTCTGGAAGACGGACACCGTCCTGAGCCGGAAGGACAAGGACCGGTTTCTCGCGGCGTACCGCCGGGAGGCGGGCCTCGATCTCGACAGGGACGCCCTGTCCGAGAAGACCCGGGTCCTGGAGAGGACCATCCTGTTGCGGGCCCTGTCCTGGTGCTACATGGCCTGGTACGAGTACACTCAAACCGAACGGCCCATTCAGAACGCGGACACCTTTGCCAAGATCGAGCAGTACCTGGCGGGAATCCCATGGATCTTAGGCTCCGTCACATAAGCAAGGGGTTTCAGTCCCGACCGGTGCTCGAGGACGTCAGCTTCGAGGTGGCCCCCGAGGAGCTGGTTTCCATCATCGGACCGTCCGGCGTGGGCAAGACCACGCTGTTGAAGATCATCGCCCGCCTGGAGCGGCCGGACCGCGGGGAGGTGGTGTTCTCCAGACCGCCCTCGAGAGACCGTCCGGTGATTCTCGTCTTTCAGGACTACGTGCTCTTTCCGAGCATGACCGTGAGGGACAACATCGCCTTCGGGTTGAGGTCCCGCCGGACGCCGCGTTCCGAGGTCCGAAGAGAGGTGGACCGCATGCTCGACTACTTCCACCTCACCGAGCAGAGCACCCAGTACCCGGCCCGGCTCTCGGCCGGTCAGAAGCAGCGGGTGGCCATTGCCAGGGCCATGGTGGTTAACCCGGCGGTCCTCCTCCTGGACGAGCCGTTCGCCCACCTGGACCGCAACCTCAAGATGGAGACGGCCCGGTTCATTCGGGGCACGCAGAGGGCCTTCGGCATCCCCACCATCAGTGTGACCCACGACCTGGAGGAGGCCTTTGCCATGTCGGACCGGATCGGCCTCCTGCTTCGGGGCCGGCTCGAGCAGTTCGCCACGCCCGAGGAGGTCTACTTCCGTCCGAGCACCTACGAGGCGGCCCGGTTTCTCGGGCCGGTGAACATCATTCCCAAACGGCATTTCGGTCTCCTCGGGGTGAACGGGGACCGGGCGGGGACGCCGCAGATCCTGGCCCGTCCCGAATCCCTGGACATTCGGGGGATCCAGGACGGCCGGGGCCGGATCGAGGAGAAGACCTTCGCGGGTCACTACATCGCCTACCGGGTCCGTCTGGAGGACCGGGTCTACACCGTGTACAGTCAGAACGGCCACCTGGGCGAGGGCCGGCGGGTGGCCCTGACATTGAAATCGAACGGATGAAAAGGAGAGGCCATGCCAACCAAAGCGCTGACCGCCTGGGGGACCCGGTTCGTGATCGCCCTGACGCTTCTGGGCCCGTTGCCGGCCGGTGCGGACCGGCTGCTGGAGGCCTCCTTCGCGGACATTCGGGAGCAGTCCCGGGGAACCGAGGTCCGCTGGACCATGTTCGGGGGGTGGGCCCATGTCAATGCCTGGGTGGACGACTATGTGGCCCGGGAGATGAAGGCCCGGTACGACATCGACGTCGTGCGGGTGCCCATGGACGCGAGCGTGTTCGTGAACAAGCTGCTCAACGAGAAGGCCGCCGCGCGGAAGACGGGGACCATGGATCTCCTTTGGATCAACGGGGAGAACTTCAAGAACGCCAAGGAGGCCGGTCTGCTCTTCGGGCCCTTCGCCTCGAAGCTACCCAACGTGCGGGCCTACGTGGACCCGTCGAGCATGTCCCATGACTTCGGGTATCCGGTCGAAGGATACGAGGCCCCCTTCGGCAAGGCCCAGTTCGTCTTCGAGTACGACACCGCCCGGATCGACTCGCCGCCCGCGACGGTGGCCGAGCTCGAGGCCTGGATTCGCTCTCATCCCGGCCGGTTCACCTATCCCCAGCCGCCCGATTTCACGGGATCCGCGTTCATCCGCCAGATCTTCTACGCCGTCACCGGGGGGCACCAGCAATACCTCCAGGGCTTTGACCAGGCGCTGTTCGACCGCACGAGCCCCAGGCTCTGGGCCTGGCTCAACGGGATCGAGCCCCGGCTGTGGCAGAAAGGGCGGACCTATCCCAAGGGCAGCGCCGGCCTGGACACCCTGTTCGCCCGGGGCGAGGTGGACTTCGGCATGTCCTACCACCCCCCGCACGCCCAGAGCAAGATCCTGGAGGGCACCTACCCGGACACGGTTCGGACCTTCGTGCTCGAGGACGGTTCCATCTTCAACCTGCACTACACGGCCGTCCCCTTCAATGCGCCCAACAAGGCCGGCGCCATGGTCCTGGCCGACTTTCTCCTGTCCGTGGATGCGCAGCTCTCCAAGTATCGTCCGTCCGCCTGGGGAGATTTTCCGGCCCTGGACATGGAACGCCTGAGCCCTGCGGACCGGAAGCGGTTCGAGGCCGTGGACCTGGGCCCGGCCACCCTGTGCCCGGCCGAGCTGGATCCGGTGGCGGTCCCGGAGATCCCGGCCGGCTACCTGGAGGCCCTGGAGCGGGGCTGGGAAGCCCATGTCCTGCGCTAGGTCGTGGGTGGGCGTTGGGCTCAGGCTGTCCCCTCTGCTGCTGCCCTACCTGGTCCTGTTCTGCGGGGGGATCTTCCTGACCATCGGGCAGTCCCTCGGCGTGTGGACGCCGATTCCGTACGGGGGCGGGCACCTCGAGTCGTACGCGGTCCTCCTGACCGATCCCTCCTTCTACGCCTCGTTCCGCTTTTCCCTGCAGGTGGGGGCGGTATCGGCCGGTTGCGCCGTGGCGGCCGGCACCCTGTTGGCCTACGGCGTGTGGCGGCTTCCGGCAAGGCTCCAGACGGCGGCCCTGGTCTACAAGATCCCCCTGATCCTGCCGCACATCGCCGCGGCGTTCGTGATCCTGCTCCTCTGGAGCCCGTCGGGGGTCCTGGCGTCCATCGCCCACGCCCTGGGGCTGATCGATACCATGGACGCCTTCCCCAACGTGCTCTACTCCGGCTGGGGGCTGGGGATGGTCCTGGCCTATGTTCTCAAGGGGACTCCCTTTGCCATGTTGCTGGTCCTGGCGCTTCTCCAGCGTTTTGATCCGAGGCAGATCCAGACGGCCGCCATGCTCGGGGCCTCCAGGACCCGAATCTTCTTCCGCATCGTCCTGCCCAGGGTCTCCCCGGCCGTGCACACCGGCTTCATCATCCTCTTTCTGTACAGCTTCGGCGCCTTTGACATCCCCTACGTTCTGAGCGAGAGCCGGCCCGGCATGCTGAGCATTCACGTGTACAACGCCTACTTCAAGCGGGACCTGGCCCACCGGCCCGAGGCCATGGCCATGCTGGTGATCATGTTCTGTTTCGCCGTCCTGTTCATCATGGCCTACGCTCGGGTGGTCCGCCGGTTGGAGAGCTCGGAGCGCAAGGTATGAAACATCTCCTGTTGCTGCTGTTGGTGGTGCTTTTCGTCCTGCCGGCGGTCGTTCTCGTCCTCGTCGGCCTGGCTCCGGGCTGGCGCTTTCCGGACGTCTGGCCCGAAGCGTTCAGCCTCGATGGGGCGGCCTATCTGCTGGACCAGAAGGAGCGGGTCCTGGTCGCTTTGGGCTCGTCCTTCCTGTACTCCCTGCTGACGGTCCTGGCGACCCTCGCCATGTGCCTCCTGCCCGCAGCGCTCTTCGCCAGGAGGACGTTCCCGGGCAAGAACCTGCTGGAGGGGCTTCTGTTGACCCCGGCCCTGGTGCCGCCCATGACCTTTGCCATGGGGCTCCACTTCCTGTTCGTCAAGATATCCCTGGCGGATCACCTGATCGGGGTCGTGCTGATCCTGGCCATGTTCAGCTACCCCTTCATGTTCAGGGCTCTGGTGGCGGGCTATCAGACCATGGGGGAGGCGTACGGGATCTGCGCCCGGAATCTGGGGGCGGGGCCGCTCCGCATCCTTCTGACCGTGGAGCTGCCCCTGCTCCTGCCGGCGATGATCGCCGGGGGCAGCGTGGTGTTTCTGGTGGCGTTCTCAGAGTACTTCCTGGTCTTCCTGATCGGCGGGGGGAGTGTGCCGTCCTTCACCGGGTACCTGTTCCCGCTGCTCAGCTCCTCGAACCGGTCCCTGGCCTCCCTCGTGACCCTGGTCTTCCTTCTGCTGCCCATGATCCTGTTCCTGCTCCTGGATGCGACCCTGGTCCGAGCCTACCGAAGAAAAGGCATGGCCTCGACCGACCGCTAGTCCACGAGCATCAGGTTGTGGATGTTCTGGGTCTGCTCCCTCCACGCCTTTCTC
>CAYYVD010000190.1:0-9740 GCA_964475045.1 uncultured Desulfobacterales bacterium | reverse complement strand
ACCAACGGAATCCCTTGGTGGAGCAGGATGAAAGAACGCCCATGAGCCTCTCCACCGTCTCAAAGGCATTGAAGACCCTGGAGGAGGACTTGATCATCACGCGTGAATCCGCCATTCGCCTGCTGCAGCCCGACAAGCTTCTGGAAAAACTGAGTGAAAACTATACCCCCCCAAGGATCAAGGCACAGGTTCGCCTCAAGGTCTCCGAGAAGAAGGAGTCCATAACGGAGCTGTTGAGAAAGGCTTCAAAAGACTTGGGCCTTCCTCTGATCGGTACCGGGAAATCATCGGTGGGACGATATGCCGTCATGCAACGGGGTGGGCTCCTGTCTGTTTATTGCCCCCGCCTGGATGGGCTCCCGGAAAAGGTGGAAGGCAGTCGAACGGATCGCTTTCCAAACCTTGAGCTCTTGGAGACCGAAGACGAAACGGTTTTTTTCGATCGCCGGTATGAGGGCGATTTCTGGTGGGCATCTCCCGTGCAGGTGTATCTGGAGTTGAAGGCCGGGGACAAACGTGACAGGGAAACCGCCGAGCAGGTGAGATCAAACATCATGAAGAACCTCGAGGCAGTGCTTCCATGAATCTTTTTCCAGACCTGAGGACATCCCTGCTGGACTTGCTCTGTGAGCTGGACGGCTCGGACATTCGACTCATCATCGGTGGGGGCTTTGGCATCTTTCTCAAGATAGAGCACGTGCAGCAGCTGGGGATTCGTACGTTGCTGGAGGAGTGCCCGGAACCGCGCTCAACAAATGATCTTGATCTCTTTCTTCGAGCGGAAGTTCTCATCGAATCCGCAAAAGCAAGAGCTCTTGCTGAAGCCATGTCCTCTCCCGCGATGCTCACTGTGTCGGAGCCGTACACACCGTGCGGGATGCGGACCGTCCGGTCGGGATGAGAACGGCCCGGGGCAGTCAGCCTCATTCGAGAAACAGGGTTCGGAGGGTCAGGAAGATCAAGGCACTGACGACCCCCGCCGCGGGGAGGGTGACGATCCAGTTGACGAAAATATTGCCCAGGACGGCGAACTGAACGTTGCGCCTACCTTCCGCCAGGCCGACACCGGTGACGGGCCCGACGGCCACGTGGTCGTGCGAGTTCACCTCGTGTGCTGGATGTCGTGGTCCAGGGCCAGCAGAGAAGGTTGCAGGGGGGAACCGTCCGAATGACGCCGTGCCAGGAGGGTGCCCATGTCCAGGAGCTCCCGCATCACCTGGTTCATGGTTTCCGAGGGGACGCCGTAGTACAGAAAGTTGATCGGCATCAGGTCGGCCAGCAGGTGCAGGTGCACGGTTTTCGCGCCCAGGCGCATGCGCGCGCTACGGCCCTGGTGGATTCCGGTTTTGGGGTCGTGGATTCCGGAAAGCGTGATGTGGGGCGTTTCTCCATTGGACAGGGGCCGCGGGGAGCGCAGATGCTCCAGAAGCCAATCGGTCAACTGGGCGAATTCGACGGTCTTGGTGCTGCCGCTGGCAAAGAACAGATGCTGCTTTCTGGTCGCAAGAACCAGCTCTTCAATCCATTGCGGGGTGCACAGGGAAGCCCCGACAACCCCGAAAACGAGGTCCGCCTGCTCCAGGGCTTCGCGGGGCAGGGACGCCAGATTCGGGGCGTACGTCCAGGGCGGATCGTTGGTCGGGCGGACGAGATCGACCCCGTAGAGATTCTCGGGGCCCACGCGCTGGGCGAGGATCTGCATGGACTTGCGTCCCAGGGCCCCCTGAGCGCCCAGCACGAGACCGGTACGTTCGGACAGGGCGAAGCCCATGTGGTTCATGATGCTCTCCACCGCGTTCAGACAGCTGTAAACCACGTCACGGCTTTCACAGTGTACCTTGAAGTCGGAAATGGCGATGGTGGTGGCCGGGAAAGCCAGCGTTCCGAACTCGTCCTGCACCCGCTTCAGGGCGTCATACCCGTTGCGGGTGTGCTCCACGCTGCCCGTCAGGGCCGGACGCAGCCATTGCCGAAAAGGACGGTCCAGGTCGCCCTCGGGCAGGGAGGATGCGGGGAAACGGAAGAAGTCGGCGGCTTCGGCCACCGTGCGCTGCTCCAGGCACAGGCGATTGACGGACGGGGCGATGTAACCGCCGTCCTCGATGATCATGAGGCTTTCGTTGTTTTCGCGGCAGGCCAGGGCCGTGTGCAGCATCAGATGACCGGCCAGGGCCCGCATGGCCTCGTAGAAGCGCAGGGATGCCGCCCACAGCGTACCGGCCAGCGGGGCCAGGGACTCCACGACGGAGTACTCGTCGCTCAGCAGGAATCGATACTGCAGTCCATCGGACTCCAGGACCGGAGTCAGTCCGTGAAAGCGATAGATGGTTTCGGGCAGGGAGAGCATGATCTCCTTGGCGGACGGTTCCACGGAGCCCGCGTATTGGACCCAGATCGTGTCAACGCTCCGCGCGCCCATGTCGATCAGGGCCTGGATGCAGCCCAGCACTTCGCTGGTCAGGTGGTGGATCAGAAGGATGCGTGTGTCTCGAAACACGCTGGGGTTCTCGGCAACGCAGCGCATGACCGCGGGCATTCGGGCCAGGCATTCGGGCAGTCCGGATTTGATCCGGGGTGCGAGAAGGGCCAGATTCAGGCAGCGATTGCGTTGGGAAAGATCCAGGAAACAGGAAAAACCGTCATCCTCCAGGCGGATCGTCCGTCCGTCCGCGAGCCGGGCGATCAGGCCGGAATCGCCCAGGAGATAGAGGATGCGAACGACATGGGCGTTGAGAGCCGGCATGCCCATGGTCGGAGCCTTCTTGATCAGTTCTGTGGGCCAGGAAAAGGACAGTGCTTCGATGTCTGTCAGACCGGCCTTGTTCAAGAAGGTGATGAAGTCGCCAAAGTGGACCTTCGCCGCGGTGTAGGTGTTTTTTCGGCTGAGGCATGCCTCCATCACGCCCTGGGCGAAGCTCGAGGCGGTTGTGGGGATGTCCACCCGGGAGTGGATCAGGTCGATGTGATCGATGATGCTGTGGGAAATGCGGGAGAGGCGCAGACGGGGATCCTGGGCGGATTCCAGGGTGATTCTCAGAAAATGTCCCGCCGGGACGTGCTCCACGAGGTAGAAAAATCCCGTCCGGTCATGCGTGTCCCCCCGGTGAAAGGGGAAGAGAACCCCCCGGGTGTTCCGGCCTTCGGGCGGAAACAGGTCCTCGAAGATCTCGTCACCCTGCATGGCGTTGAAGATGTAGTGGATCTGGTACCCGACGGTTTCGTTGAAGTAGGGCAGGGATTCCGCGACGGTGAGCCGGGCGAAAAAGGAGACGTTGTGTACGCCGGCCGCGTGGAGCTCGGGTTGCAGGTCCGGATCCACGCGCTGCTCGGCCATGACGTCGCAGTGGCCAAACACGCTTTTTTCGATCAGCGCCTTGATCAGGGATTCGGCAAGAATGTTCAGGCCGCTCATGACCCTGATCTTGCTGATGTCCACGACGAGCTCGCCGCCCGTCTCCTCCTTCATCCGGCCCATGACGACCTGACCGGGAAGGGGCGTCTCAGCCCGGCGACCGTCGATGAGGTCGTTCAGGGCTTGGTGGATGTCGGCTTTTCTCATGCCTGCGCTTTTCCTTTCTGGTTCGTAGTTCCATGGAACGACGACGCAGGGATTGGAAATACTCCGTCTCTGTGATCTCCCGGACTTCCTTGGCTTCCTGATCGCGGTCGATCTCCAGGCGCAGGTCCCTGATGGCCTGCTTCATACGCTCTTCCCGCTTCATCACCTGCTCGACGGCGTCCGAAAAAACCTGGGCCAGCCGCCCGAACTCATCGTTTCTCCGGGACAGGGCCATCAGATCGATTCGGTCCGGCCGGCCTTCCTTCAGCTGCCTGGCGGCCTGGGTCAGGTTTCGCACCGGACGGGCGAGGACCTGGATCAGGGCGAAGGTCAGCCCGATGCTCATCAGGATCACGACAATGCCGATGCTTCCGCCATAGCGAAAACCGTCCAGGGCCGCTGTTTCCAGGTGGGCCGCCAGGGCTTGTTCCGGCAGGATCCCCGCCAGATCCTGGCTCATGGTTCGGCCGTTGACCAAGTTGATGACGAAAATCAGCGCAGTGACGACGCCCATGAGCAGATACATGAGGGTGATGCCCAGTTGGACGTCGAATGTGAAGGATACCTTCTTGAAGAGCAGAAGAAGGGGCGGAAACAGGAGAAAGGCGCAGATCACGTTGGCCACAATGATGGGATGAAAAAAGGTCCAGGTCAGCAGATGCAGCGAGTCCTGGGCCGTAAGCTGGTAGACGAGCACCCCAAAGCCCATGCCCAGGATGTTGCCGGCCACGATCAGCACCATCAGCCCGGCGAATTGGGCCAGGCTGTCCACGCGGGGTCTCCCCCGTGAACGAGCCAGGCCCGGCATCAGGCCGATGAGGCCGTTCCCCAGGGAGAACGGCCAGAACTCCAGGCCCAGCCCGTTGATCCAGTCCCCGAGTACATTGCCCGCGCATCCCATGACAAATCCGTGCAGGGGGCCCAGGAGAAACCCCCCGAGCATGGGAATCACCACCTGGGGGCGAATCGTCACCGCGGCGTCGGAACCGGGAAGGGAAAACCCGATGGTCAGGGAATTCAACAGTCCGTAGAGGGCGGTTCCCAGAAAGGCGGCCCCGATGCGCACGAGCTGGTCTCGGTTCATGGCAGGATCTTCTCCGCGAGACGCTCCATTTTTTGGGTGAACGGATGCTCCGGGTAACGCTGCACGAACGGCCCGTCACTGCCAAGGACCATCATCTCGTCGCAGTGCGGGAAGACGCCGTCCACGGGGTAACCATACGCATCTTCGATTTTTCGGCGCAGGGCGTCCTCCGGCAGGATGGACGGCGCCTTGTTGATGCATACGCTGATGCTGGGCACGGAAAGCTGGGCCGCCACCTTCATGGTCACGGAGGTGCCCTGATAGTCCTGGCGGTCCGGCCGCAGCAAGACCAGGAGCCGGTCGCTGAGGGCCAGGGAGAGCAGGGTTTCCTCGCCCAGGCCCGGGTGGGTGTCCAGGAACACCACATCCAGGGCGCAGGTCTTGGCGAAGCCTTCGAGCCCGCTGTTGAGCCGGTCCACGTCATATCCGTCGTGAATGATCCTGGCGATGTCGCCGGGATGGATGCTGCTGGGCAGCAGTTTGAGTCGTCCAGAGACGGGCTGCTCGAGCCGGCTTGCCAAGTCGTGCACGGTCTCGCCAATGTCGCAGCGGGACCACAGGTAGTCGTTGAGGCAGTGCGTGAAGCTGGAGGCATCAAAGCCGAACAGGGCGTGAATGCCCGGGGACTGGATATCCATGTCCACAAGACCGACGTTCAAGCCGTGTCCGGCCAGGACGACGCCGAGGTTGGCGGTGATGTTGGACTTGCCGGTCCCTCCACGGTAGGAGTGTATGGAGATGAATTGCGTGGTGCTGATGGGTCCTTCCCCGTTCATAGCTCGAGCACGATTTTCAGCGCCTGACCGTTCCGGGCCGCGGCAAAGGCCTCGACGGCCTGGTGCAGCGGGTAGCGGTCCGTGATCAGGCGAGGCAGGGGCATGTCCGGAAAGACGTGCATCATGGCCAGGGCGTCGCTGAAGCGCCCGCAGCGCGATCCCACCACCGTCAGCTCGTTGATGACCAGTGGCGCCAGATTGATCTCGCCCTGCAAGGCCACCGTGGACTTGAGGACAATGGTGCCCCGGGGGCGGCAGAGTTCCATGGCCTGGGCAATCCCCCGGCCCGAGCCCGTGGCGTCGACCACGAGATCGGCGCCCGGGGCGACCCCTTCCCCCCGCAGGGACATGGTGATCTCTCGCCAGCGGGCGATGTCCAGTTTGTCCTGGTGATGCCCCACCAGGGTGACATCCGAGGCGACCGTGGCCAGAGCCCAGGCGCAGAGGATGCCCAGCCTTCCGTCGCCAAGGACGATGACCCGCTCTTTGCCCGACAAGGGGAGCTGCTCCAGAATCTCGCAGGCCGCGGCCAGGGGTTCGGTCAGGATGGCCTGTTCGTCGGAAATGTCCGGATCGACGATGTGCAGGTTTTCCACGGGCAGGGCGCAATACTCGGCCATGCATCCGTCATGGTTGACGATGCCCAGGGTGGTGCGTCGGGGACAGTGCCGGCCCAGGCCTTGGGCGCACCAGTCGCATTCCCCGCAGGCCGCGTTGATTTCTCCCACCACCCGCTGGCCGATCCAGGCCGGATCATTGCAGCTTTCCACCCGGCCCAGAAACTCGTGGCCGAGCACGCCACTGTAACCCATGTATCCCTTCATGATCTCCAGGTCGGTCTTGCAGATCCCGGCCAGCTGCACCTTGATCAAGGCCCAGCCGGGTCGAATCCGCGGAATGGACCCGTCCTGCACGTACCGCAGTTCGCCGTCAAAAACGACCGCTTGCATGGCCTCCATACAGCTCCCCCGTGCTACGGTTTGGATGAAAAAACGCCGATCGTCGTTTCCCTGAGACGGATCGCCTCGACAACGGCGAGGGCGTGCATGATCTCGTAGCCGATGCGCGGATGCCTGCGCAGGAGCCCGGTCAAGACGTTATTGTCCAGGATGAGGAGCTCCGTCTCCTCACGCAGCACGACATCCACGAACATGGGCAATTGATTCAGGAACTCGGTTTCTCCGATGATGAACTGCCCGGACAGGGTCGTCACCCGATTTCCCTGGCGCAGCACGTCCGCCTGGCCATCCAGGACAATGAACATCTTGCCGGGCGATTCGCCCTCGGTCGTGATTCGAGCGCCTGCCTCGACCCGGCGCAGCGTGGCCGCGGGTTTGAGGATGTCGCGCTCCGCCGGGGTCAATCCGGCGAAGAGATCCACCCGGGCCAGGGCGTCCGACAAGAGAACCGTCTCGGAGATTTCGTTCCAGACATCCCGGGCCACCTTCCAGGTGTTGTCCGGCTGCTTGCGCAGAACCCACATGTAGTTGCCGGAAACCACCTGCTCGGTCCGGTCCGATATCTCCACATCGGTCCTGGAAAAGGTCGAATGCAGGACGGCCCAGTTCCCCATCCATTGGATGGTCCCGGGGTGCAGCCTGATCTCGGAACGCTTGTCCCGAAACCGTTGAGTGTAGTAGTCCTCGACGGCCTCTCTGCCGACGATCGGTTCCCGGCCTGGCGGCATCCATACCGCGTCTCGATCCAGGAGGCTGGCCAAGGCCTCGGCATCGGACGATCGAGACGCGGCGTTGAATTCCATTCGTACCCGGTCAACGGCCTTCCGGTCATCGCCGGCCAGGGCCTGCGCACAGAGTCCCGGAAGGGTCATGAGGACAATCGCGGCGATCGCTTTTTTGTTCCAGGGCATGGGGGTCCTTTTCTTGCTCTCGATGGTGGGAATCAATGGGCCGGTAGAGGTGACGGCACGTGATGGGAACTTGCCTTTTGGCAGGCATGTTAGCTGAAGACATTTTGGGTAGTCAACAAGAAAAAACCGCAATATAGAGTGGTTAGCAGAGTGTCCCGGGGGAGATGGATTCACGGAAACACCATCCCGGTGATCGGGAATGGCGGCGAACAGGGAGGCCAAAACAAGAAGGCGGCCTTTGGGCCGCCTTCTTGTTTTTTCTCGAGGCTTTGAGCACATCCTGGAGGGTGTCCGAGGACCCTACGGATGATCGCCGGGCGATTTGGTTTCTTGCACGAACGCGAATCCGCGTTCAATGGCTCTCTGGTTGGCCTCGAAGAACTTGTCCTTTCCTTTCATGGCCGCCTTCATTCCGTTGACGGTCTCATCCAGCGAAAGGATCCCGGTCTTGGCGCAGACCGCCCCGATCATGACCATGTTGGCGCCGCGTGCGTTTCCCGCTTCATTGGCCAGCTCCGCGACGGGGACCTGAAGGAACTCAACGTCCGTTCGGGACGGGGTTTGCGTGATCAGGGAGGCGTTCAGAAAGATCAGCCCGCCTTCGACAATGGTGGGCTCGAACTTGTCCAACGACGGCCCGTTCATGGCAACCAGCACGTCCGGCTTGGATGCCACGGGGGAGGCGATTTTCTTGTCTGAAACGGTCACCGTGCAGTTGGCGGTCCCGCCGCGCATTTCAGCACCGTAGGAAGGGAAATAGGTAAGATTGAGGCCCTTGTGCATTGCCCCGTGGGACAAGACATAGCCCATGAGCAGGACACCCTGACCTCCAAAGCCTGCAAACGTCGTCCGTATGATCATTTTTTGTCCTCATCACCGGTTGTATCTTTGATCAAGCCCAAGGGGTAGGTTTTCACCATTTCCTCATTGACCCACTTCCAGGACTCCTTGGGGGACATCTTCCAGTTGGTGGGGCAGGGCGAGAGCAGTTCAACCAGGGAAAAGCCCAAGTCATCCAACTGCACTCGAAAGGCTTTCTTGATGGCCTTCTTGGCCCTTTGGATCTGCTTGATCGAGGTCAGGGCGCAGCGCTCCACATAGACGACGCCATCGGATACGGCCAGCATCCGCGAGATGTCGATGGGGTTGCCGTGACGCCTCTGATCCCTGCCGGCCGGGGTGGTGGTGGCGATTTGGCCCAGGGTGGTGGTGGGGGCCATCTGCCCGCCGGTCATGCCGTAGATGGCGTTGTTGATGAAGATCGTGGAGATCCTCTCCCCCCGGTTCCCCGCATGGATGGTCTCGGCCGTGCCGATGGCCGCCAGGTCCCCGTCTCCCTGGTAGGTGAGCACCAGCCTGTCCGGGTGGACCCGCTTGATGCCCGTGGCCACGGCAAGGGCCCGGCCATGGGGAGCTTCCACCATGTCGAAGTTGTAGTAATTGTAGGCCAGAACCGCGCAGCCCACGGGAGGGACGCCGATGGTGATCTCCCGGAGGTTCATCTCGTCCAGGGCTTCCGCCACCAGACGGTGGGCGATGGAATGACCGCAACCCGGACAGTAATGGGTCGGGGCGTCTTTCAGGGATTCCGGGTAGCCGAACACTTTTTTGTATGCGACCTCTGCACTCATACCTCTATCCTCCTGCCGATGTTCCCGTCGCCGCGGGCCGCGGAGCGAATGAAGTCAGCGACGCTCGTCGGGGTCGGGATGATCCCGCCGGGCAGGCCGTAAAAGTGGATCTCGGCGCGGTCGCCCACGGAAAGGATCACGTCTTCCACCATTTGTCCCAGGCAAAGCTCAAAGACGGCCACCTTGGATACCTGGGTGGCCAGCTCGCGCAGGGCGGCCATCGGGTACGGCCACAGGGTGACGGGCCGAAACAGGCCCACGTTGAGGTTTTCTTCCTTCAGCTCTTCGATGGCGCTTTCGGCAATTCTGGCCGCCGTACCATAGGCCACGATGATCATGTCATCGTCGTCCTGAACTTGTGTTTCCCACCGGATCTCATTCGCCGCGATTCGATCGTATTTTTCCTGGAGGTGCAGGTTGTGCTTGTACAGCGCCCCATCCTGCAGGAGCATGGAAAAGTGGGCGCGAGGGTCCCGGCCTTTGCACCCGTCCAGGATCCAGTCTTTTGGGGGGATCGCATCGAGATCGACGAAATCGGGGAACACCACCGGCTCCATGACCTGCCCCATCAGCCCGTCCCCGAGCAGCATGACCGGAGTCCGGTACTTGTCTGCGAGCTCGAAGGCCACGGACGTCAAATCCGCCAACTCCTGACAACCCGCAGGTGCCAGGACCGGGGTTCGGTAGTCCCCATGGGCTCCGCCCCGGGTGGCCTGGAAGTAATCGGCCGCTGACGGGGCGATGTTCCCGAGGCCCGGGCCTCCCCGCATCATGTTGATGATCACGCCCGGCAGCTCCATGCCGGCCATGTAACTGATGC
>CAYYVD010000189.1:0-9873 GCA_964475045.1 uncultured Desulfobacterales bacterium | reverse complement strand
GAGCACAAGCTTCCCAAGCTTGGGGTCGCGGGTTCGATCCCCGTTGCCCGCTCCAGTTCCCATCGAATGGCCTGATTCCCTTTTTGAGGTTTCTGGTCGGCCCCCAAGGCTGAGCCTTACTTCGAATTGCGGATTGGTGTTGTGATTGCCCATCTCCTGATGGATCTGGCTTACCGGGCCAGAGACCAACGCGTCTGCAATGAGGAAGCGGGTTCTGTCACCCGCTTTTGTTTTTGCGGACGGATCCCGATCCGGCAGCCGACCTGCAGCACCTCCGAACCGAGATATCCGCTCCAAGGGGTGGTTGAATCAGGCGAGACGTCTTCCGTGCGGGTTTCGCACCGGAACCGTGTGCATCCATGATTGTTGACGCCCGGACCATCGTGGAGGAAGTGACCGAACTCGTGGAGCCCGTCCTCGAGGAACTGGGGTTCGAGCTCGTGGACGCGGTGTATGTCGCAAAGTCCGGTCGATGGGCGCTGCAGTTGTTCATCGACAAGCAGGACGGGGTGACCATCGATGACTGCGCAGGAGTGAGCCGAGAGATCGGAGACCTGCTGGATGTCCACGACATCATCCCGCACGAGTATGTGCTCGAGGTCTCGTCCCCGGGCCTGGACCGCCCGTTGAAGCGCAGGAGGGATTTTCGATGGGCGACCGGGAGAACGGTGAAGATCCGCACCCTGGAGCCCATAGAAGGCCGCCGCAACTTCACCGGACGACTGGACCGGGTGGAGGGAGACGTGCTCACCCTCCTCGTGGACGGGGCCGAGGTGTCGCTCTTCTTGGATGATGTGGAAAAGGCAAATCTGGTGTATGAGTTTTAGCAAGTTTCCATCCAAAAAGGATTTTTTTGCCAATCTCATTGTCGATCAGCCAGGTTCCTTGTGAGGCGTACGAGCGTACGCCTCCGCGGCCCCTCTTGATCTCCTTGATCTTGACAAAAAACCCTCCTTTCTGAATTGGAAACCCAGCAGTGCCCAACATTCGTTCATGGATGGGCACTAGCAAGTGCCCGTGCGGAGTGGCCTTTCAACGATCGGGCATGACAACCCCACTTCTGGAGAGAAGGGAACATGATTTCGGAACTACTCAGAGTCGTCGACCAGGTGAGCCGGGAAAAGGGACTGGATCGGGAGATCTTGATTCAAACCCTCGAGGAGGCTGTCAAGGCCGCGGCCCGTAAGAAGATGGGGCCCAACTACGACCTCGAAGTCAACTTCAACGAGGAGCTCGGAGAGATCGAGGTGTTCGAGTTCAAGGAGGTGGTCGAGGAGGTCGAAGACGAGGATCTGCAGATTTCCATGGAAGAGGCCCGGAACCTCGATCCGGAGTTCGAGCTCGGCGACGCCGTGGGCATCAAGATGGACCCCGACCGATTCGGCCGCATTGCAGCCCAGTCCGCCAAGCAGGTCATCATGCAGCGGCTTCGGGAAGCGGAACGGAACATCGTCTACGATGACTTCAAGGACCGCAAGGGTGAGATCATTCACGGCATCGTTCAGCGATTCGACAAGGGCTCCATCATCGCGAACCTCGGACGGGCCGAAGCCGAGCTGCCTCCCAAGGAGCAGATTCCTCGGGAGACCTATCGACAGGGGGACCGGATTCGAGCCTACATCCTGGACGTGAAGCAGTACAGTCGGGGGCCTCAGATCATCCTCTCGAGAACCCATCCCAACTTCCTTTCCGCTTTGTTCGAAAACGAGGTGCCGGAGATCGCCGAAGGCATTGTCACCATCGTGCAGGTGGCGCGGGAGCCCGGAAGCCGCTCCAAGATCGCCGTGGCGTCCAAGGACTCGGACATCGATCCGGTGGGCGCCTGCGTGGGCATGAAGGGATCCCGGGTCCAGGCCGTGGTCCAGGAGCTGCGCGGGGAGAAGATCGACATCGTGACCTGGGACCCGGACCCGGCCAAGTTCATTGTCAACGCCCTCGCCCCGGCGGAGATCGTTCGTGTGGTGGTGGACGAAGCGAACCGGTCCATGGAAGTGGTCGTCCCGGACGATCAGCTTTCCCTGGCCATCGGGCGTCGCGGCCAGAACGTACGGCTCGCGTCCAAGATTTCGGGCTGGCACCTGGACGTGGTCAGCGAGACGGCTTACAGCCAGGAGCTGAGGGATGCATACGCGTCCCTGCTCGAGCTCGACGAGGTGGGCGAGGCGACCGCCACGAGTTTGTACCAAGCCGGTTTTCGGTCCGCCGAGGAGGTCGCGGGCTCCACCGAAGAGGAGCTGATGACCGTCCGGGGAATCGGGGAGGAGAAGGCCGCCAAGCTGCTGGAGAGCGCCGCCGGCTATGTGCAGCAGAAGGAACAGGCCGCGACAGAGCCGCAAGCAGAGGCCCCGGTTGAGAACGAGGCCGAGGCCTCCGAGCCCGAGGCCGAGGGACCCGAGACGGAGGAGCCCGAGGCCGAGGGACCCGAGCCCATGGCGGTTCGGGAGGAAGCGCCGGGCGAAGTGGAGGAGACGAATGCGGGACATGGGTCCGAGGACCATGAGCCCTAGGAATCACGTACCGATCAGGACCTGCATTGTATGCGGAACCAGGCGGCGCAAGCACGAACTGGTCCGGCTGGTTCTGAACGAACAAGGGGAGATTCGAGAGGATCCCCGTCAGAAGGCGCGAGGACGAGGCGCTTACCTCTGCGCACGGAACGAGTGCCGAAGCAGGCTGAAAACACACCGGAGGCTGAATCGGGTGTTCAGAGCCGGAGGACCGCTTCGACTCAGCCGTGAGCTCCGCGACGGGGCGTAGCCGCACATGCCCCGGTGTTTCGGTGCCATAGGTGGAAGGGCGGCGGAGCGCGGCAGAACGGATCGAACCAGAGAAAACCGAAACCAATGTTTTGGGAGGGTACATGGCGAAAGTCAGGGTATATGAGTTGGCCAGGGAGCTGAACATGGAGAGCAAGGTGCTCGTCGAGAAGCTGATTGCCGCTGGACTGCCGATCAAGAACTACATGAGCACCCTGGACGAATCCGAGATGGAGAGAGCCCGGGATATCGCCACGGGCAAGGTGTCCGAGGTCATCGAGGAGAAGCGGGTCAAGCCGACCGTCATTCGAAGGCGTAGAAAAACCGTCCGTGTCCGTCCTGAGGAGCAGGCGCCCGCCCAGGCACCGGCGGCCGAGGGCGAGCTGGAGGCCCCGGTCGCGGAGGCCGAGGCCGAGACGCCGCCGAAGGCGGAGCCCTCCGAAGAAGGCGAGGCTCCTGTGGCGGAGGCAGGCCCGGAACCCGAGGCCGAGGCCGTCGAAACGGCGGCCGAGACGGCCGAACCCGAGGCGGAGGCCCCTCCCGAGCCGGAAGCTGCGTCTGCCGGGGCGGAGGCGGTTGAGGCCACACCTGCGGAGACGCCCGAAGAGGCCCCCGGGGCGGCTGGAGAAGCCGGGGTGGAGGAGGAGAAGCCCGCCCCCAAGCCCAAGGCGAAGAAGGCCAAGAAGAAAACCGCCGGGGGGCAGCCTGCGAAGATCATCAAACGGGCCGAAGAGGGGCCGCTCAAAGAGGTCGTGAAACGCACCAAGGCCCAGGAGGCCCCTGCCGCCCGCAAGTCGAAGCCTGCAGGGCCAGTCCCACCTCAGGAGGTCGTGCCGCCGCCCCCGCCGCCTGTGGACGAAGAAGGCAAGCCCATACGGAAGAAGGAACGGAAGAAGGCTGCCAAGAAAGAGCAGGGGAAGAAGGGCGCCCCCAAGGGCCGAAAGCTGGAAGTGTTCGAACGGGATGCCCTGTACGAGGGACGCGGTCCCGGGCGCAAGGGCAAAAAAGGCGCCAAGAAGGGCCGGGAGAGCGGAAAACGTTTCAAACAGACGGAGATCACCGTCCCGAAGGCGATCAAGCGCCGGATCAAGGTTCCCGAGCAGGTCACCGTGGGAGATCTGGCCCGGGCCATGGGGATCAAGGCCTCGGAGGTCATTCGGGCCATCATGGCCCAGGGCGTCATGGCAAACATCAACCAGCCCATCGACTACGACACCGCGGCCCTGGTGGCCGATGATTTCGGGTACGAGCTCGAGCTGGACGTAATGGAGGTGAAGGACCTCCTCCGGGGGGTGGAGGACAAGCCGGAGGATCTGAAACCGCGTCCTCCGGTGGTCACCATCATGGGGCACGTGGACCACGGCAAGACCTCCCTGCTCGACTACGTTCGACAGTCCAAGATCATCGAAGGCGAGTCGGGCGGGATCACCCAGCACATCGGTGCCTATTATGTGAGCACCGGCAGCGGAGCGGTGGTGTTCCTGGACACGCCCGGGCACGAGGCGTTCACCGCCATGCGAGCGCGCGGCGCCAGGGTGACGGACATCATCGTGCTCGTGGTGGCCGCAGACGACGGCGTCATGCCGCAGACCAAGGAAGCCATCAATCATGCCCGGGCGGCGGAGATCCCCATCATCGTCGCCATCAACAAGATGGACAAACCGGAAGCCGATCCGGACCGCGTCAAGCGCGAGCTGGCCGAGCTCGATCTCGTGCCGGAGGAGTGGAGCGGAGAGACGCTCTACGCCCAGCTCTCGGCCAAGACGGGCGAAGGGGTGGACGAGCTCATGGAGCTCATCTCCCTTCAGTCGGAGGTTCTCGAGCTCAAGGCCAACCCGGACCGGCCCGCCCAGGGGACCATTGTGGAGGCCCGGCTGGACAAGAGCCGCGGTTCCGTGGCGACGGTCCTGATCAAGGCGGGTACCCTGAGACAGGGGGATTTCTTTGCCTGCGGCGAGAACCACGGCAGGGTCCGCGCCATGGTGAACAACCGGGGGTCCCGGCTGGACCAGGCGGGCCCGTCGGTGCCTGTCGAGATCTACGGAATCAGCGGCGTGCCCAAAGCGGGGGACGATTTCCTCGTCCTGCCGGACGAAAAGACCGCCCGCCAGGTGGCGGAGTACCGGCAGGGGCTCACCCGGGGCGAGGGACCCGAGAAGCGGGGCATCGTCAGCCTGGACGACCTCTTCGAGCGGATCAAGGAGGGGGAGGTCAAGGAGCTGAACATCGTGCTCAAGGCGGACGTGCAGGGATCCATCGAAGCGATCTCGGACTCCCTGCTCAAGCTGTCCACCGAGGAGGTCAAGCTCAAGATCATCCACTCCTCCACGGGAGCGCTCACGGAGACGGACATCATGCTGGCCTCGGCCTCGGGCGCCATCGTGATCGGGTTCAACGTTCGAGCCAACCCCCGGGTTCGCGAGGTGGCCGAGCGAGAGAACGTGGACATCCGCTACTACGATGTCATTTACAACCTGATCAAGGACATCCGGGACGCCATGGCCGGCATGCTCGAGCCCGAGTATCGCGAGCACGTGATCGGCCGGGTGAACATCAAGGAAACCTTTCACGTGCCCAAGGTGGGGACCATCGCCGGCTGCCAGGTGTCCGACGGGCACGTGCTCAGAAACTCCAAAGCGCGCCTGCTGCGGGACGACGTGGTGATTTTCGACGGCAAGATCGGCTCGTTGAGACGTTTCAAGGAGGATGTCAAGGAGGTTCAGTCCGGTTACGAGTGCGGCATCGGGCTGGAGAACTTCCAGGACATCAAGCCCGGTGACGTCTTCGAGGTGTACGAACTGGAGGAGGTGAAACCGGAGCTGTAGGCCATGGTGGTGGGTACGCTGAAAATCACCCTGCTGATGCACGACAACCGTTCCCTCAAGGGAAAGCGCAAGGTTGTGAAGAGCATGGTGGACCGGATCAAGCACCGGTTCAACGTGGGTGTGGCCGAGGTGGGAGCCAACGATTTGTGGCAGCGGATCGAGCTGGGGGTGTGCACGGTAGGCAACGATCGAAGGCATGTGGACGCCTCGCTCACGAATGTGTTGTCCTTCACCGACTCCCTCCATATGGCCGAGATCGTGGACTCCGAGCTGGAGATTCTGAACGTGTAGGCGGTGATGGAGGTCATCGGACTCGTACTCAGTCCCGCGGGGACGGTACGCGTACCCTTACTCGACGCCCTGGTTGCGAAACGAGCGCAAAATGCACGAGCACGAGTACCGCTTCGGTGAGTACGAGTGAGAGTACGACAAGGGCAACGAGAACGACAACCGGAGCATCGCCTGTCTCGCAGGCAATGCTCCGTTGAGGATAAGGACAGGAGACGTTTTGCTGGCAGGAAAACGGTCTGCAAGGGTCGGTGAGCAGGTGCGCCAGGAGATCGCGGAGCTCATCGAGCACCGCGTCAAAGACCCCCGCGTCCGTGGGGTGACCCTGACCGGCGTCCACATGGCGGACGACCTCAAGTTCGCCAAGGTGTATTTCAGCGTCTTGGGCGGGGACGTGGACCTCGAGGAGGTACGCCAGGGATTGCTCAGTGCAAAGGGGTTCATCAAGAGGGAGATCGGCAGGCGGTTGGAGCTTCGCTTCGTGCCGGAGCTCGACTTTCGCCACGATTCCTCGCTCCAGCGGGGCGAAGAGATGGAGAGATTGTTCAAAGGGCTGCGTTCCGATGAACCCGGGGACCAGGAGTCCTGAGGCCGTGCCTTCTCTGAAAGAGAGCGCCCGGGCGCCTGATGCCGCCGCGATAGGGAGCGGGGTCCTTCTGGTGGACAAGGAGGCCTGGGAGACGTCCTATGACCTGGTGCGCAAGGTGAAGCGTCTTTCCTCCGTGAGGAAGGTCGGACATGCAGGAACCCTGGATCCCTTTTCCACAGGCCTTCTGATCGTGATGCTGGGTCAAGGGACCAAGCTCATGCCGTACCTGATGGCGCGGAGCAAGCGGTACCGGGCGGAGATCCGCCTCGGGGTGGAGACCGAGACCTACGATCCCGAGGGACGGGTGGTCGAGGAGCGCCCGGTCCCGGAGATGAGCGAGACGGTCGTTCAGAGAGCGCTCGAAGGGTTTCTGGGTGAGATTGATCAGGTGCCCCCGTCCTTTTCGGCGGTGCATGTGGACGGCACTCGGGCCTACAAGCTGGCGCGAAAAGGCAAGGACGTTCAGCTGCAGACCCGCAGGGTGGTCGTTCACAGCATCGACCTCCTGTCCATGGCGTTGCCCCTGCTGAGCGTGGAGGTCCACTGCTCCGCCGGAACCTACCTCAGGAGCCTGGCCCACGACCTGGGCGAGCAGCTGGGGACCGGGGCCCATCTGGTCGGCCTTCGAAGGATCGCCAGCGGCTCGTTCAAGGTGGAGGACGCCGTGGCGTCCCGACTGCTTGCGGGAAAGAACGGTCACGACGAGCTGAAGGAGCGGCTGCTGCCGCTGGCCCGGGCGCTTCCAGACATGCGAAAGGTCCGCATCGGGCGCTCCCTGGCCGGCAGGATTCGAAACGGGTATCAGCCCTCGGGGGTGGAGGTCCTGCCCGCGAGCGAAATATCGGAAGCCGCCGGAGCGAACGTACAGCTCCTTTGCGACGGGGAGTTGGTCGCCATCGTCGAAACGACCCCGACCGCGTCCGGCGGCAACGGGAGCACAAAAGTCAGCAGGGTGTTCAACTGAGCTTTCGGCTCATCATCCTACATTCCACAAGGAGGGTTCAAAGTGGTTTTTACGCCAGAAGCCAAGAAAGAAATCATTGATCGGTTCAAGCTCCATGACAAGGATACGGGGTCGCCCGAGGTCCAGATCGCGCTCTTGACGAACCGAATCACGTCGCTGAACGATCATTTCAAGATGCACAAGAAGGACCATCACTCCAGGCGCGGTTTGCTCAAGCTCGTTGGACAGCGCAGAAGGCTTCTCAACTACCTCAAAAAAATCGATGTACAACGTTACCAGACAATCATCAAGGAGCTCGGAATTCGAAAGTAACCCGCAACCGGGAGCAGCGCATGCCGGCTGGACCCACGGAACACAAACGATTCCGGGAAAGGAAAAGTTCATGATCAAAAGCACGAGTATCGAGATCAACGGACAGACACTGAACATGGAGACCGGACGGATCGCCAGGCAGGCCAGCGGATCCGTGGTCGTCACCTTCGGGCAGACCGTGGTGCTCGTCACCGTTGTAGGGACGGACGAGGTTCGCGAAGGTATTGATTTTCTTCCACTCACCGTCGAGTATCGAGAGATGTCCTACGCTGGAGGAAAGTTTCCAGGCAACTTTTTTCGAAGGGACATGGGAAGGCTCAGTGAGAGCGAGACCCTGGTCTCGCGTCTGATCGACCGGCCTCTTCGCCCGCTCTTTCCGGACAATTACCACTTCGAAACCCAGTTGATGGCCAGCGTGCTGTCCACCGACCGGGAAAACGACGCCGACGTGCTGGCCATCCTGGGCGCGTCCGCCGCCCTGGAAGTATCGGACATCCCCTTTCAGGGCCCCATCGCGGCCGTGCGCGTGGGAAGGCTGAACGGCGGTCTCGTGGCCAACCCCACCATCACCCAGCAGGAGGAGAGCGACATCAACCTGATCGTCGCTGGAAACCGCTCCGCCGTGGTCATGGTGGAGGGCGGCGCCGAATTTGTGTCCGAGGAGGACCTGACCGAGGCCATCCTGTTCGGTCAGGAGTCTCTGCAGCCTCTGCTGGATATGCAGGACGAGATGCGCGAGGCGGTGGGAAAATCCAAGAGGGAGCTTCCCCCGGTCAATGTCGACCAGGAGCTCCTGGCGAAAGTGAAGGAGAACGCCGAAGCATCCCTCAGGGAGGTCATCACCACCGAGGACAAGAAGCTCCGTCAACAAAGACGACGGGAAACCTCCAAAGCGGTGGTGGGGGCGCTGGCCGAGACCCACCCGGATCGCAGCGGCGAGATCAAGACCATGGTCCACGACCTGGAGAAGGAGATGGTCCGGCGCATGGTGCTCGAGGAAGGTCGCCGCATCGACGGCCGGCCCATGGACCGGGTGCGCGACATCGAGTGCATGGTGGGCGTGCTTCCGCGAGTGCACGGCTCAGCCCTGTTCACTCGAGGCGAGACCCAGGCCCTCGTGCTCACCACCCTGGGGACCGAGATGGACTCTCAGAAGATCGAGACCATCCTCGGCGACTCGTTCCGGCGTTTCCTGTTTCACTACAACTTTCCGCCCTACTCCGTGGGCGAGGCCAAGCGGCCGGGGGGACCCAACCGGCGGGAAATCGGGCACGGGGCCCTGGCTCGGCGCGCGCTGCTCCCCGTGGTCCCGGACGTGGAGCAGTTTCAGTATACGCTGCGGGTCGTCTCGGAGATCCTGGAGTCCAACGGCTCCTCCTCCATGGCCAGTGTCTGCGGTGGATCCCTGTCCATGATGGACGCAGGTGTTCCCGTCAAGGACGCCGTGGCCGGCGTGGCCATGGGGCTCATAGCCGAAGGGGACAAGGTGGCTGTGCTCACGGATATCATCGGGGACGAGGATCATTACGGTGACATGGACTTCAAGGTCACCGGGACCAAGGACGGGGTCACCGCGCTCCAGATGGACATCAAGATCGACGGCATCAACCGTGAGGTCTTTCAGCGCGCTCTGGCCCAGGCTCGGGATGCGAGGCTCTTCATCCTCGAGAAGATGAACGACACCATCTCCAGGTCCCGAAAGGAGATCTCCCCCTACGCCCCGAGCATCACCACGATCCAGATCCATCCGGAAAAGATCCGCACGGTGATCGGCCCGGGCGGCAAGACCATTCGCGAGATCACCGCCCTGTCGGAGTGCAAGGTCGACGTGGACGATTCGGGCAAGGTGGTCATCGCCGCCGCCGACGCCGAGAGCGCTCAGGTGGCCATCGAAATGATCAAGAAGCTCATTCAGGAAGCCGAAGTCGGCAACCTTTACCGGGGCAAGGTCCGCAAGATCATGGATTTCGGGGCCTTCGTGGAGATCCTTCCCGGCACGGACGGTCTCGTTCACATTTCCCAGCTAGACAAGGAGCGGGTCAACAAGGTGACCGACATCCTCCAGGAAGGGGACGAGGTGATCGTGAAGGTGATCGACATCGACAAGAACGGCCGGATCGCCCTGTCCAGGAAGGCCGC
>CAYYVD010000188.1:0-9906 GCA_964475045.1 uncultured Desulfobacterales bacterium | reverse complement strand
CCAACATCGGCGCCGAGGGCGGGGATCCCTTCAGCCAGGGCGGCACCGGCACCCACATCAGCCGGGTGGTGCTGGACTTCAAGGACTTCCACGACCGCTCGAGGCCCTCCTCGGAGATCATCAAGGAGGTCCGGAGCCGAATCCTGTCCACGGTGCACGGGGCGGACATTCAGGTGGAGAAGGAGGAGGAGGGGCCTCCCACGGGCCCGCCCGTGAACCTGGAAATCTCGGGCGAGGACATCCTCGTCCTGGGCGATCTCGCCCATAGGGTGCGAAAGGCGGTCCGGGACATCCCCGGCCTGGTGGACCTCAAGGACAACTTCGTCAAGGGCAAGCCCGAGATCCTCGTGCGGGTGGACAAGGAAAAGGCCGCCCTCCTGGGGCTCGACACTTACACGATTGCCTACACGGTGAAGTCCGCCATCAACGGGGCCAAGGTGGGGGTCTACCGCGAGGGCAAGGACGAGTACGACATCCTCGCGAGGCTTCCGGAGAAGGACCGCCGTTCCATCGAGAGCCTGAAACGGATCACCGTGTCCGGTCCCCGCGGGGAGCCCATTCCCCTCACCAGCGTGGCTGAGGTGTCCCTCGAGAGCGGGCTGGGCGCCATCATGCGGCTGGACCAGAAGCGGGTCGTCACGGTGTCGGGCGAGGCGTCGGGCCGCCTGGCCAACGACATCATTCGGGACATGGAGCGGATTCTCGAGAGCGAGATCACCCGGCCCCGCGGGTATCACTACCAGTTCACCGGGGAGCAGGAGGAGCAGGCCAAGGCCCAGGACTTCCTGGGCAAGGCCTTCGTGGCCACCCTGTTCCTGATCCTCCTCATCCTGCTCACCCAGTTCAACTCCCTCTTCACCCCCCTCATCATCCTGACCTCGGTGGTGTTGTCGCTCATCGGGGTGTTCACGGGACTCCTGGTGACCGGGACGGCCTTCGGGGTGATCATGACCGGCATCGGCGTCATCAGCCTGGCAGGCGTGGTGGTGAACAACGCCATCGTGCTCATCGACTACTACCACCAGCTCATGGCCCGGGGCCTCTCGAGCATGGATGCCCTCCTGCGCGCGGGCCTGGTCCGGTTCCGTCCGGTCATGCTCACGGCCATCACCACCATTCTGGGCCTACTCCCCATGGCCACGGGCGTGAGCTTCGACTTCCGCAAGCTCGCCTGGGACATCGGAGGGGAGTCCAGCCAGTGGTGGGGGCCCATGGCCGTGGCCGTGATCTTCGGTCTGGCCGTGGCCACGCTTCTCACCCTGGTGGTGGTGCCCGTGCTCTGCTCCCTGGTCCACAGCCTGAGCCGGAGGCTCGGCCGAGCGTCCGAGTCGGGAGGTTGAGCCCTTTCGTCCCGATGATTTCCATTGACAAGAAAAGCCTCCCCATGCAAAGTGATCATTGAATATACAATTTGCATGGGGAGCCCTGTGATTCGAAGAACCCTGGAGCCCCGTCTCAGAAGGGCGGCGGACATGTACCCGGTTGTGACCCTGACCGGTCCGAGGCAGTCCGGGAAGACCACCCTCGTCCGCCACACGTTTCCTGAGCACGACTACGTATCCCTCGAGGAGCCGGACCAGCAGAGCTTCGCCCGGGAGGACCCCCGCGGCTTTCTCGAACAGTTCCCGGAAAACGCGGTCCTGGACGAGGCCCAGCGCGTCCCCACGCTGTTTTCCTATATCCAGACCTTGGTGGACTCGGAAGACAGACCGGGGCGCTTCATCCTCACCGGCTCGCAGAACTTTCTCCTGCTTCAGACGATCAGCCAGACGTTGGCGGGACGATGCGCGATCCTCCACCTCATGCCGTTTTCTCTGAGCGAGCTGGAAGCAAGGAAACCTCTGGGCATCGAAAACGTGGGGATCCAGCTGCCCGGGAAGGACCGCTCGTCGAAGCGGTCGCTCATGGAGACGCTCTTCCAGGGGTTCTACCCCAGGATTCACGACAAAGACCTGGATCCCAGGGATTGGCTTGCCCACTACTACCGCACCTACGTGGAGCGGGACGTGCGGGAGATCCTCAACGTCGGGGACCTGGAGAGCTTTGGACGGTTCATCCGGCTCAGCGCGGGAAGGAACGGGCAGCTCCTCAATCTTTCGTCCCTTGGAAACGATGCCGGCGCGGGGCACACGACGGTCAGGCGGTGGATCTCCGTTCTCGAAGCCAGCTTCCTGGTCTTTCTCCTCCGTCCCTATCACCGAAATTTCAACAAGCGTCTCATCAAGAGCCCGAAGCTCTACTTCCTGGACACCGGCCTCCTTTGCTATCTGCTCCGGATTCGTTCGCCGGAAGACCTTCGCCTGCACGGGTCCAGAGGGGGGGTCTTCGAGGGCTTCGTGGTGGCCGAGATCATCAAGAGTTTCCTGAATCGCGGGAGGGAGCCCGATCTATTCTTCTGGCGGGACTCCGCCGGGCACGAGATCGACATGGTGATCGAGGGGCCGTCCGGGGCCGTCCCCATCGAAGCGAAATCGGGACAGACCTTCTCCAGGGACTTTCTCTCGGGGATCCGTTTCTGGAAGGACATGACCGGAGAACCGGATGCTCCGTCGGCCGTTGTCTACGGCGGGGATTCCTCCTTCCGAAGAGAAGGGGTTTCGGTCTACTCCTGGTCCTGCTTATAGGCTCCGCTTTTCCTTGAACGATCCGGGCTTTTCCAGCAAAGTGGGGCGATGTTCCGCCGAAGATGATTTCCTCCCCCAGACCCGAAGGAACATCATTCCGTTGGGGTGGCCTTCCGATGAGCAAGGAAGGCCCATCTTTCCGGAAGGCTTCAGGAGCTTGCGAGAAAGCTCGGGCGCCCTCTTCACCCGCCTGGACGCGATATTCGATGCATCGTAAGCGTAGGGATGCTGACCGATGGAGACCAAGGGGTTCGATCCACTGGAGGCCGTGAAGCGTGCAGCTGCCTAGAGGTGGGTCAAGGCGGTCAATGCGGATGATCCGTTTGGACACTGGCCGTACGCAGTGGTACACAAGCCGGTGGAAGTTTCGAAATGCCTGAGCTCGGCGGCCGGCTAGGCCGCGTCGAGGACGGCCCGCACCTGCCTGGAGATCTCGGCCGTGTCAAAGGGCTTCTGAATGAACCCCATGCAGCCCTGGTCGAGGATCTCCCGGGCCTGGCCATCCATGCTGTAGCCGCTGCAGAGCAGCACCCGGACGTCGGGATCGATCTCCTTGAGGCGGCGAAAGGTCTTCCCCCCGCCCATGATGGGCATGATCATGTCCAGGATGACCATGCCGATGGTGTCCCCTCGGCTTCGGTACAGGCTCAGGCCCTCGGGTCCGTTCTCCGCAACGAGCACCTCATAGCCCAGGCTCTCGAGCATCCGGCGGCCCACCTCCCGAATCATCTCCTCGTCGTCCACCAGGAGCAGGGTCTCGGTGCCTCGAAGCGGTGCCTGGCGCCCGGGTTCGTCCTCGACCACCGCCTCCCGGGATGCGGGCAGGAAGAGGACGAAGGTGGTCCCCCGGCCGATCGCGCTCTGGACCTCGATGCGGCCTCCGTGGTTCTGCATGATCCCGTAGGCGGAGGCCAGCCCGAGCCCCGTTCCCCTTCCCATGCCCTTGGTGGTGAAGAAGGGGTCGAAGATGCGCTCCATGGTGGCCTGGTCCATGCCCACGCCGGTGTCCGCGACCAAGACGGCCACGTACCGGCCGGGGGGGAGGTCCCGGGCGGCGGCCCGCTCTGGATTCAGCTCCCGGTTCTCGGTTCGAAGGCCGAGGTCCCCGCCGCCGGGCATGGCGTGCCAGGCGTTGACGAACAGGTTGAGCAGCACCTGCTCGATCTGCCTTTGATCGATGTCCACGTTCCAGAGGTCGGGCTGAAGGTGCTTTCGAATGCGGATCTCCTTCTTGGTGCGACCGAACAGGTGCGCGCTGTGGTCCAGCACGGCGTTCATGTCCGCCGGCCGGACGTCGTACTTCCCTCCCCGGGCAAAGCCCAGGAGCTGCCGGGTCAGATCCGTTGCACTCTGAACGTACTCCTCTATGGCCCTGGCGTGCTCCATCTGCGTGCGGGTGATTCCCGCCTCCAGCATGAGCAGGGAGGCCCTCCCCTGAATGCCCATGAGCAGGTTGTTGAAGTCGTGGGCCACGCCGCCGGCCAGGATGCCCAGGCTCTCCAGCTTCTGGGACCGGAACACCTGAGCTCGATAGGTCTCTTTTTCTTGCTCCTTCTCCAGGAGCTCGAGCTCGGCCGCCACCATCTGACCGGCCGTCCGCATGAAGCTCATGTCCCAGTCGTCGAAGGCTCTCGCCGCTCCAAAGGCATGGATCGTGCCGATGACCTGGCCGTGCCGGTCGAAAAACGGCAAGCCCAGGTAGGCCTCCGCGGAGAGATCCTGGAGGCACCGGGAGGGCAGTTCCTCGAATGCACCGGAGGGCAGCACCACCGGCGCTTTGCTTTCCCGGATCGTCTCCAGGGGCAACCCCTCGAGGCAGGAGGGGTCGGCGAGCGGCGGGCCTTCGTCGTTCGAGGATCCTGCAAGAACCCGCGGTCCCCTGTCCCGATCGGGGACCTGGACGATGAGGACGTGCAGGCCGGCCGCTTCTGCAACGGTCTCTGCGATCCGGTCGAAGAAGGACCCTCCCCGCTCGATCAGAGCGACGGTGTAGAGCCTTTCCAGCCAATCCGTGCGTGTTTTCAGGGACCGCATCATGCCGCCGATGCTGTCGCTCAGGAACTCGAGCTCATGGCTCCCTTGGTACTCCGGAGCCTGTCCGCTACGAATGGCCCGAATCATCCGGTTGATGGGGGTTCGAAGAAGACGGTCGGAGAACCAGACCAGGGCGACGGCGCTCAGGAGCAACAGACATCCCGTCACGATGTAGGCCAGGTGGACGCGGTGCACCAGCGGGGCGTACTCGGCGGTGTCCTTGTACAAATCCACGTGCCAGCCCCAGGGACGGAACTCGAAGTGGGAGAGGTAGAAGAGGTCCCCGTTGCACCGGACCTTGACGAAGGGCACTTCTTCCTGGATCGAGCACGCCTTTCCCTGGAGCGCTTCGGGAACGGCGTGGCTCAGCAAGACCTCACCCGAGCCGGCGTCGACCAGAAGGCATCCGATGCGGTATCGCTTGACGAAGTCCTCGATGGCACCGAGGGCCCGGGCCCGTTGAATGCGCACCGCCGCCTTGTTCCCCATTCGACCGCTCCGCATGAGGGCGGAAAAGTGGCTGTCGCAGAGGCCGTAGAGGTCCCGGGATGTGTCGGTCAGGGCCCCTCGAATCTGCCGGTCGCTGAACTCGGAGACCGATCTCAGGACGAAGAAGTACAGTCCGGCCCCGACCACAGCCATGATCAGCACGACCGGAAGGACCATGCGGAAGGGAAGACCTTTGACCAGGCGTCGAAGTAAACTCTTCATGGAAAGCGGGGTGCGGCCGTCCGCAGCTCCTCCGGCCAGACCAGCTCCTTGACGCCGTTCTGCCACTGAATGATGAAGGTCTGCTGTCGCACCTGCTTGCCCGTGGCGTCCACGCCGAACCGTCCGATGATGGTCATGGTGTCCAGCTGAAACAGGGCCGAGCGGACACGCTTCGGATCCAGGCTGTGGGCCTCTCGAACGGCCGCCTCCAGGACCTGTCCGGCAGCGTAGGCCAGACCTGCGTGGTACCCCGGGCTCTCCCCGTACCGCTCGATGAAGCCGCGTTCAAAGGCCTGCGCGCCGGGAAAGTCGGCCCTGGGCTCCCACAGGCTGGTGCCGAAGGTCCCCTCTCCCTGGGAGCCGCATTGATCGTAGTAGGCCTGATGGGCGGGGCCCACGGACGCGTAGTAGGCCTGCGGCCACCAGTCGATCCGCCTCAGGGCCCGACACATGCGGACCGCCTCGTTCATGTGGCCGCAGACCAGGACCGCCTGGGCCCCTCCCTCCTTGGCCTCGAGGGCGAAGGGTTCGAGGTCCTCGGTGCCTTTGGGAAACACCTTCGACAGCACCACATCGAGGCCGAACCGCTTCGCCCACGTCCCGGCCCCCTTGGCCAGGTCCAGGGAAAAGGCGTCGTCGGCGGAGATCAGGGCGATGCGCTCGATGCCGTTCCAAACGAGGAGCTCGAGAAAACCGGTGGTGAACTTGCTGGCCGGCGTGTACACGCCCACCGCACAGCGAAACCCCTGCTCCCAGAGCCGGTCCGCCGCGGCCCCGGCGATCAGCATGGGCATGCCGTGCTCCTCCGCAAGGGGAAGCACCGCCTCGGTGATCAGGCTGGAGTAGGGCGCGAAGAGGAAGTCCACCTTCCGCTCTTCGAGGAAGCCCCTGTAGATGGCCTGCGCGCGCTCGGGGTCTCCGTGGTCGTTCTCCACGATCACCTGGACCGGCCTCCCCTGAATGCCTCCTCGCCGGGCCACGTGGGACTCCCAGAGACGGAACCCCTTGTGCAGGGCATCGGACATGACCTCGAACCGCCCGGTGAGGCCCAGGCTGACACCGATGCGCAGGGGCGCCTCCGCAGCCTGGGTCGGCAAGGGCGACCCCGGCGACAGGAGCAGAAGACCCACGAGAAGAATCAAGACTCGGACGTGCGATCGGCGGTGTGGCATGGGAACCCCTCTTTTCCTGGCAGGAACCTCGATTCGGGGACGGTGGGGGGAAAGATCCGAACAACACCCCGAATTTGCTTCAGAATACTCCGGCATGTCGGAGGGTGTCAACGTGAATCCGACCGTCACGAAGCCGGAGGATTCCGAAAAGACGGGGTGTGGCCTTGAGTCGAGAGGGAATCGTCGTTAGGGTGGTGTAGGAGGCTCTGCGACGGCGGCGCGCCGTTCGAATGCATGCCAACCCACCAGACAAGGAGGAGGACATTGGAGTACACGAAGATTCCGGGACTGGATCTGCAGGTGAGCCGCGTGGCCCTGGGAACCTGGGCCATCGGCGGCTGGATGTGGGGCGGAACCGACGAGATGGAGTCCGTGCAAACCGTACACGCCGCCCTGGATCGCGGGGTGAACGTCATCGACACGGCCCCGGTCTACGGTTTCGGCACCTCCGAGAAGATCGTGGGCAAGGCCGTGAAGGAGGCCGGAGGGCGCTACTCCCTGGCCATCGCCACCAAGGCCGGCCTCGAGTGGGACGCCTCGAGAAACGCGGTCTGGCGAAACAGCGCTCCGGAGCGGATTCGCAAGGAGGTGGAGGATTCCCTGAGAAGGCTCCGCACCGAGGTGATCGACGTCTACCAGATCCACTGGCCCGATCCCACAGTGCCCATCGAGGAAACCGCCGGGGTCGTGGAGCAGCTCAAGAAGGAGGGCAAGATCCAGGCGGCCGGGGTCAGCAACTTCGAACCCGACCAGATGGACGCCTTTCGGCGGCGAACGGAGCTGGCCGTGTGCCAGCCACCCTACAACCTCTTCGAGCGGGACGCGGAGGCGGACGTCCTTTCCTACTGCCGGGAGCACGCCGTCTCCACCCTGACCTACGGGGTCCTGTGCCGCGGGCTGCTCACGGGCAAGATGTCCCCGGAGACGACCTTCTCCGGGGACGACCTGAGGCGGGTGGATCCCAAGTTCCAGGAGCCGCGGTTCTCCCAGTACCTGGAGGCGGTCTCCCGGCTTTCCCGGTTCGCCCGGGAGCGTCACGGGCGTGACCTCATTCACCTGGCCGTGCGGTTCGTTCTGGACAAGGGCGCCGGCGTCGCCCTGTGGGGGGGGCGCCATCCGGACCAGATGGACCCCCTTCTCGGGGCCTTCGGCTGGAAGCTGACCGGGGAGGAGATGGAGGAGATCGACCGGATCCTCGAGGAGACCGTCCCGGAACCGGTCGGCCCCGAGTTCATGGCCCCGCCGGCGCGCGAGGGTGGTCCGTCCTAGAGGGACGCCGGGACAGGGAGGGGGCGTCGCCCAGGACCCGGTTGATGGTCTCGCGGAGCGCCTGGAGCGAAAACGGCTTGGGGAAAAAGGCCCGGGCGACGGCATCGAGGAGCTCCGGAGCCGGTCCCTCCACGGAGCAGCCGCTCGTGACGATCTCCATTGAGGTCCGGCCGGCGCTAAAGACCCAGTCCCCGGTAAGGCTTCTTGAACTGCTTGTACTCGTAAAGGGCCCGGCGGTTGTGCACCAGGTCCCTGTGACAGTCCACGCAGCGCTTTTCGTGCCGGGGCCGCGCGTAGACGACGGAGCGATGGGCGAGCATGGCCCCCCGCTTGTCCGGGATGTGGAGCAGGTTTCGGTGGCACTTCAGGCACTGCTCGTTCTTGAAGGAGGCGTAGGCCGCCTGCCGGTTCTTCTCGTGGTCGTACTCGTCCTGGATGGAGTGGACCACCACGTCCTTGATCCCGTGGGCGGTCTTCGCATAGAAGAAGTTGAAGGTGTCGTGGGGCGCCGGGAGGTGGCAGTCCATGCAGTCCGCCACGAATCCCTGGGCGTTGTTGGCGTGGGTGGAGGTCTTCCAGGAGTTGTAGGCGAAATGGATTTCGTGGCAGGAGGCGCAGAACTGAGGCGTGGAGGTGCGTGCCATGGTGTAGTAGGTGATGCTGAAGAGCGGAAACGCCACGATGATCCCCGCCGTGACGAACACGGCGGCCTTGATCCAGGGCTTCATGATGTCTCCTCGCTTCCTCCTTGTGGAGAGGACGTGCTCGCTCGAATCGTCACATAGCCATTCTCTGACGTTCGGGCCCGCAAAGCAAACCGGCCTCACGCGAATCGGCGGGGGAACCGCCGATAATGATCATAAATCAAGGGGCTTGCGCGTCGGGCATTTTGTTTCGTTCCGTGCCCCCGGGGAGGAGCTCGTACACGCGCACGGCCTCGTCGAGCCCCTTGAGCCGGTGCGTCCCCCGCTCCTTCAGGGGCCACATTCCCTGCACCCGCCGGCGGGTCTCCTCTCCGATCAGGATCTCGCCCCCGGCGGCGAGCCCGGCGGCCCCCGCCGCCAGGTTGGTCACCTGGCCGCTGGCCGTGTAGGTCATGCGCTCGGCGAGGGCGCCCCGGAACCGGCTCATGCCGACGAGGGCGGTCCCGGAGTTGATGCCCATGTTCACGTGGAGCGGCTCGAGGCCCTCGGAAAGGGCCCGGTTCAACGCCGCGGCCTGCTCCTGGATCTCGAGAGCGGCCCGGGCCGCGTTCTCGGCGTTGGGCTGGTCTTCCCCGTCCGTGAACAGGATCATGAGCCCGTCCCCGGCGGTCTCGTTGATCTCCCCGTGGGAACGCTGGATGGGATCGACGAAGCGGCTGAAGGTCCGCTCCACGAGGTCGTTCACCTCGCCTTCCGGGAGGCGGGCGCTCAGACGGGTGTAGTCCTCCAGGTCCAGGAAGAGCACGGTCACGTCCCGCTTCTGCTTCTCCAGGCGCAGCATCCCGGGGTCCCGCTCCGCCATGCGCTGCACGGTCTGGGGGACGAAGGGGGAAATGGAGCTCAATCGCCGGCTGATGGCGATCTTCTCCTGGGTCACCTGCCAGTGGTGCTTGGCGTGGTTCAACGCGTTGGCCACCATGTCGCCGATGTCCCGGGCGAAGTAGATGTCCCGCCTGGTGAACCGCCCGCCGGGTCGAATGACCACGCTCACCACGGCCAGGATTGGGATGGGCATGCATCGCTCCGTGTCTGTGACACTTCACGGTGTGAACGAGACGGTCTCATCTTACCACATAACGGGGGCCGTGCGCACAGGACCGGCTCGCCAGTGCGGTCTGCGGGCGCGCGCCGGCCCTCATCCGTGTTCGCGATCGCAAATGCAGGCCGCCGGGTCGTCCCCGCTCAGATCGGCGGGGCGATGGTCACGATCACCCGCATGTCGCTCGAGGCCCGAATGCCGTGGGGCTCGGCGATCTCCGAGATGAGCACGTCCCCCGCCTTGGCGGGCAGGGTGGCTCCGTCCTCTCCCAGGAACTCGCCCTCGCCCTCCAGGACCGTGATGGAGAGCTGGCCGTCGATGTCGTGGTGATGGACGGGGAGCTCCTGGCCGGC
>CAYYVD010000187.1:0-9953 GCA_964475045.1 uncultured Desulfobacterales bacterium | reverse complement strand
CATCCGCTCCATCCACCTCGCATTCGCCCTCCTGATCGTCTACCTGAGCTTTCCCATGTTCAAGAAGACCCGCCTGGGTCTCCGGTTCCTGTCCGCCAAGCGGTACATCCCGCTCATCGACTACCTGCTCGCGGCCGCGGCCTGCTTCGCCGCGCTCTACCTGGCCATCGACTACGTGGGGATCAGCCAGCGTTACGGCCTCCCCAACACGCGGGACCTGGCGGTCGGGCTGAGCCTCGTGGTGCTGCTCCTCGAGGCGTCCCGCCGGGTGATCGGCCCGGCCCTGAGCATCGTGGCGGGCGGTTTCATCCTGTACGCCTTTCTCGGCCCCTACATGCCGGATCTCATTGCGTTCAAGGGGGTCTCCCTGAGCCGGTTCGTGGGCCAGATGACCATGTCCACGGAGGGGATCTACGGCATCCCCCTGGATGTCTCCGCCACCATCGTCTTCCTCTTCGTGCTCTTCGGCGCCATGCTGGACAAGGCGGGCGCGGGCTACTACTTCATCCAGCTGGCCCTGAGCCTCCTGGGCGGGTTCAAGGGGGGACCGGCCAAGGCGGCCATCATGGGAAGCGGCCTGACCGGCCTGGTCTCCGGATCGAGCATCGCCAACATCGTCACCACGGGGACCTTCACCATCCCCCTCATGAAGAAGGTGGGCTATCCGCCGAAAAAGGCGGCGGCCGTGGAGGTGGCGGCCAGCACGGACGGGCAGCTGGCGCCTCCCATCATGGGCGCGGCCGCGTTCATCATCGCGGAGTACGTGAACGTCCCCTACATCGAGGTGGTCAAAGCGGCGGCCATACCGGCATTCGCTTCCTATGCGGCCCTGTTCTACATCACCCACATCGAGGCGTCCAAGCTGGGGCTTCGCGGCATGCGCCGCGTCGAGCTTCCCCCCTTCTTCAAGACGCTGATCGGCGGGGCCCACTTCCTGCTTCCCCTGGGCATGCTCCTCTACGAGCTCATCCTCCTTCGCCACTCCCCGGAGCTGGCCGCCTTCAACGCCATCTGGGTCATGTCCATCATCATGCTTCTCCAGCGCCCGATTCAGGCCGGCATGCGCAAGGAGCCGCTGCTTCCGGCCTTCAAGCGCGGGTTCTTCGAGCTGTTCTCGGCGCTCTCCAGCGGCGCCCGGAACATGGTCTCCGTAGCCCTGGCCACGGCTGCCGCCGGGATCATCGTGGGCGTGGTGGCCCTGGGGCTCGGCGGGTTGATCACCCAGATCATCGACACAATCTCCATGGGCAACATCTTTCTCATGCTGGTCATCACGGCCATGGCCAGCCTCATCATCGGCATGGGTCTTCCGACCACCGCCACCTACATCGTCATGGCCTCGCTCACCGCACCGGCCATCGTCACCATCGGCGGGCTCCAGGACTTCATCGTCCCCCTCATGGCGGCCCACCTCTTTTGCTTCTACTTCGGCATCCTGGCCGACGACACCCCGCCGGTGGGCCTGGCTGCTTACGCGGCCTCGGCCATCGCCCGGTCCGAGCCCATCCCCACGGGGATTCAAGGCTTCATGTACGACATCCGCACCGCCATTCTGCCCTTCATGTTCATCTTCAACACGGATCTGATCCTGCACAACGTCTACAGCTGGCCTCAGGGTCTCCTCATCTTCGCCATGGCCTGTGTGGGAAACTTCGCCTTCGCCTCCGCAACCCAGGGATGGTTCGTGGCACGCACGCGCATCTACGAGATCCCCCTGCTCCTGGGCGTCACCCTGACCCTGATGCGGCCCGACCTCATCTCCCAGTGGCTCGGGATTCCCCACGGGCAGCGCTACTGGACCTACCCGCTCGGCGTCGCCCTGTTCGGCATCGTTTACCTGATGCAGCGCCCCAGGATCCCGAGGGACGCCGATGCCACCGTTTGACCATGCGGAGGGGAACCATGCGCTCCATGAAACGATTGCTCCTTCTGCTGCTCCTCCTCCCCGTCTTCGTCGCCGGGAGTCCGGCTGCGCTTGCCGGTGAGCGATTCGAGGACCACGGCGACGGCACCGTCACGGACCGCCGTATGAACCTGATGTGGGCGAAGACCGACAACCAGGGGGACATCGACTGGAAAGGCGCCCTGCGCTGGGCCCGGTTCACGTTTCCGCTCACCCTCCCCGACGGCAAACGGGACGGCTGGCGTCTTCCCACGCTGGAGGAGCTCCGGAGCCTCTACGTGGACCGTGAGGCCGATGAGGGGTACGAGACCGACTGCGGCCATCGGGTGCACGTGGTGCCCGAGATCCAGCTGAGCTGCGGCTGGGTCTGGACGCGCGAGCGTCGAAGCATCACGGCGCGTGTGTTCAACTTTCAGCGCGGTTATCACTACACCGACCGCATGGTGCACCGAAAGGCCTACCGCGCCCTGCCGGTCCGGGAGCTTGCCCCATAACTCGACACGCAGGCCGGGTGAAGGGGCGCCGGTCGCCTGAGGGACCGCCCGGCGCTCGATTCAACCGGACTGGAGGAACCATGACCGCCATCGAGAAGATCCTCGTGCCCATCGCCTTCTCCAAGCACACCCCCCGTCTGATGGCCTATGCGGCCGACCTGGCCGAGCGCCTGAAGGCCGGCCTCGTGGCCGTGAACGTGATCAACGTTCGAAGCATCGAGGCCGTCAGCGGCGTGGAGGCCATGGGCTACCAGGTGGACACCGCCGCCTACCGCCGCAGCCTCGAGGAGGAGCGGAGGGGGATGCTCGAGGACATGCTCTCGGAGCTTTCCATTCCCCCGGACCGGGTACGGCTCGTCTTCAAGGTGGGACACCCCTTCGAGAAGCTGCTGCAGGTCACCCGGGAGGAGCAGGCGGACCTCGTGATCATGGGCACCAAGGCCCACTCGGATCTCGAGCACGTGCTCATGGGGTCGGTGGCGGAGAAGATGTTCCGCCACTCGCCGGTGCCGGTGCTCTCCTATCGAAAACGATAGTGCCTTACTCATGAAACCCTGTCACAAAAAACAAGAAATCGTTCACACCGAGGCCGCAGGCGGTGAGGGCCGGGGTTTTTCAAGCGGACATCAGCGGGAGCGAAGGAAGCGGAGGAAGACCCCGGCCCCCAGAGCCGGCTGTTCCTCTGCTGGGTTGCGAGCTCAGCCCGCCTTGGAGGCTTCACCAGCGCCGAAGAGGTCCTCCGCGCGCCACATCGTTCACCGCCTTTTCGAGGAAGTCCCATGGAGCTGGAATGCATTCTCTATGACAAGAAGGACGGGGTGGCGGAGATCCGCCTCAACCGGCCCCGGGTGCTCAACGCCATGAACAAGCAGCTTTGGGTGGACGTTCAGGCCGCCCTGGAGGACGCCCGCACCGATCCCGGAGTGAAGGCCGTGATCTTCACGGGGGAGGGGAGGGCCTTTTCCACGGGGGCGGACCTGAAGGAGTCCAAGACCCGCACGCCCGAGGCCTATCGGGACTACCTGGAGGAGCTCCAGGAGGCCTCCCGCAAGATCCTTCGCTTCGACAAGCCCACCATCGCAGCCGTCAACGGCTACGCCCTGGGCTCCGGGTACGAGCTGACCCTGGCCTGTGACATTCGAATCGCCGCCGAGGACGCTCAGATCGGTTCACCCGAGGCCAGGGTGACCTCCTCGGTCACCGGAGGCGCCATGCGCCTGATCCAGGACCTGATCGGGCCGGGCAAGGCCTGCGAGCTCCTGTTCACCGCAGACCCCATCGACGGCGAAGAGGCGGCCCGAATCGGCCTCGTGAACCGGGCCGTACCCGCCGACCGGCTGATGGACGAGGCCAGGAACCTGGCCTCCCGCATCGCGCGGAACGCCACCGTCTCTCTCAAGATGATCAAGCGCGGGCTTTTCATGGCCCGGGAAGGCGTCCCCCTGGAGGCCCTCATGGACTACGAGGTGGAGGCCTGCCTCGCGTGCGTCTCCACCCAGGAACGCCGCACCTCCCTTCAGGCCTTCGAGGAGCGAAAGTCCAAGGAGAAGCCATGACCCTCGAACCCATCCTGAACGCGGCCTCCATCGCTGTCGTCGGCGCATCCAGGAACGAGACCAAGCGGGGGTTTCAGGCCATCCGCACCCTGGTGGAGGAGCGCTACGAGGGAGCCGTCTATCCGGTCAACCCCAAGGAGACGTCCATCCTGGGGTTCAAGTGCTACCCCTCGGTATCGGCCGTCGAAGACCCGGTGGACCTGGCCCTGATCACCACACCGGCCCGCACCGTCCCCGGGATTCTCGAGGACTGCGGGCGGAAGGGGGTCCACGGAGCCGTGGTCATCGCGGGAGGCTTCGGAGAAACCGGACCCGAGGGGCGCGCCCTGGAGGAAGAGATGGCCCGGGTGGCCCGGGAGAACCACATCCGCCTGATCGGGCCCAATACCTCGGGCATGATGAACCTCAACTCCAACCTGAACCTGGTGGGGCTTCGGGACGCGCCGCGCGGGGACATCGCCCTCCTCACCCAGAGCGGCAACATGGCCCTCACCCTGATCACCGAGGCCAAGCTCAAGAGCCTGAAGGGCTTCTCCTACTACGTGGGGGTGGGCAACGAGGCGGACATCAAGTTTCACGAGTACCTGGCCTTCTTTCGAAACGATCCCAACACCCGCGCCGTCCTCATGTACGTGGAGGGCCTGCGGCACGGAAGGGACTTCCTGAACGAGGCCTACGCCACCACGGGCCTCAAGCCCATCATCCTGCTCAAGAGCGGCCGTTCCTCCACGGGCAAACGCTCCGCCGGCTCCCACACCGGGGCCCTGGCCGGCATGTCCGAGGTGGCCAAAGGGGCCTTCGAACGGGCGGGAATCATTGTGATCGAGAAGTCCGACGAGCTCTTTCCCGCGGCCGAGACCCTCTCCAGCCTGCCGCCCGTCAAGAACAACCGGGTGGCCGTCCTGGCCGACGGCGGAGGGCACGCCACCATCGCCTCGGACCTCTTGACCGACCTCGGCCTGGAGATCCCCGTGCTCCGGGACAAGACCCAGGCCCGGCTGAAGGCCATCCTTCCCGAAGCCGCCTCGGTCCCCAACCCGGTGGACGTGGCCGGAGGTACCGATGCCGACCCGTCCGTGTTCGCCGAGTGCGCGCAAATCCTCCTCAAGGACCCGAATGTGGGAGGGTTGCTGATCGTGGGCCTGTTCGGGGGCTACGGCATCCGCTTCGCCGAGAGCCTCTCCCTCATGGAGGAGGACGCGGCCCACCAGATGGGCAAGATGGTCCGCAAGCGCGGAAAGCCCATCGTGGTCCACAGCCTGTACAGCAGCGCCCGGCCCCACTCCCTCCACCTCCTTCGCTACTACGGGATCCCGGTGTACGATTCCCTGGACGTGGCCTGCAAGTGCATCGGCGTGCTGGCCGAGTACGGACGCTTCCTGGGAAGCTACCACTCCAAGGCCAAGTTCACCATGAACCGGGGGGCCAAGACCCGCCGGCAGGCAGAGGAGATCCTGGAACAGGCGCGGGCCGAGGGGCGTTCCGCCCTTCTCGAGCACGAGGCCAAGAGGCTGCTGGGGCTCCACGGCGTGCCCGTGCCCTTCGAGCGCCTGGCCGAGTCGGCCGGCGAGGCGGCGGCCTTGGCGTCCCGGCTGGAAGGTCCCGTGGCCCTGAAGGTGGTCTCGCCGAACATCCTCCACAAGAGCGACGCCGGAGGCGTGCTGCTGAACCTCGTTGGAGAGGACCGGGTCCGGGAGGGCTTCGAGCGAATCCTCGCGAACGCCGGGGCGTACGCCGGACCGGACCCGGACGTCCGGGGGGTGCTGGTCACGCCCATGGCCGAGGACGGCCTGGAGGTCATCATCGGCACCAAGGAGGACGATCAGTTCGGACCGGTCATCATGTTCGGGCTCGGAGGCGTTCTGGTGGAGATCCTCCGGGACGTCTCCTTCCGGGTGCTTCCCATCTCTCCTACGGCCGCCAAGAAGATGATCCGCGAGATCCGATCCTACAGCATCCTGCGGGGCGTCCGCGGCGGGCCGCCGCTGGACGAGAAGGCCCTGCGCAGGCTCCTCCTGAGCTGCTCCGAGGTCGTGGAGGCGTACCCGGTCATTCGCGAGATGGACCTGAACCCCGTCATCGTCCACCAGAGCGGGGTGAGCGTGGTGGACGCCAGGATCCTCTTGAAGACGGTCCCAGCCGCCTGAGGCGGGGATTTTCTCTCTCCGTGGGGTTGACGGGGTCAGGCGAATGATCTATGCATGGGGCTCCGATCCAACAAGGTCCCGGACGGAACAAAGACCGCCTCGCGCCGCGGTTGCAGGGCGGGCGAACCCCCGGGCGACGTACGAACCATGGGCGCAATGAAAAAGAAAAAGAAGAGAACCATCAACATCGAATGGTGCAAGGGATGCGGCATCTGTGTCGCCTTCTGCCCCAAGAACGTCATGGACCTGGATGCGTCCGAGAAGGCCGCCATCGTCCGGCCCAACGACTGCATCGATTGCGGCCTGTGCGAGCTGCGATGCCCCGAGCTGGCCATCGAGTCCGAGGACGCCGATGCGGCATGATCCGGAGCACGGGCCTGCGAAGCCCCTGCCGGCCGGATGCACCCCTTTCGAATCGCCGGTGGCAAGACCATGAGCAACAAGACCCTGTTTCTTCAAGGGAACGCCGTTTGCGTGGAGGCCGCGCTGTACGCGGGACTCGACTTTTTCGCCGGCTACCCCATCACCCCCTCGACGGAGATCGCCGAGCTCCTGTCCCTGAAACTCCCGCAGAAGGGGGGCAAGTTCATTCAGATGGAGGACGAGATCGCCTCCATGTGCGCCATCGTCGGCGCATCGCTCACGGGTCTCAAGTCCATGACCGCCACCAGCGGTCCGGGCTTCTCCCTCAAGCAGGAGGCCATCGGATATGCGGTGATGACGGAGATCCCCTGTGTCATCGTCAACGTGCAGCGGGGCGGTCCTTCCACGGGCCTTCCCACGAGCCCCAGTCAGGGCGACGTGATGCAGGCCCGCTGGGGCACCCACGGCGACCACGCCATGATCACCCTGACGGCCTCCAACCACCAGGACGTCTTCGCCATGACCGTGGAGGCCTTCAACCTGGCCGAGACCTATCGGACCCCGGTCATCCTGCTCTTCGACGAGGTCATCGGGCACATGCGGGAGAAGCTCACCCTGCCCGAGCCCGGCGAGATTCCGCTGGTCGAGCGGCTCTGGACCTCGGTGAAGGAAGGGACGGACTTTCACCCCTACCTGCCCCGGGAGGACGGCCGGCTGCCCATGTCCGACTTCGGCGGGATCCACCGGTACAACGTCACGGGGCTGATTCATGACATGTGGGGCTTTCCGTCGAACAAGCCCCAGGTGGCGCACGGGCTCATGCGGCACCTGGTGGACAAGATCGAGAACCAGGTGCACGAGATCACCCGGTACAAAGAGTACTTCCTCGACGACGCCGACTGCATCCTGGTGTCCTACGGCTCGGCCGCCCGCTCGGCCCTGCACGTGGTGGAGAACCGCCGTGCCCGGGGGGAGGCCCTGGGCCTGCTGGAGCTTCAGACCCTCTGGCCCTTCCCGGTCGAGGTGGTGCGGTCGCGCTGCGCCCGGGCCCGGAACATCCTCGTCGTGGAGCTGAACATGGGCCAGGTCCTCCAGGAGGTCAAGAAGGCCGTGGTGGACCCGGAGAGGGTGTTTCTGGCCAACAAGATCGACGGCACCTTCATCACCCCCACGGACATTCGGAACATTCTCCGCCTGATCGAGGGAAAAGGAGTGTGACTCAGTGGCCATTCGCGATTACATTCGAGAACGTTTCATGCCGCACATCTGGTGCCCCGGGTGCGGGCACGGCATCGTCATGAACAATCTCATTCGGGCCGTGGAGAACCTGGGTTTCAGGAAACGCGACATCGTCATGGTGTCGGGCATCGGATGCTCGGCCCGAATCTCCGGCTACCTGGACTTTCACACCCTGCACACCCTGCACGGCCGGGCCCTCGCCTTTGCCACGGGGGTCAAGATGGCGCGCCCCGAGCTGCGCATCCTGGTTCCCATGGGAGACGGAGACGCCACGGCCATCGGAGGGAACCACTTCATCCATGCGGCACGCAGGAACATCGACTTGACCGCGGTGATCATGAACAACCGTATCTACGGCATGACCGGCGGCCAGTACTCCCCCCTGAGCGGCCGGGGCAAGGCCGCCACCACGGCGCCTCTGGGAAACATCGATCAGGCCTTCGACATCGTCGAGCTGGCCCGGGCCGCAGGCGCCACCTTCGTGGCCCGGACCACCACCTACCACGTCACCGCCATGATCAAGATCCTGGAGAAAGCCATCATGCACAAGGGCTTTTCCATGGTGGAGATCCTGACCCAGTGTCCCACCTACTTCGGCCGCAAGAACCGCCTTGGCAGCGCTGTGGACATGATGAAGTCCTACAAGACGGGAACCACCCCCATCGGATCGGAGGCCAAGAAGAAGAACCCGGACCTGATCGAGCGAGGCATCTTTGTGGAGGAGGACAGGCCGGAGTACTGCTCCGAGTACGAGAACATCATCAAGCAGGCGATGGGAGCGCACTAGGTCATGGCGAGGACAAGGATCATCTTCTCGGGTTCCGGCGGTCAGGGCGTCATCACGGCCTCCATCATCCTCGCGGAGGCCGCGGCGCTCCGCGAAGGTCAGAACGCCGTGCAGGCCCAATCCTACGGTCCCGAGGCCCGCGGAGGAGCGACCCGGGCCGATGTGATTCTCTCGGACCAGGAGATCCGCTTCCCCAAGGTCACCCAACCCAACATCCTCATCTGCCTCACCCAGGAGGCCTACAACAAGTTCTCCTGGATCATCCGCCCCGGAGGGCTCCTTCTGACGGACAGCCACTTCGTGGTCCAGGAGAGAAAGGTGGACGCACGCCAGATCGAGATGGGCATGTACAACGCCGTCATGCAGGAGATCGGCCGGCCCATCGTCTTCAACATCTGCATGCTCGGCACGCTCATCGGGCTGACCGGCCTGGTCCGGGCCGAGTCCGTCCTGGAGGTACTCGAGGAGCGGGTCCCCGCCGACTTCCTGGACATGAACCGCCGGGCCCTCGAGTTGGGCATGCGCATCGCCGCCAGCTCTGCTTGAGGAAAGGCGCTCAGCAGCCTTTTCCATCCGTGCTGCAGCAGATCACTCCCGAACGTTTTCCACGGCCTCCTTCGTGTCCTTCGTTGGGAAACAGGTGTTTTTTTACCACGAAGATCACGAAGTGCCCGAAGAGGGGAATGGAATGGAGGGGGTAGAACGCGGAGGGGCAGGGATGCAACTCAGGGTTACAGGGGGACGTTTCCGTGGCGCCGCTCGGGGATGGAGGTCTTCTTCTCCCGGAGCATCTCCAGGGCCCTGACCAGACGGGGCCGCGTCGCCTCCGGAAAGATGATGTGATCGATGTACCCCACCTCCGCGGCACGGAAGGGGCTGGCGAAGTTGTTCCGGTACTCCTCCACCAGGCGGCTGCGGGTGGCTTCCGGGTCCTCGGACTCCTCGATCTCCTTGCGAAAGATGATGTTCGCGGCCCCTTCGGGGCCCATCACGGCGATCTCGGCCGAGGGGTAGGCGAAGTTGATGTCCGCATCCAGGTGCTTGCCGGACATGGCGATGTAGGCGCCGCCGTAAGCCTTTCGGGTCACCACCGTGACCTTGGGCACCGTGGCCTCGCTGTAGGCGTAGATGATCTTGGCCCCGTGCTTGATGATCCCGCCGTACTCCTGCTGGACCCCGGGCAGGTATCCGGGCACATCCACGAAGGTGACCAGGGGGACGTTGAAGGCGTCGCAGGTGCGGACGAAGCGCGCGCACTTCATGGACGCGTCGATGTCCAGGCAACCGGCCAGAAAACGGGGCTGATTCGCCACGATTCCCACGGCCATGCCGTTGAGCCGGCCGAAGCCGACGACCATGTTCTTGGCGTAGTGTTGATGGGACTCCAGAAACACCCCGTCGTCCAGCACCTTGCGAATCAGGTCCTTCATGTCGTAGGGGAGGCGCGGATTCGTGGGGACCAGC
>CAYYVD010000186.1:0-10005 GCA_964475045.1 uncultured Desulfobacterales bacterium | reverse complement strand
GGAAGGGGGCGGGAGACGTTCGAGGCCCCGTGATTCGGGGGTCGGGCCGGGATCGGGAAGGGGAAGATGCTCCCTTGCCTTGACGGGCTGTCAAGGATTTGACGTGATGCGCGGTCAGGGACGGGTATCCCGGGAAGAGGCGGAACCTTCGGTTCTGGTGAGGGCGCCCAGCCAGTGATCCGAGGCCAGGACTGAGCCTGCATGCTCCACCGCGAAGATGTGGGAGTGCAGATTGGCGATCCACTGCTTTCCCTCCTGCGTGAGCTGGAGGTACCCAATCGCCTCCGCGATGTAGGGGTGGACCGTGTCCCAGAAAAAGCGCGCGTACTTGGAGCGCATGTCTCCCGGGTTCCGGTATCCGGTTTGCCGGTTGGCTCCGGTCTCCTCGAACTCGTAGAACAGGGCCGGCATCTTTCGAAGGTGCCCGGGATCCGCCAGCTGGCCGATGAAATCCGCGGCCCGGGTGAGCCCGGAAAAGCCCCTGGTGTCCAGATAGGCGGATTCGTCGGGGACCGGGTAGCGCGTCAGCTCGATGTAGGATGCGATGCGTTCCGCGTCCACTTCGGCCAGGGTGGTCTCTGTGAACCGCTCCGTGACGAAAAGCTTGGAGCGATCCACGTGATAGGGGGTGAGGGCGGCGTCGGTGCCGTCAATGGGAAGGGACACCGTCTCGTCGCCCACGCCCGTGGCATATACGCCGATGCGGTCCCTTCGGCACACGCCCCGCACGTAGCCGATGTCGTGAAAGAGGATTCCCAGCATGTAATGAAGCCAGTCTTCCGGGCTCACTCCGCCTTCGATCAGGTGTTTGCCCCGCAGAATCTCCTGCCCCACCAGCCCCACCATCATGGTGTGCTCCATGTCGTGATACAAGGCGTCGGAGTTGGCGATGTTTTCGAGGGCCTGGTACCCGCACCAGGTCAACACGTTGGCGTAGTCCGGACGGAGCAGGCCGTAGGTCCTCTGGTAGGACCTCTCCAGCTCGGCTACGAAGTGGTCGATGAGAATGACTTGCAGGTTCATCATGGCGCGGCTCCACGTCTCGGGTGAAGGTGTCGGCCTCCGCCCCCGGTGCAGGCGCAGGCCCGGAAGCAAAACGTATAGCAGGCCCCGGCGAACCGGTCAATGGAATGGACGGCTTTCGGTGTCTGCGCGCGCTTCACCGCGTCGAGCCGCTGTGGCATCGATCACACGAGAGTCATGCCGGATCGAACAGGCCGCCCAGGCTCCCGCCCGGGGGCATTTTCCGGTGCCCTGAATGGTGTAAGGGGGTCTGAGGCCTGGGGAGGGAATCGTAGACATCGGATCCCCGGGGTTGTCTCAGCCCGTTGGATGGGCTATAGAGAAACGGCCCGCCTGCGAATCCCGCCGGTGGACGCCATCCGTCTTTCCGCTGGAGATTCCCATGCGCCCAGAGCCCGCCACCCCTTCGTGTGAAATTCTCACCATCGGCACCGAGCTCCTTCTCGGTCGCGTCAGCGACACCAACTCGGCTTATCTGGCGAGGGTTCTCGGCCGGATCGGTGTCCGCGTGCGGTATCGAATCGCCGTGGGCGATCGGGCCTCGGACATGGCCGAGGCCCTGGATCTGGCCGTCGGACGAAGCGACCTCGTCCTCACCACCGGCGGCCTGGGACCCACCCGGGACGACCTGACCCGTGAGGCGGTGGCCGATCTGGCCGGCGTGGACCTGGTCTTTCGACCGGACCTCATGGCCCGGATCGAGGCCCTGTTCCTCGAGCGGGGCTACCGGATGTCCGAGAACAACCGAAAACAGGCGTGGATTCCAGAGGGGAGCGAGGCGGTGCCCAATCCGGTGGGGACCGCCCCCGGGTTCGTGGCGGAGGTTCGGGGAACGCCGGTGATTTGCCTTCCCGGTGTGCCCCGGGAGCTGGAGCATTTGATGGAGACCTGCGTGCTGTCCTGGGTCCGCCGCCGCTTCCAGCTGGGACGCAATCGGATCACCCAGCGGGTCCTGAAGGTGGTCGGCATCGGAGAGAGCAAGGTGGACCAGGCGGTGGGGGACCTGATGGAGGCGGGCCGGAACCCCGAGGTGGCGCTTCTGGCCTCGGAAGGGGAGATCCAGGTGGTGATCACGGCCTATGGAGGAGACGACACCTCGGCCGGGGAGCGCATCGAGCCCGTAGAACGGGAGGTGCGGTCCCGCCTGGGAAGCAAGGTGCTCGGCGCGGACGAGGACACCCTGGAAGGGGTGGTGGACCGGCTTCTCGGCGAGCAGGGGAAGACCCTGGTGATGGTGGAGACGTTCACCTCCGGGACGGCGGCCAAACGCCTCCACGACCTGAGCTCTTCCAGGCTGATCGAGAGCCACGTCCTTCCGACCCGCAATGCCGCGGAGACTTGGGCCGGCCGGCCTCTTCCGAAGGCGGGCGAGGCGTCGGCACGGGTGCTGGCCTCCGAGGGCATGGCCCGCTCCGGCGCAGACGTGTCCCTGGTGGTTTGGGGGTTTCCCAGGCCGGGCCGGAGCGGCTGTTCTCTCCACGGCACGACGCTGGCCTTGGGGATGGGGCTGGACCACCACCACACCTGGCAGGGAGGCGGGGATCCTTCCATGCTTCGAAGGACCGGCGCCGTCATCGGGTTGAACAGCCTTCGCCTGGGCCTCCTGGCCGTGTAGGCCCCTTCCGCCGAATCATCCGCCCGGCGCCGGCACACCTTGAGGGCGGTACCCACGGACTCCTTCATGTCGTGGTGAAACGGGTGTTTTGTTCCTGCCGTGAAAAGACCCGGGAGGTTTGCCGGCTGCCAGGGCCGATTTTCATCCTCGGGGGTGAGCAGGTGAGAAAGCCTGGTCATGGACGTTTACCACGAAGATCACGAAGAGCCGAAGACGGGAAGAAGACGTCATCGTACTTGCGGAACCATACACCAGGGAGTGCGATTTCGAGTGAAGGGGCACCCAAGGGCATCCAGGGATCGGCGGGCCCGCGCCACCCTCCGCGTGACCGCGGGGGCCTCCCTGATCAGCTTTTCCGCCGTGTTCGTCACCCTGGCCGGCACCGAGCCCACGGTGTCCGCCTTCTATCGCATGGTGATCGGCGGAGGGCTCCTCGTGGTCCTGACCCGGCTGAAGGGCGAGCGATTCTTTCGAGGCTGGTGGCAGCTGTTCCTGACGGCGATCAGCGGCTTTTCGCTGGCCCTGGACCTGGCGGTCTGGCACCGTTGCATTCTGTTCGTGGGGCCGGGCCTTGCGACGCTCCTGGCCAACTTCCAGGTCTTCTTCATGGCGGCCGTGGGCGTGCTCGTGTTCCGCGAGCGTCTGACCTGGAAGATCGTGGTCGCGATTCCACTGGCCGTGGCCGGGCTCTACCTCATCGTCGGGCTCCACTGGGCGGGATTCAGCGGGGACTATCGCCTGGGGGTGGTGCTGGGGCTGGTGGCCGCCTTCTGCTACACCGGGTACATCCTGTTTCTCCGCATGGCACAGCAATCCGGCTCCACCTTCGCCACCATTACGCTGGCGACCCTGTTCACGGGGCTGTTTCTGGGGGTGCTCTCCAGCGCCCACGGGGAGTCCTTTGCCGTACCCGGTCTGCGCAGCTGGCTCGTGCTCGCGGCCTACGGGGTGGTCTCTCAGGTCCTGGGGTGGTTGCTCATCACGAGCGGCATCGGCCGCATGGAGGCGTCCCGGGTGGGCCTCGTCCTGCTGCTCCAACCCACCCTGGCCTTTGTCTGGGACGTGCTTTTTTTCTCCCGGCCCACGACCCTGACGGAGGTTGCAGGAGCCCTGCTGGCCCTGTGTGCCATCTATCTCGGCACCGTGGGCCGGGGCGGCCCGAAAAGGGCCGCGTCCCTCCGGCAGGGCGCCTCCTGAGGGCCGGGTTTCCTCAGTACACCTTCAGCCGGCCGTGCCGCTTTCCGAGGACCTCGAGGGTGTCGTTCACGATCACGAAGGCCTCGGCGTCCACGGCGAAGATGAGGGCCTTGAGCTGAGGCAGCTCGGACATGGTGGTGATGGTCAGGATGATCTCCTTGTCCTTGCCGGAAAAGGCCCCTTTCCCCTGAAGCAGGGTGACTCCCCGGTTGACCCGGTGCATGATGCGGTCGGCGATCTCCCGGGCCTGATCCGAGATGATGTAGACGAGCTTGCGGCGATTGAAGCCCGCCAGGATGGCATCGAGGACGGCGCCGCTCGTGTAGACGAAGATGATGGAGTAGAGGGCCTTCTCCAGATCGTGCAGGTAGGCCCCCGCCGCCAGCACCAAGGCGTTGGCGCCGAAGAACACCGTTCCGAGACGGAGCCCGAAGCGCCGGTTCAGGTACACCGCAAGAATATCAAGTCCTCCGGCCGAGCCCAGGGAGCGAAGGATGAGGCCGCTCCCGGCGCCGCAGATGACCCCGCCCAGGAGCGCGGCCAGGATGGGGTCCCGGATGGCGAACGGCAGGGGGCGGACCAGGGTGCAGGCCGCCGAGAAGAGCACCATGCCGGCGATGCTGTACACCATGAACCGGCGGCTCACGGTGAACCAGCCCAGAAGGAGCAGGGGGATGTTCAGGATGAAGTAGACCGGTCCCATGGGCAGGGCGGGCCAGAGGTACTGGATGATCAGGGCCGCACCCACCACCCCTCCGCTCAGAAAGGCATGGGGGATCACCACCGCCTGCAGGCCCACGGCGAAGACGAGGCAGCCGAAGAAGATGAGAAGGAGGTTGCCGGATACTCGAGACGCCTTTCGGGAAAAGCGTTCCCTTGATGCTTCGGCCTCTGGGCCGGGGTTTCTCTTGGAAGACGGCATGGCAGGGTCCTCGGGCCGGCTAGAGGTTGCGGTCGACCAGGGCCTGCTCGCGGGACTTCTCCTCCCAGATCCGGACCAGCTCGTCCTTCCGGTCCTCGAAACGCAGGGCCTGCTCCTCCACCAGGGCTTCGGCCTCCTGGGAGGACATGTCCCAGGTCTGACGGACAAAGGTCGCCACACGGGCGTAGTACAAGGGGGTGACCAGGTCCACCAGCTGATCACGGTTCACGGTCCAGGTGTGAAAGACGGCGGCCAGCTCGTAGAGGATCTGGACCCACACGTCCGTGGGCAGGTGAAAGTCCTCACTCTTCATGCCGGCGCACTCCTCGATTCGAGCGAAGCAGTCGGGACAGAAGATCTCCCTCCACAGGGACGAGAACTGTTGATATCCCTTGCGAAAGAGCTGAATCATGCCCTCCAGGTTGACGGACACCGGCTCGGGGTCGGGCGAGCCTTCGTATCCGAAGGTCTCCAGGGGCTCGCTGCCGCGGATCCCTTTCCAGTGGGTCTCGTATCGTTCCATGAGGCTGAAGACCGTCCAGACCACCTGCCGGAACATGGGACCAAGGTGGGTGCCCGGGTCCTTGGCGTCGTGGATCTTCACCCCCAGGTTGGCCTGGCAGATGCGAAAAGCCTGGGTGACGGCGTTGGTGGTCATCCAGATGTCGATACCGAAGCGGGCCACCTCCGTGGTCCAGACGTCCTGGTCGATGTAGAACTTGGCCACGTCCCGGGTGATGGCGAAATCCCCGCCGATGGGCTGGCGGATCCGCTTGCCGTAAAGGGCCCGGGTCAGGTTGTAGACGATGTTGTTGGTGATGGTGCCGTCGTACTTGTGGCGGACATAGACCGGGGCCACGAATTGATACCCCTTCTCCAGAACGGGCTCCATGAGGTATCGGATCCAGTCCGGTGTGATGCTGCGCAGGTCCGAGTCCACCACGGCGCAGGCCTTGACCCGCAGGCGGTAGGCCGCTTCGAACACGCTACGAAGGGCCGTGCCTTTGCCTCCGGGACCGCGGTAGATGGAGATGATCTTCTCCTGCCAGGGCTTGATCTCGAAATCCCGGGCCGCCTCCCGGGTGTCGTCCGTGGAACCACCGTCGGCCACCAGGATGACACAGCGCCGATCCCTGTAGTGCTTGTGGAGGCCGTGGGTGACCATCTGGATGACGTGGGCGATGGTCTTCTCGTTGTTGTAACAGGGGATTCCCACGAGGATGTCCGCGGTCTCGATCTCCTCGATCCGCTTGGCCGTGTACGCCCGAAGGGCGGTGTCGTACTGCATGGGTCCTCTCCTTTTGTCTCGGGACCGGTCGGCCGCGTGCCTTCCTTCGCCGTCCTGGCACGGTAGCCTGCGTTCTCGAGGTATCAGAACCAATACCGATTCGATTGTCAACTTCAGATGCGGCCCCGCATCCCGCGCGGGTGCCGCATGGCATGCAGGTGTCTTTTCGCGTCTTCTCGTGTGGTCCTCTGGAGAACCCCATGGCGGGACGATGGGAGGAGGATCATGGCCGGCCGCTCGACATCCGGGATCGCCGTCCTGGAGACGGCCGGAGCGATCGAGGGAATGTCCACGCGGTCCCGCTGCAGCCGGAGAAACGAGGCCCTCCACTTCGACCGGTGGCGGGAGGAGCTCACGGAGGAGTTCACCGCCATGCCCTCCATCGAGGTCCCCATCTGCGGGGTCTGCATCAAGGTCTGCCCCTTCGGGATCACCCCCAGGAAGCGCTCCACGGGAGGCCCGCCGCCGGGAGGTCGCCAGGAAACGCATGATTCACACCATCGAGTGCGTCTCCATCTACACCCGCCCGGAGGGGGGCGCCGATCCGCTCAGAATACCGGATTCGCCCCATGCGCGCCAGATGGATTTGTGGTAGGCTCAACCATCCGGGCTTGTTCTTGTGACTTGACGCACGGATTCGACGACGTATCTTAAGGCCTCTTGTCCGTTGTCTTTCTCGGAGCGGTCCGATTGCATCGCTCCGGGGCAGGAGGGATCCCGGGGGACGACCCATGTACTTCTCTCTGGTTGTGACGTTTATCCTGCTCATGGGGTTGGTGATCGCCGGCATTCAGAACCCGGCCCCCATTGAGCTCACGTTTCTCGGCTGGGTGTTCGAGATGTCGCTCACCGGCCTCATCGCCTATGCGGCCCTGACGGGGGGTGCGGTGGTGGCGGTGCTGACCCTGCCCAAGTTGGCCCGGCAGGCCCTGAAGAATCGTGCCTTTCGAAAGGAAACGCAAGCGCTGAAGCAGCGTCTCGCCAGGCTCGAGCAGCAGGCCGGCTCCGAGCGTGAGGCGGGTTGAACGTCATGAAACCGTCGCCCAAGGCGAAACAGACCCGATGGCTGGTCCTGGCGATCGTGGGTGCCCTGTTCGTCGGGGTGTGGATTTTTGCGTCCCGAACGGGCGAGACCTCTCTGGCGCGTATCCAGGAGAAGGGCGAGGTCACGGTGCTCACCCGGAACAACGGGCACTGCTATTACAACTACCAGGACGCCCCCATGGGGTTCGAGTACGAACTGGCCAAGGCGTTCGCCGACTCCCTGGGTGTGAAGCTGCGCGTCCGCACCCCCGACTGGCAGGACCTGTTCAAAGATCTGAGGAGCGGAAAAGGGGACTTCGTCGCCGCGAGCCTGACCGTCACGCCCAGGAGGCGGGAGTTGGCCGCTTTCTCCAACGGCTATCTCACGGTACAGCAGCGGGTCATCGTCCATCAGAGCAACTACAACCTGGACGAGATGGAGGATCTGAACGGAAAGACCATCTACGTGCGCAGAGGGACCTCCTACGAGGAGCGCTTGCGGGAGCTTCGAGAGCGCGGTATGGACATCCAGGTGCGGCTTCACGACGAGGTGCCGACCGAGGAGTTCATTCGCATGGTGGCCGAGAAGGAGATCCTGGTGACCGTGGCGGACTCGAACATCGCCTTGATCAACCGGCGTTACTACCCCGAGGTCAAGGTGACCTTTCCTCTGGAGGAGCCCCAGGTCCTGGGCTGGGCCGTCCGGAAGCGGGACGTGGGCCTGAGAGAGGCCATCAACGCCTTCTTCGAGCGGATCATGGAGGACGGCACCTACGCCAAGATCCATGAACGGTATTATGGAAACGTAGAGATCTTCGACTATGTCGATCTGCGCAAGTATCATCGCAGGATCCGTTCGCGCCTTCCGAAGTTTCGGGACACCATCCAGAAGGCGGCGGACGCCCACGGGTTCGACTGGCGGTTGATCGCGGCCATGGTGTACCAGGAGTCCCACTTCGACCCCAACGCCCTCAGCCCTACCGGGGTGCGGGGAATCATGCAGCTCACCGAGGTGACGGCCAGAGAGATGGGGGTCAAGGACCGCCTCGTGCCGGACCAGGCCATTCGCGGGGGCGTCCGCTATCTCAAGAAGCTGTACGATCGTTTCGAAAACGCCCGGGAGCCGGATCGGACCCTCATCGCCCTGGCCAGCTACAATGTGGGGTACGGGCACGTCCGCGACGCCCAGAGGCTGTCGGCGGAGATGGGCATGAATCCCGACAGCTGGTCCGCACTCCAGCAGGTGCTCCCCCTGCTGCGCTACCCCAGGTACTACCGGCGCACCGAGCACGGCTACTGCCGGGGAACAGAGCCGGTCCGGTACGTCAAGCGGATTCGGAACTACTACGATATCTTGAGAAGAGACGCTGTCAGCACTTCTTGAATCGTCTCCCTTGCAGGATGTTTCCCTTCCCATGACCTGCGACCTCGCCGCCTCCAGTGTCCATTCACTCCGTCGGATCACGCAGGTCCGAGTCGAGCGCAAGAGGATCGCCCTCGCCTGTGGAACGATCTTGCTGGCTGTTTTTGCCTTCCTGCCTTCGGCCTTCGGTCTCGACTACACCCCGCGCATCCAGGGAGCCCCGGACCCCCGGATCCAAGGGCTCCTGAAGGACGTAGCGGACGCCTTTTCCCTGCGCGACCGCCCTCCGGCGAGCGTGGAGCTGCTGCGGAAACGCGCACGGGAGGACGCCTCCCGCATGAAGGAGGTCCTGAGCTCGGAGGGCTACTACGGAGCGGAGGTGTCCGCGAAGGTGGTGGAAGGCGACCCTGAAGCGGAGGTGGTGTTCCAGGTCGATGCGGGCCCACTCTACGAGATCGCCTCGGTGGACCTGAGATTCCCCTCGGGCGAGAGCCCCTTTCAGTCCCCGGTGCTCGAGGACCAGGATCCGGCGCCGCTCGACGCCGGAGCCCCGGCCCGGGCCGCTGACGTCCTCCAGGCCAGGGACCATGTGCTCCGCGTGCTGAAAAACCATGGGCACCCCTTTGCCGGGGCCGAGCGGCCCCGGGCCGTGGTGAATCACAAGGTCCGGACGGTCCGGGTCGAGCTGACCGTGAGGCCGGGGCCGAAGGCCTGTTTCGGCTCGGCCCGGATCTCGGGCCTCGAACGCGTCGAACCGTCCTATGTGCGCGGCAAGCTGGCCTGGAAGCCCGGCGACCGGTTCAGCGCCGCTCTGCTGGATCAGACCCGGGACCGCCTGATGGGAACCGGGCTGTTCGCCATGGTGAGCGTGAGACCGGCGGAGTCCCTGGACGAGGAAGGGCGTGTCCCGGTTCAGGTGGAGCTCAAGGAGCGCAAGCCCCGGACCGTGGCCCTGGGCTTCCGCTACCGCACCGACGAAGGCCCGGGTATTCAAGGCTCCTGGAAGCACAGGAACCTGTTCGGACGAGCGGAGCGGCTTTCCCTGGAGGCCACGGCATCGCCGGACTTGAGCGAGCTGGAGGGCGTCTTTCGCAAGCCCGAGTTCCTGCGTCCGGACCAGTCCCTTCTGGCCGAGGCGGACGCGGGCGTGGAGAGCCTCGAGGCTTACGACAGCCGCCGTTTTCGCACCGCCGTCGGTTTGGAACGTCAACTGACGGACCGGATCGTTGCAGGCGGCGGTGTGGGCCTCAAGGTGTCCAGCGTGGATCAGCGAGGGGTCGAGGCGACGTATGGCCTGCTCTCCCTGCCGCTGCGCATCGACTGGGACACTAGCGACGATCTCCTCAGCCCCCGGAAGGGGTGGCGGCTGGGGGGGCGGTTGACCCCCTTTGTGGAGGTCCTGGAGGCGCAGACCGGCTTTGTGCGCGGGTACGCCAGTCTGACCCATTACCTGGAACTCACCCGGAACCCGGACCTCGTCCTGGCCACCCGCTGGGCTCTGGGCAGCATCGTGGGAGCCGAGAGGGACGAGGTTCCGGCAGATGAGCGTTTTTATGCGGGAGGGGGAGGATCCA
>CAYYVD010000185.1:306-10036 GCA_964475045.1 uncultured Desulfobacterales bacterium | reverse complement strand
CACGACCGGCCCTACAAGAAGTCCGCCCGCGTGGTGGGGGACGTGATCGGAAAGTACCATCCCCACGGAGACGCCGCGGTCTACGACACCATTGTTCGTCTGGCCCAGAATTTTTCCATGCGCTACCCCCTGGTGGACGGACAGGGGAACTTCGGATCCGTCGATGGGGATCCGCCCGCGGCCATGCGGTACACCGAGGTGCGCATGACCCGGCTCGCCCAGGATTTCCTCTCGGACATCGAGAAGGAGACCGTGGAGTTCCAGCAGAACTATGACGGCTCCCTCATGGAGCCCGTGGTGTTGCCCACCACCATTCCGAACCTGCTCGTCAACGGCTCCTCGGGCATCGCCGTGGGCATGGCCACCAACATTCCTCCCCACAACCTGGGGGAGGTGTGCGCCGCCATCGAGAGGCTGATCGAAGAGCCGGGAGTCACGGTGGACGAGCTCGCCCGGCTGATTCCGGCGCCGGATTTCCCCACGGCCGGGTTCATTCTGGGACGAAACGGCGCGCTCGAGGCCTACCGGACCGGGCGGGGCATCGTGAGGGTTCGGGCCAGGGCCTTCGTGGAGATGGTGGGGAAGACCCGCGAGCGCATCGTCGTCTCCGAAATTCCCTACCTGGTGAACAAGAACAAGCTGCTCGAGAAGATCGCCGATCTGGTCAAGGAGAAGAAGATCGACGGCATCTCCGACATCCGGGACGAGTCGGACCGCGACGGCATGCGCATGGTCATCGAGATCAAGAAGGACGCTCGAGCCCTGGTCATCCTCAACCGGCTCTACAAGTACACCCAGATGGAAACCTCCTTCGGGATGATCCTGCTGGCCATCGTGAACGGCAAGCCGGAGGTCCTGAACCTCAAGGAGATCCTCGAGCACTTCGTCTCCCACCGCCGCGAGATCATCATCCGCCGGACCCTGTACGATCTGCGCAAGGCCGAGGAGCGAGCCCACATCCTGGAAGGCCTGAAAAAAGCCCTGGACTTTCTGGACGACATCATCGAGCTGATCCGCTCCTCCTCGGACCCCAAGGAAGCCAAGAGCCGGCTCATGGAGGAGTACGAGTTCTCCGAGGCCCAGGCCCAGGCCATCCTGGACATGCGCCTGCAGCGCCTGACGGGGCTCGAGCGGGAGAAGATCGAAGCCGAGTACCGGCAGCTCATTCACGACATCGAGCGGTACCGGGCCATCCTCGGAAGCAAGGCCATGGTCCTGGACGTCATCAAGGAGGAGACCCGGGCGGTCCAGGAAAAATACGGCGACGAGCGGCGAACGGAGATCCTGGCCGAGAGCGGCGACCTGGCGGATGAGGACCTCATCGCCGAGGAGGACATGGTGGTGACGGTCAGCCACCTGGGATACATCAAGCGCAACCCCATCAGCCTGTACCGTGCCCAGCGCCGCGGCGGCAAAGGGATGACCGGGGTCCGGCCGAAAGCCGAGGACTTCGTGGAGCTGCTTTTCGTCGCCTCCAGCCATGACACCCTGTTGTTCTTCACCAACAAGGGGCGGGTGTACTGGAAAAAGGTGCACGAGATTCCGGAGGCCGGACGAACGTCCCGGGGCAAGGCCCTGGTCAACTTCCTGGAACTCCAGCGGGGAGAGCGCCTGGCCACGACCCTGGCCGTGCGGGAATTCCACGAGGGCGACCACGTGGTCATGGCCACGCGCAAAGGGCTGGTCAAGAAGACCGAGCTCAAGGCCTACAGCCGTCCCATGACCCGCGGGATCGCGGCGATCCGGATCAACCCGGGAGACGAGCTCATCAGCGTTCGGGTGTCCAGCGGGGAGGAGGACATCTTCATGACCACGCGGGCCGGCAAGTCGATCCGGTTCCCCGAAAGCGACCTTCGGAGCATGGGCCGGGTGGCCTCAGGGAACATCGGCATCCGGCTGGAGGGCGACGACGAGGTGGTGAGCATGGAGGTCATTCGGGAGGGAGCCACCATCCTCACGGTCACGGAGAACGGGTTCGGGAAGCGGACCCGCACCGAGGAGTACCGGATCCAGAGCCGCGCCGGCAAGGGCATCCTCACCATCAAGACCTCGGAACGCAACGGGCCGGTGGTTTACTCCTATCAGGTGACCGACCAGGATCAACTCATGATCATCACAGGCCAGGGAAAGATCATTCGTTTCCGGGTGGGAGACATCTCCGTCCGAGGGCGCAATACCCAGGGCGTCAAGCTGATCGACTTGGCCGAGGGAGAGAAGGTGGTGGCCGTGGCCAAGGTCATGGAAGAGGAGGAGGACTGATGCCGGCCGGGCGCTCCGAATCCGCCGAAATCGACGCACGGGACGACGGCTCGAAAGGGTCTGGGGCCTGGCGGATCGCCGTGATCGGGGCGGGCAGCTGGGGAACCGCCATGGCCGACCTCCTGGTGGAAAAGGGCCACGCCGTCTCCCTCTGGGTGCGCGAGAAGGAGGTCCTGCGGCAGATCCTGGAGGAGCGGGAGAACCGGATGTTCCTTCCGGGCGTTCGCCTGAACCCGGGCCTCCTTGCCGTGGGGTCCTACGAGGAGGCCCTGGAGGGTCGGGACCTGGTGGTCCTCGTGGTTCCTTCCCATGGAATTCGAGACGTGATTCGAGGGATCCGTCCGGTCCTGCCGCCCCGTGCGGGTCTCATGACCGGGACCAAGGGGATCGAGAACGACACCCTGATGACGGTCTCCGAGGTGGTGCGCCAGGAGCTGCCCGGTCTGGACCCGGACCGCTTTGCCTGCCTGGCCGGACCGAGCTTCGCCCGGGAGGTGGCCGAGCGGCGGCCTACCGCCGTCACCCTGGCGTGCCCCGACGCGGTCCAGGGCAAGCGTCTTCAAGGCGTTTTTTCCACCGAGGCGTTCCGGGTGTACGCCAGCCAGGACCTGGTGGGGACCCAGCTGGGCGGCGCGCTCAAGAACGTGATCGCCATTGGAGCCGGGGTGTCCGACGGTCTGGGTTTCGGGAGCAACGCCCGGGCCGCCCTCATCACCCGAGGCCTGGCGGAGATCACCCGCCTGGCCGTGGCCCTGGGAGGGAACCCCCACACGCTGGCCGGACTGGCCGGCATGGGGGACCTGGTCCTCACCTGCACGGGGGACCTGAGCCGGAACCGCACCGTGGGCCTCGAGATCGGTCGGGGCATGCGCCTAGAGGAGGTGACCGACTCCATGAACATGGTGGCCGAGGGCGTGAAGACCGCCCGCTCGGCCTTCGAGCTCGGACGCCGGACCGGGGTGGAGCTTCCCATCGCCGACCAGGTCTTCCACCTGCTCTACGAGGACAAGGACCCCCGCGACGCGGTCCGGGATCTCATGACGCGCCGGCTCAAGGAGGAGTTGGAGGGCCGGGCTTGAAAGGGTCAATCGAACGCTTCCTGACGGCGGGCCGCGGCCTCGGGAAGGAGCCGCAGAAAGCGCCGGGGAAGGGCGAAGCAGGCCCGGTGGAGGGCCGGGGTGTAAAAGTCGAGGGCACCGAGGGCTCGGACCCTTTCCGGGTCGGGGGGGCCGGCGAGGGGGTCGGGGCCCAGAGAGCCGAGGGCGAAACCGATGACTCCGGTCGTGTAGGTGGGCACCAGGGTGTGGTAGTAAGCCGAGAGGGGAAACAGACCGGCCAAGGCCCGGGACAGGCACCTCACCAGGTCCCCGAACACGAAGCAGGACTCGGCCTGGATCACCGTCAGGCCCCCGGGGCGGAGTGCACGTCGAAGATCGCGGTAAAAGGCGTCGTCGAAGATCCCCACCGCAGGTCCCACCGGGTCGGAGCTGTCCACCAGAATCACGTCCCACCCCTCCGGGTTGTCGCGAACAAACCCCGTGGCGTCGGCCACGTGCACGGAGACCCGGGGATCGTCCAGGCTGCGGGTAAGACCGGGGAAGAAGCGCCGGCCGGCCTCGATGACCTCCCCGTCGATCTCGCAAAGGTCCGCGTGCCTCACCTCGGGGTGGCGGAGCACCTCGCGGAGGGTTCCTCCGTCCCCGCCCCCCGCCACGAGCACCCGTTGCGGGGCCGGATGGCTGAGGAGGGGCACGTGGACGAGCATCTCGTGGTAGCCGGTTTCGTCGAACTCGGTGACCTGGATGTTGCCGTCGAGGAGGAGCATCCGGCCCAGGGGGCCGGCCTCGGCCACCACCAACTCCTGAAACGGGGTCTGCTTGCGAAGCAGGACCCGATCCAGGCGGACGGCGAGACCGTAGTGCCCGTCCAGCTCGGGCTCCTCCAGAAAGAGGGCGCCCTCTCGAATGGTTCCGCCCGGGACTGTCTCATTCACGGTGCAACCCCTCGATGGGCAAGGGAACGTTTTCGGTTTGTGATCAGCGGCCCGCCTAGGCCGCGCGTCGAAGTGCGGGCAATCAGGTCTCCGGCGCGCAGTAGAGGTCTCGCTCGGGCTTGTGGCGGATCATCTCGTCGGGAAGGTCGAGCATACCGCGCGTCAGGAGCATTTTTTGAACGGACCCCGCCTGAAAGCCCTTGCGAAGCGTGTCCAGGGCGGTGTCCATGTCGATCTGATCTCCGCAGGTGAAGATGTCCACGGCCGCGTAGCCGTACTCCGGCCAGGTGTGGATGGAGAAGTGGGACTCGGAGATGATGATGACGCCGCTGACGCCCTGGGGTGCGAACTGGTGAAAAAAGGGCCGAATCAGAGTGGCGCCGGAGGCCTCCACGGCCTCGGTCATGACGCGGTGAACGGTCTCCCGGTCGTCCAGAACGGCCGGGGGGCACCCCTCCAGCTCGAGGATCAGGTGGGTTCCCAGTGATTTCATGTGCGCGCTCCTCTTTCCGCGATCGGCACCCTCCGGCCGGGGGGGGCGGTTTGCACTCCGCCGAAAAAAAACAAGCTACCAGCGTACATCGCCATGAAGACGGGAGTTGGTAGCTTGCGCAGAGGCCGCATCAGGACCGCGCACCAAAACCTCCACCGCCGGTGAAGGGGCGCGTTGTACGGTCTGGACCGGTGCCGCAATCTGTGAATCTCCCTGGCCGGGTTCCCGGCGGCCTTCCGTGCCGACCGGGAGCCCCGTCATGGCAAACCCCCTCGTTGTGGTGATCTCGTCTAAGATCCTGGAAATCGGAATGATTTTGTGCCGATCCCGATCACGAAACCTACAATATAAGTCAACCCGGCACGCCTGTCAATACCGCAGGTGAGCTCGCGCCCATCCGTACATCACGCTCGGGGCACTGCTGCGTTTCCCGTTCAGAAACGAGCTCATCCGAAGGTTTGCTCCACCCAGTCGCGAATGTCGTCCCGAAGGGAGCGGTAGGCATTCCGCCGTGCATCCGGATCCTCGGGAAAAGAGGCGGGGTCGGAAAACCTCTTGTGAAAGGAGATGCCGCAGGCGGCGAACATGGGGCAGACCTTCTTGGCCCGGTCGCACAGGGTGACGAGGTAGTCCACTGGAATGGCGGTGAGTTCCGAGGCCTTGAGCGGGCGGTGGCCGGGAAGGTCCAGTCCCGTCTCCTGCATGACCTCCGCCACAAGGTCGTCCGGCTCCCGAGGGTCGATGCCGGCGCTCGCAGCGCGATACCGGTCGCCGAACAGCTCGTGGACGAAGCGGGCGGCCATGGGGGCGCGACCGGAGCCGCCGCTGGAGATGAAGAGGATGGTGCGAAGCGGTCGGGTGGTGGTCATGTCGGCTTCTCCAGGGATTTGGGATGGTGAGGATCGGGGCAAGCGAAGCCCTAGCCGCACTTGGAAAACCCGCAGAAGTGGCAGGTCATGCAGCCCTCCTCGAAGCTGATGGTCTGTCCACACTCGGGACAGGTTTCACCGAGGAGGCTGTTCTCCTTCTTTCGGCGGGGCGCGGTGCCCTCCTTGAGGTAGCGGTTTTCCAGAACGCGGCTGATGGCGTCCGGAATGGAGAGCACCAGGCCGTCCTTCTGAAACACCGGGTGCTCGCCGCCGATGCCTTTCAGCTGGTCGACGACGGTCTGCGCGTCCACGCCGGAGCGAAAGGCCAGGGAGACGAGGCGGCCGATGGCCTCGGTCTTGGCGGTGGTGGAGCGGCCCGATTTGCCGATGGTGGCGAAGACCTCGAAGGGCTTTCCGTTCAGCTCGGTCACCGTGACGTACAGGTTGCCGAGGCCGGTCACCATCTTGGTGGTAAAGCCCTCCAGGGTTTCCGGTCGTTCGAGCACTCCCGGCAGGCCCGAGTCCGGGGAGCCCTCCTGCCCGAATCGGAGGACCTGGTTCTCCTTGCTGCCGTCACGGTAGATGGTCACCCCTTTGCAGCCCAGCTCGCAGGCGAGCTCGTAGACCCTTCGCACGTCCTCCACCGTGGCGTCGCGGGGGAGGTTCACCGTCTTGCTCACCGCGTTGTCCGTGTACTTCTGAAAGGCGGCCTGCATGCGGACGTGCCACTCGGGGGTGACGTCGTGGGCCGTCACAAAGACCGTCTGGACATCCTCCGGGATGCCTTCGACGCGCTCGAGGGTCCCCGCCCTGGCTACGGCGTCCATGAGGGCGGGACTGTAAAAACCCCGCTCGCGGGCCGCGGCCTCGAACCAGGGGTTCACCTCGATCAGTTCGTCATTGTCCATGACCCGGCGGACGAAGCTCAGGGCGAAGAGGGGCTCGATGCCGCTCGAGCACCCGGCGATGATGCTCAGGGTGCCGGTGGGCGCGATGGTGACCGTGGTGGCGTTCCGGAACCGCGCGTCCTCCCGGTCCCGGTAGATGCTCTTGTCGATGTTGGGAAACGGGCCGCGCTCGCGAGCCAGGGCCCGGGAGGCCTCCCGGGACTCGGCCTGAAAAAAGGCCATGATCTCCTCGCCCAGGGAGAGGGCCTCCCCGGAGTGGTAGGGGATGCGGAGTCGAAACAGCAGGTCGGCGAACCCCATGACCCCGAGGCCAATCTTGCGGTTCCCGAGGACCCTGTCCCGAATGGCGGGCAGCGGGTACCGAGAGACGTCGATCACGTTGTCCAGAAAGCGCACCGCCACCCGGATGATCTCCCTCAGTCCATCGTAGTCCACCGCGGGACCGCACGTACGCTCGACCACGAACCGGGCCAGGTTGATGGATCCCAGGTTGCAGGCCTCCATGGGAAGAAGGGGCTGCTCTCCGCAGGGGTTCGTGCTCTCGATGGTCCCGAGCTCCGGCGTGGGGTTGTCGCGGTTGATGCGGTCCAGAAACAGGATGCCCGGGTCCCCGTTCTCCCAGGCCCGCTCGGTGAGCGCGGCGTACACATCGGCGGCGCGCAGGGTGCGAACCGCCTTTCCCGAACGCGGGTCGATCAGGTCGTAGCGGCCGCCCTCCCGGACGGCGGACATGAACGCGCCGGTGACGGCCACGGAGATGTTGAAGTTGTTGAGCTGGCGGTGCTGTCGCTTGCAGTCGATGAACTCCAGGATGTCGGGGTGGTCCACGCGGAGCACCGCCATGTTGGCCCCCCGCCGGGTGCCCCCCTGCTTGACCTGCTCGGTGGCCGTGTTGAAGATTTTCATGAAGCTCACCGGGCCGGATGCAATGCCCCCGGTGGTGCCCACGCGGCTGTTCTTGGGACGCAGCCTGGAAAAGCTGAACCCGGTCCCGCCGCCGGACTTGTGGATCAGCGCGGCGTTCTTCAGGCTGTCGAAGATCCCCTCCATGCTGTCTTCCACTGGCAGGACGAAGCAGGCGGCGAGCTGTCCCAGACGCCGGCCCGCGTTCATCAGGGTGGGGGAGTTGGGGAGGAAGGTCCGTTCCGTCATGATCCGGTGGAAGGTCTCCTCCATCTCCTGCTCCCGCCCGCCGTCGCCGTACCCCCGCTCCGCCGATGCCACGTGCCGCGCGACGCGCCGGAACATCTGGCCGGGGGTCTCGAGGGGTCGGCCTTCGTCGTCCTTTCTGAGGTAGCGGCGCTCCAGGACGGTGAGGGCGTTCTCGGAGAGCGGGTGCTCCCGCCGAGCCTCCGCGCGCGCGGCGGAGGCGTCCTGCGGCCCGAAGGGCAGCGCGGTGATCTTCTGGCGTTCCTCGGCCATGGTCCCCTCCCAGGGTCTCCTATCTTGGGTGTTGACCATGATACGGGCCTATATGTCGTGTTGTCAATGCGGGGTTGGGGCCATTCCTTAACCTCCAACTTGCGGCCCGGCTCCGGTCCGTGGTATACGGAACACACTCCGGCCCCGAAAGGGACGTGGACGTTCCGGCCGGGGCTTCCCTGTTTGCTCACGCATGACGCCGGGACGACCGGCCGCGATACTCGACGGAGTCACGCATGAAGATCTTTCGCGTCACCTTCCTCCCGTTCGACCGATCCGTGGAGGTCGATGAAGGAGCCACCCTGGCCGAGGCCGCCCAGAAGGCCGGGGTGTACATCAACAACCTTTGCGGCGGGGAGGGGGTCTGCGGGGAGTGTCGCGTCCGGGTGGTCGCGGGCGCGGCCCGGCAGGACACCAACGCCGCGGCCTTCTTCTCTTCGGAGGAGCTGGAGCAGGGCTATGTGCTCGCCTGCCAGACCGAGGTCCACGACGAGATCACCGTGGAGGTGCCTCCGGAGTCCATGCTCGAGGACGAGCAGATCATGACCGGGGAGACCCGTGAGGAGGTGGTGGAGGGAGAGGACGTGGTGGTCCGGGAGGAGCACGGGCTGGCGGTCTACCCGCTCAAGCCGCTCGCCCGGAAGGTCTTCCTGGAGCTCCCCGCCCCTTCGCTGGAGGACAACATCACGGACATCGAACGGGTCTCGCGGGAGCTTCGCCGCCGAATCGGGTGGCATTCCTACCAGATCTCCCTGCCCTGCCTCCGGAAACTCTCCGACCTGCTTCGCGACAACGACTGGAAGGTGACGGTCACCGTGATCCAGGAAAACCGGGGCTACAAGATTCAGAAGGTGGAGGCCGGGGACACCACGGGCAGCCACTACGGCCTGGCCGTGGACGTGGGCACCACCACGGTGGTGGCCCAGCTCGTGGACCTGCGCACCGGCCGGGCCCTCGCCGTGGAAGGCGCCCACAACATGCAGGCCCAGTACGGGGAGGACGTGATCTCCCGCATGATCTATGCGTGCCGCAAGGACAAGTCGGGTCTCCTCCCCCTGCAGGAGGCGGTGGTCGAGAACATCAACGACCTGATCGGCGCCCTCATCGAACGGGAGGGAATTCGGCGGGAGGAGATCTTCGCCATGACCGCCGCCGGCAACACCACCATGAGCCATCTCCTGCTCGGGCTGACCCCTTGCGCCATTCGCATGGAACCCTACGTGCCCACGGCGGACGCCTATCCCCAGATTCCGGCCTCGGACATCGGGATCCGGATTCACCCCCAGGGCATCCTGGAGGTGCTCCCCAGTGTGGCTTCCTACGTGGGCGGCGACATCGTCGCCGGCGTCATCTCCTCCGGAATCGCGGAGCAGGAGGCCATCCAGGGTCTCATCGACATCGGCACGAACGGGGAGATCGTGATCGGAAACAGCGACTGGCTGGTGTGCTGCTCGGCCTCGGCCGGCCCCTCCTTCGAGGGCGGCGGCACGGCGTGCGGCATGCGGGCCACGCGGGGGGCCATCGAGAAGGTGAAGATCGAGAACGGCGAGCTGTCCTATCAGACCATCGGAAACGCCGCGCCCAGGGGCATCTGCGGATCGGGGCTGATCGACTGCATTTATGAGCTGGTCAAGAACCGGATCATCGGCTACGAGGGGAAGTTCGACCGCGACCGGAGCGACCCTCGCCTCACCGTCTCCGATGAGATTCCCCGGTACACCATCGCGGCGGCCGAGGAGACCGAGTCCGGAGAAGCCGTCGTGATCACCGAGTCGGACATCGACAA